>JBHIAB010000198.1:0-6269 GCA_046758385.1 Methylomirabilia bacterium | reverse complement strand
GGCCAGCGCCAGCGCGTGATGATCGCCATGGCGCTCGCCAACGAGCCCGATCTCCTGATCGCCGACGAGCCGACGACGGCTCTGGACGTCACCATCCAGGCGCAGATCCTCCAGCTGCTCAAGGATCTCCGGGCCAAGTTCGGGATGGCGCTCCTCTTGATCACCCATGACCTCGCCGTGGTGCGTAAGATGGCTGACCGCGTCTGCGTCATGACCCAGGGGGAGATCGTCGAGGGCGGTGCCGTTTCTGAGCTCTACGAGCGTCCACGCCATCCGTACACGTGCCGTCTCATGGCCGCCGAGCCTCGGGGTCGCCCCCACGACGGGTCCACGGACTCGCCGGTTGCCCTGGCGGCCCAGGACCTCAAGGTGTGGTTTCCGATCAAGGGCGGGGTGCTGAGGCGCACGATCGGTCACATCAAGGCCGTGGACGGCGTGACCGTCACCGTGCGCGAGGGTCGCACCCTCGGCGTGGTCGGCGAGAGCGGCTCGGGGAAGACCACGCTCGGCCTCGCTCTCTTGCGACTTCAGAGGAGCGAGGGAACGATCCAGTTCCGAGGGCGCGAGATCCAGGGGCTCCGCTCGAGGCCCCTCTGCCCGCTCAGACGCGAAATGCAGATCGTCTTTCAGGACCCGTACGGCTCGCTCTCCCCGCGCCTGTCGGTGGGCCAGATCATCGAGGAGGGGCTGCGCGTCCACCGGATCGGCGGGACCTCTCTGGAGCGCCGGGCCCTCATCGAGCAAGCGCTGAGAGAGGTCGGCCTCGATCCTGACACCCGCGATCGGTACCCGCACGAATTCTCGGGCGGCCAGCGCCAGCGCATCGCCGTTGCCCGCGCCATGGTCCTGCGCCCCCGCCTCGTGGTGCTCGATGAGCCGACCTCCGCGCTGGACATGTCGGTCCAGGCGCAGATCGTCGATCTGTTGCGTGAGCTGCAGGCGCGCCACAATCTGGCCTATCTCTTCATCAGCCACGATTTGAAGGTGATCCGGGCGCTGAGCCACGAGGTCATCGTGATGCAGGCGGGCCGCGTCGTCGAGCAGGGGCCTGCTTCAAAGATCTTCGATCACCCGACCCACCCGCACACGAAGGCGCTCATGGCCGCGGCCTTCGAGCTCGAGGCCGTGCAGGACGGGGCGGTAACGATGTAACGCTCATTGGCCCGCGCCACGCTGTCCTGCCGAGCAATGTCCGCATGAGCGTAGCGGGTTGTACCGAGCGCGGGCTTTGCCCGCGCAATCCAGGGGGGGAGGCATCGGAAGGGGGGCGCAGCCCCCTCCGAGGACCAGATCGCTTGGCGCGCTCCGAAAGCTCTGGCATAATGAGCCGGAGGGAACAGGAAACTATGGGGATTTCCCTCCCACTTCTGAACTCGTCACCTCCTCCCGCTGCTCGCAAGCCCTCCTGGCTCAAGGTGCGGGCTCCCGGAGGGCCCAACTATATCCGTCTCAAGGCGCTGATGCGGGAGTGGAATCTCCACACTGTCTGCGAGGAGGCTCACTGCCCCAACATCGGTGAGTGCTGGCAGGATCTGACCGCCACCTTCATGATCCTCGGTGACGTCTGCACGCGGAACTGCGGCTACTGTGCGATCACCCACGGCCGGCCTGTCTGGGAAGACCGGGAGGAACCCGAGCGGGTCGGGCGTGCCGTCCGGGCCCTGGGGCTCGAGCACGTCGTGGTCACCTCGGTGAACCGGGACGACCTGGCCGACGGTGGAGCCGCCGTCTTTGCCGCCACCATTCGCGGCATTCGCGGGGAGGCGCCCGGCTGCCAGGTGGAGGTGCTGATCCCAGACTTCCAGGGCTCCGCGGAGGCGCTCGCGACCGTGCTCCTGGCCAGGCCCGATATCCTGAACCACAACACGGAAACGGTTCCGCGTCTCTACAAGATCGCGCGTCACGGGGGCCGCTACGAGCGGTCCCTGGAGCTGCTCAAGCGAGCCCGGGCGGCCGTTCCCGCTCTCCTCACGAAGTCCGGGGTCATGCTGGGGCTCGGGGAGAGCCGGGATGAACTCGTCCGTACCATGCAGGATCTCCGGGAGGTGGACGTGAACATCCTGACCCTTGGGCAGTACCTCAGCCCCTCGCCCCACCATCTGCCTGTCGATCGGTTTTACACTCCCGAGGAGTTCGTCGAGCTGGTGGAGTTGGGGCGGGCACTGGGCTTCGCGCATGTGGAAGCCGGGCCCCTGGTCCGGAGCTCTTACCACGCCAAGCGTCAGGTTCAGGATGTTGGTGATCGCCTCGGGCCGCCGCCCGCGCCGGGTTTCTCTCCTTCGGGGCGTGACGGCCTCTCGGCGCGGTGAACGGGGCGATGGAGTTTGTCCCGATCCTCATCGTGTTTGGCTTCGCCGCGCTGGTCGCGGGAGCAATGATCTGGATTCCATCGCTTATCGCCCCGCGGCGCTCCACCCCGACCAAGGTGGAGCCCTTCGAGTGCGGCCAGGCGCCCATCGCGCTGCCGGAAGGCCGGTTCGGGATCAAGTTCTCCACCATTGCCATCTTTTTCATCATCTTCGACATCGAGGTGATGTTTGTCTTCCCTTGGGCCGTGCTGGCCACCGAGCTGGGGTGGTACGGGTTCGTGGCGATCCTGGTGTATCTGGGGATCCTCATGCTCGGGTTCCTCTATCTCTGGAAGAAGGGAGGTCTCGAATGGGACTAGGAACCTTCTTCACCTCCAAGCTCGATGAGGCCATCGGGTGGGCGCGGAAGTATTCCATCTTTCAGTTCCCGTTCGTGACCGCCTGTTGCGGCATGGAGTACATGGCCACGGCGTGCTCTCATTACGACGTGGACCGGTTCGGAGCGGGGCTCCCTCGCTTCTCCCCCCGGCAGGCCGACGTGCTGTTCGTGGTGGGGACCATCAGCCACAAGATGGCCCCGGTCCTTCGGCGGGTCTACGATCAGATGACTGAGCCCAAGTGGGTGGTGGCGTTCGGAGTCTGCACCTGCACGGGGGGGTTCTACGACAACTACGCCACGGTCATGGGGATCGACACGATTCTTCCGGTGGACGTGTACATTCCGGGTTGTCCGCCGCGTCCGGAGAGCGTTCTGGACGGGCTGATGAAGCTTCAAGAGAAGATCGCCGCTGGGGTCCAGCGCTACTGAGACTCCGGGGGCCGCCTCTCGCATCCCACACTCGATGAACGGACAGGCGATTCTTGCGCGGCTCGCCAACCGGTTCGGGGGATGGATCGTGGAAACCCATGACTTCCGGGGGGACCACACGGCGGTGGTGGACCGCGCCGGGATCCTCGAGGTGCTGCGCTACCTGAAGGACGATCCCGAGCTCCGGTTCGAGATCTTGATGGATCTGACGGCGGTCGACTATCTCAAGTATCCGGGCCGGGAGGATGGCCCGCGCTTCGAGGTGGTCTATCACCTCTACTCCGTGACCCACAACCACCGGGTCCGGCTCAAGGTGCGGGTGGAGGAGGACGACGGCGGAGTGCCCTCGGCCGTTCCCCTCTGGCCCATCGCCAACTGGTTCGAGCGAGAGGCGTGGGACATGTTTGGGATCCGCTTCGAGGGGCACCCCGATCTCAGACGGCTCCTTATGTACGAGGAGTTTCAGGGGCACCCGCTCAGGAAGGACTATCCCGTGGACAAGCGGCAGCCCCTGATCGGGCCCAAGAACTAGCGCCGTGCCGATAACCGTCGCATCTCTGCGTCCTCGGTCGTCGCCGATCCTCAACGTACCCGAAGTACGCCTCCGGTCGGCTCCTCCCTGCGTCCTTGATCTGCTCGGTTCTCGGCACGGCGCCGGTGGCGTGCTGAAAAAATGCGACGCAACCGCGCCGATGTTGGGTGAGGAAGGGAAGTAGCGAGAGGATGGCAGAACGTACGAAGCGAGAGATCCTGCTCGGAGAGGGAAGCGGGACGGGCTCCGGCTCCCAGCACCTCTACGTGAACGTGGGGCCCGCGCACCCGGCCATGCACGGCATCGTCCGGATTCTCGCCGAGCTGGACGGGGAGACCGTGGTGAAGGGCGACGTGGAGATCGGGTACCTCCACAGGGCCTTCGAGAAGGAGTGCGAGGTCGGTCCGTACAACAACGCCATCCCCTACACGGATCGCCTCAACTATGTCTCCCCGCTCATCAACAACTTCGGCTATGCCTCCGGCGTGGAGAAGCTCCTGGGCATCGACATCACCGAGCGCTGCAAGTTCATCCGGGTCATCATGGCCGAGATCTCCCGGGTCTGTGACCACCTGACCTGCATCGGCGCCTCGGCGATGGAGCTCGGCGCCTTCACCGTCTTCCTGTACATGATCAAGGCGCGCGAGTACCTGTGGGAGCTGGTCGAGGACGTGACCGGCGCGCGGCTGACGATCTCTTACGGCCGCGTGGGGGGGGTCAAGGCTGATCTGCCCGATGGCTTTGCCTTGAAGGTTCAGAACGCGTTCAAGGAGACCCGCCAGGTGCTGGAGGAGGTGCATGCCCTCTTGACTGGCAACCGGATCTTCGTGGACCGGATGGTGGGTGTCGGTGCGCTCTCGGCAGAGGAGACCCTCGCCTACGCCATCACGGGCCCCCTCCTCCGCGCGAGCGGCGTGGCCTACGACGTGCGCAAGGCCCGGCCGTACTGGGCCTACGACCGGGTCGAGTTCGAGGTCCCCACGGGACAGAATGGCGACAATTACGACCGCTACCTCGTCAGGATGGCCGAGATGGAGCAGGCCATGCGGATCGTGGAGCAGGCCCTGGATCAGCTCCCCGGCGGTCCGATCAATGTGGACTTCTCCGGCGCGCCCATCGACCCGGATCTCTACGTCGACCGGGGCAAGCTCGGGAAGACGGAGGGGCTCCTGCTCGTCCCGATCACCCTGTCCCCGAATCTCCAAGGCCAGGAGCGGCGGCTCCAGCAAGAGGTCAACGTGGCCGACAAGCGCGTGGTGCTGCCCTCGAAGGAGGACGCCTACGGGTCCATCGAGGGGCTCATGAACCATTTCATGCTGATCATGGAGGGATACGGGATCCGGCCGCCTCTCGGGGAGGCCTACTTCCCGGTCGAAGGCGCCAATGGTGAGCTTGGCTTCTACATCGTCTCCGACGGGACCGATCGTCCCTATAGAGTGCGCTGCCGGCCGCCGTGCTTCCCTCCGATCGCGGCGCTCCACCGGATGATCGAGGGGGAGATGGTGGCCGACGTGGTCCCCACCTTCGGGTCGATCAACATGATCGGCGGAGAGCTGGACCGCTAGGGCCCAATGAGCGAGGCAGCCGTGATCTTCGCCGAGTCGGACCTGGTCGAGGTCCGGCGACTCCAGGGGCTCTACCCGGACAAGCGGGCCGCCCTCCTGCCGGCGCTCCACCTGGCCCAGGAACGGTTCGGGTACATCTCGCTCGAGGTGGAGGAGTATGTCGCGGGGCTCTTCGGCCTCTCCCCCGCCCACGTCCACGAGGTCGTCACCTTCTATACCCTCTTCTTCAGAGAGCCCAAGGGCCGGCACGTGATCTCGGTCTGCCACAACCTGAGCTGTCACCTGCTCGGGGCCCGTGATGTCCTCGCCTACCTGAAGGAGCGGCTGGGCGTGGACGTGGGGGAGACCACCAAGGATGGCCGCGTGGCGCTCCTGGGCGTGGAGTGTCTGTGCGCCTGCGAGATGGCCCCCATGATGCAAGTCGACGATCGGTACGAGGGCTTCCTCACCCGCGAGAAGATCGATGGGATTCTCGAGGCGCTGGGGTGATGGGCGAGAAGCTCCTGACCCGGAGCTTTCATCTCTCCGACTCCCACACCCTTAGGGTGTACCGGGAGAGCGGCGGCTATCAGGCGGTGAAGAAGGCCTTCGCCATGGGGCCCGCCACCGTCACCGAGGAGGTCAAGCGCTCCAACCTCCGAGGGCTGGGCGGCGCGGGCTTCCCCACCGGAGCCAAGTGGGGGTTCGTCCCCAAGGGCAGCCCCGAGCCCAAATACCTGGTCGTCAACGCCGACGAAGGGGAGCCCGGCACCTTCAAGGATCGCTACCTCTTGGAGCGAGACCCCCACGCGCTCATCGAGGGGATGCTCATCTCGGCTTACGCCATCGGCGCCCACCTCGCCTTCGTCTATATCCGCGGCGAGTATGTCCGGCCGTGGCGAGTCTTCACTGCCGCCGTCCAGGAGGCGTACGCGGCCGGGTTGCTCGGACCGAACATTCTGGGCTCGGGCTTCGATCTGGAGGTCGTCATTCACCGGGGGGGTGGGGCCTACATCTGTGGAGAGGAGACGGCCCTGCTCGAGATCCCACACCCGCACGATCGGGTCGCGTGTCGC
>JBHIAB010000197.1:0-6278 GCA_046758385.1 Methylomirabilia bacterium | reverse complement strand
GCCTGGTATGGCCTGCTTGATCACTCCAAATCATGGGGCTCCATTTAGTCAGTTGAAGTCGGTTGTCCTCCACGGACGGCCATGCTCGGGGGCATTCGCGTACTCGATCTGACGGCGCACCTGGCGGGCCCATACTGCACCTGGATTCTGGGCAGCCTGGGCGCGGATGTCATCAAGATCGAGCGCCCGGGGGTGGGAGACCCCAGTCGAGCGGTCGGCCCGTATGTCGCCGGTGAGAGCGTCTACTTCGGGAGCATCAACCGGAACAAGCGAAGCCTGACGCTGAATTTGAAGCATGTCGACGGCGCGCAGATCCTGGCGCGGGTCATTCGGAGCGCTGACGTGGTTGTCGAGAATTTTCGGCCCGGTGTCCTGGATCGTCTGGGATTTCCAGACGAAGTGCTCACCAGACTAAATTCCCGCCTGATCCGCGCATCGATCTCGGGGTTCGGCCAGACCGGCCCGATGCGCGATCGTCCCGCGTTTGACATCGTCGTTCAGGCTTGGAGCGGTATGATGAGCGTGACGGGCCCGGAAGGTGGACCCTCTGTCCGCGTGGGGGTGTCTATCGGAGACATCGGAGCCGCTCTGTTCGCGACCATCGCCATCCTGGCGGCGCTGGTGGAACGCAACGCTGGCAACTCAAGCCGGCGAATCGACGTGGCAATGCTGGAGTGTCAGTTGGCGCTGTTGGAGAACGCAATCGCCCGGTATCTCAACACAGGAGAGAGCCCGCGCCCGCTCGGCACACGCCATCCTTCAGTGGCCCCCTTTCAAGCTTTCAAAACGAGTGATGGCATGGTCGTCATCGCTGTTGAGGGGGACGAACATTGGCACCGGTTGTGTGGGGCGCTCGATGTCCAGGTGCTGGGGGCACAGGAGCGCTACACGACGGCCGAGGCGCGCCTGGCGAATCACAAGGAGCTCGAGGCTGACCTCGCCCGCATCTTTCTGACTCGGTCGACTCAGGCCTGGCTGGAAACCTTGGCCGCGGCGGATGTCCCATGCGGCCCTGTCCATACGGTGCCACAGGCGATCGAGTCAGAGCAGGTCCGAGCACGCGGAATGATTTTGGAGGGGGGCTCCACTGGCGGGACAAGACTGCGATATGTCGCGTGCCCGGTCGGAGACCGCGAAGTGGCGGCAGGACGGGCGGCTCCGGCTGTGGGGGAGCATACCGGCGAGATTCTCCACGAGCTCGGATACGCGCCGAGCCAGGTGGCACAATGGCGCGCTCAGGGCGTGGTATGAGTGCAGTCGCCCTGTCGGCGGAGATGAGCGAGAGGCGTCGTAGTGAGGTCCGGCGTCCTCCGGAAGGGAAGATGTGATGCAGTGGATCGGCGTGGACGTCGGGGGAACCTTTACGGATGCCGTGGTGTACGACGAGGTAACGGGGGAGCTCCGGTGGGGGAAGGCGGCTTCGACCCCTGCCGACCCGACACATGGAGTGCTCAACGTCCTCGAGAAGCTTGGGGCCGGGCTCGTCGAAGCGGGGCGAATCGTCCACGGCATGACCATCGGGACCAACGCGATCCTCGAGCGGAAAGGGGTGCCGGTCTGGGTCCTCACGACCCGGGGGTTCCGCGACACCTTGGAGATCGCGCGCACGAACCGTACGGCCTTGTACAACATCAAGACGCTGAAGCCAGCGCCACTGGTCCCCGGCGAGCGCGTGCTGGAGGTTGACGAGCGGGTGTTGTTTGACGGCACGGTCCTCTGCCCCCTGGGGGAGGGAGAGGTCCGAGCTGCCGTGGACGGCATCGCGGCCCACGGCGTCGGGGCGTTGGCGATCTGCTTTCTCCACAGCTACGCCAACCCCGCTCACGAGCAGGCCGCGGCAAAGGTCGCTCAGGAAGTTCTACCCAGCTGGTTCGTGTGCACCTCCTCGGAGGTGCTGCCGGAGTTCCGCGAGTACGAGCGCTTCAGCACCGCGGTTCTCAACGCCTACATAGGCCCAAGCGTCGGTAAGTATCTGGACTCGTTACATGGGGCGCTGGCCCGGCGCGGCTACGGGCGGCAAGTGCTCATCATGACCTCGAGCGGCGGAGTCGTGACGGCTCAGCGCGCTGCCCTTTTCCCGGTCCACACCGTCTTGTCGGGGCCGGCCGGCGGCGTCGCGGCGGCCGTTTACCTGGGACAGGCGCTGGGGGTCGAGAATCTGATCACCTACGACATGGGTGGCACGAGCACCGATGTGTGCCTGATCGAGAGGCTGGAGGTACCTGTCACCACGGAGCAGTACATCGCAGAGTATCCCAACCGGACCCCACAGATCGAAATCAAGAGCGTCGGGGCCGGGGGAGGGAGCCTGGCTTGGCTGGACGCCGGCGGAGTCCTGAAGGTAGGCCCTCGCAGCGCGGGGGCCGATCCCGGACCTGCCTGCTACGGCAGGGGCGGGAGGGAGCCCACCGTCACGGATGCGAATCTGCTGCTTCACCGACTGAACCCGCGAGCCCGCCTGGCTGGTGAGATCGCGCTCGACGAGGAGCTAGCGCGGCAGGCAATGTGGCAGCTCAATGAGCGCCTGCGTGGCCTCGACGAGGATCGGTTGGCCGAAGGCATCATCCGGATTGCCGTGGCCCGGATGGTGAGCGCGATAAAAGAGATCTCCATCGCCAAGGGGTACGACCCCCGCGACTTTGTGCTGCTGGCGTACGGGGGCGCTGGGCCGATGCATGCGGCGCTGATCGCCGATGAGCTAGAAATACCCCGGGTGCTTGTCCCGCCCAGCCCGGGGAACTTCTCGGCTTTCGGATCCCTCGTTTTGGACCTCCGCCGCGACTACATCCGAACGCGCCTCCTAGAAACGCGTCGTGCCCCGTTCTCTGATGTGGCGGGGACGTTCGCCGACATGGAAGAGGAGGGACGGGCGGCGCTCCTTGAAGAGGGGATTTCGCCCAACGACATCGTGACCAGACGCGTTCTCGGCATGCGCTATGTCGGCCAGTCCTGGGAGCTCCTGGTCCGCGTGCCAGACGCCCTCGACTCCATGACGGCCCTCGAGGAGGTGTTCCACCGGGCCCATGAGCGGCGCTACGGGCACAGCAGCAGAGAGGCAGCACAGATTGTGAGTTTCCGGCTGGCGGCGATTGGCCTGGCGTCCAAGCCGACCCTCCCTCGGTGGGCAGCAAGGGGGGCGCTGGAGGACGCCCGGCAGCAGATGCGGTCCGTCTACTTCGACGGTGCCTTCCGGCCGGTGCCGGTGTATGACCGCGATCACCTGCCCGCGGGCGTCCGGGTCCTCGGGCCAGCCATCGTGGAGGAGATGGGGGCTGTCACGCTTCTCCCGCCCGGGTGGGTCGGATCAGTCGGGACGTTGGCGGAGCTGGTTTTGGAGAGGGGCGAGCGATGACGCTCAACGTGGATCCGATTACTCTGGAGGTCGTGTGCGAGGGGCTTATCGCCATTGTGCGGGAGATGCGGGCCACCGTCATCCGTGCGTCCTACTCGTCGGTGATCTACGAGATGGACGACTTCTCGTGCGCCCTGTTCGATCCAGAAGGGCAGATGGTAGCCCAGTCCGAAGACCATCCCGGGCATGTCCTGCCCATGCCCTGGTCCGTCCGGTGCGCGATGGAGGACTTCGCCGACGACATCCGGCCCGGGGATGTCATCCTTCTCAACGACGCCTATCGTGGCGGAACGCACCTGAACGACGTGACCCTGCTGCATCCGGTCTTCGACGAGGGCGAGCTGTTCATCTTCCCGGCCGTTAGGGCGCACTGGGCGGACGTGGGGGGAATGACCCCGGGCAGCTACTCCGGCTTATCCACCAATATCTACCAGGAGGGTGTCCGCATCCCGCCCATCAAGCTGTATGAGGGGGGGCAGCCCAACCGGGCGGCAATGACCCTGATCCTGAGCAACATGCGACTGCCTGACGAGCGCCTCGGCGACCTGAACGCGGCCCTCGGGGCGTGCCGGGTGGCCGAGGGGCGGATCCGGAAGCTCCTGGTCAAGTACGGCCGAAAGACCGTGCTGGACTGCATCGCCCTGAACCTAGACCGGTCGGAGCGCCGCCTGAGAGAACGGATCGCGACACTGCCCGACGGGGAGTACGTCTACGAAGACTACCTGGAGTTCTATCAGGACGGGCAGTTCGACCCGGTGCTGATGCGGCTGACCCTTCGCGTCCAGGGCGACGAGATCATCGCCGACTTCGCCGGGTCCAACCCTCAGGTCCCGGGCGTCGTCAATTCGTCGCTCGCGACGGCTGGGGCGGGAGTGTTCGTGGCGGTGAAGTCCTCCCTCGACCCGGGTGGGCCGGTCAACCACGGGGTATTCCGCCCGATCCGGCTCCGCGCACCGGAAGCCTCCATCGTGGATGTCAAGCCGGATGCCCCGGCGGGTGCCCATGGGGAGGTCCGGAAGCGTGCAGTGTCGGTGATGCTGGGCGCCCTTTCCCAGGTGATCCCTCACCTGGTCTCCGGAGACCTGTGTGGAACCTCCTTTCCCAACGCCATAGGAGGCCACAGCGAGCGGCGGCAGCGCGGTTACGTGTATGTCGAAGCCCCGGCGGGTGGAAACGGCGGCTTCTCGGAGGACGACGGATCGAGCGCGTACGTGAATGTTGACTTCGGCAACATCCGCTCCATCCACACGGCAGAGTCGCTCGAGATCGAGATGCCCCTTCTCGTCGAGCGTTGCGAGCTGCGGACCGACTCGGGAGGAGAGGGCCGGACCCGGGGCGGCCTCGGGATGCGCCGCGAGGTGCGGCTGCTCCACGGTGAGGCCCGCTACTCTGTGCTCAGCGACCGGGCCGCAATTCCGCCGTACGGGATTGGCGGAGCGCACAGCGCAGCCCCGGTTAAGGTCTCGGTCATCCGCAACGGGGTGGAGCAGGAGTTCCCCACGCCAGGGAAGGTGACGGGTTACCTCATCAAGGAAGGGGACATCGTCGTGATGCAGTCGGCCGGCGGGGGTGGCTTCGGGGATCCATTAGAGCGCGATCCGGAGCGCGTCAGGGCTGATGTGGCTGCCAGGCGTGTTTCACGGGAAGGAGCGCGCGATCGCTACGGCGTCGTCCTGGCGCCGGACGGTACGGTGGACCCGGAGAGGACGCGGCGCATCCGCGAGGAACTGGCTGCCGCTCGCCTTCGGGTCTCGGTCGAAGCGAACGAGCGAGACCCGTACGAGGGCGTCAGAGGGCGTCATCGGGTGCTGCGGCTGTCACCCGCGCTGGCGAGTGAGCTTGACCTGTCGCCCGGCGATCTCGTGGAACTCCTGGGGCGGCATCCTGCACCCCTTCGGGCGTGGGTCAAGGTGGACGCCACGGCGGCCGGCCGCGCCATCCCTCTGGACGCCCTGGGCCGGAAGATCCTCGGCATCGAGGCAGGAGACGAGGTGATGCTGCGGCGCCTACCGATGCCACCAATCCCCGCAGGCATGGCGAAGTGAAGCGCCCCGAGTGGTCGTTAGTCGCCGCGCTCCACTGGGACAAGCCCGGCGGGCGCCAGGCGCGCGAGCGCCAGCGTGGCCGGCGAAGAGCGACGACCCACATCCTCGTCTCGCTCCTTTCGCGCGACTGCGTGGCGCACGAGACGCGCTCCAACGTAGCGCACCGGCTCGGGCGGGAAGCGGCCGGCGGGGCCGCGGGCGAGGGGGCTCCCTGCCCATTCGTCGTCAAGCTCCAGTGCGAGTGAGGCCAGGATTCGGCCGCCCAGGTAACTGGGCCCAACACCATTGCCGGAGTACCCTGTCGCATAGACGATGTCCCGGCGGCCGCCGAGCCGACCGAAGCATGGCAACCCCTTCGTCGTCCGGGAGACGGGCCCTGTCCAACTCGTTATCACTCGCACGTCGCTGAGTTCCGGATAGAGGGCCCGAAAGCTGTCTTCGACCTCTGCCCTGCGCGGGGAGGCGCCGTCGAAGTGCGTACCAACCCGGCCGGCAAAAGCTAGAGCACCCCCCCCTTTGCCGAAAACGATCCGCCCGTCGAGCGTCGTTCGATAATAGTTGACGAGCATGCGTGAGTCCGAGATGGCAAGGCCACTCGTCCAGCCCGCGTGTGCCAACCGCGCCGGTACAGGCTCACTTGCCACTATGTCGCTCGCGATCACGACGAGAGCGCGGCGCAGCTCTGAGAAGCGCGTGGCCCAAGCGTTGAGTGCGAGGACGAGGCTCTTTGCCGCAACCGTTCCCCGTGGAGTGCGCACGCGCGGAGGGCGAGTTCGATCAAGGCCGGTCATGGGTGAGCCCTCGCAGACGTAAACTCCTCGCTCGAGGGCGACCCTCCTGAGCCCGCGAGCGAGGAGCGCCGGCTGGACGGTAGCCGCCGT
>JBHIAB010000196.1:0-6317 GCA_046758385.1 Methylomirabilia bacterium | reverse complement strand
GCATGCCTGGGATGGCCTGCTTCATCACTCCAAATCATGGGGCTCCATTTAGCGCCGTGCCGATGCTGGCCGGACAAGCAAGCTACCCTTGGCGGTCATCTTTGAGGCGATACCACTCGATCAGCGATCTTGCGAAACTCATCCTCGGTGAGGAGTGCCTTCTTCTCCAGCGAGGCGCTCTTCACCTGCACCAGGATCTCCTGCATCTCCTCGTCGGAGGCCTTCACCCCGATACGTTGCAACCATATCGCTACAGAGTCGATGCCGCTGCCCTTTCCGAGCACCATGCGAGGCGGACGGTGTCCCACTACTTCCGGCAGGAACGGGAACATCTCCGTCAAGTGATCGGGAGCCGTGTTTTTGTACCATGAGGTGATGATCCCCGACTCCACGTCGAAGAGGTTGTCGCCTACAATCTGTCTGTTTGGCGGGATGGGGTGATTAGCCAGCCTCCGGACCTCTTGTGACAGTCCGTACAGCTTGTCGAGCTTGATCCCTGTATCCACGCCATACATGGCGATTAGGGCCATGACCAAGTCTTCCGTGGGGACATTCCCGGCCCGTTCGCCCAGGCCCGTCACAGTCGCATGTACCGTCTCTGCACCGTTCATCAGCGCCACAATGGTGTTAGCCACTCCAAGACCAAAGTCCATGTGGAAATGGGTTTCCAAGGGTTTCTGTATGCGCTCCCTGGTTCGTGTAACGAAGTACCGGACAGCTTGGGGAGAAAGCACCCCAAAGGTGTCCACCAGCACGAGGGCATCCATGTGCCCTTCCGTTGCAATCCTTTCTATCAGGTTGAGATACCACGTCATCTCCGCTCGAGAGGCGTCTATCGGGAAGAACACTGTGTACAGCCCTTGCTTGTGAGCATACCTGGTCGCCTTGATAGTGGTCTCGATGGCCCTTTCCACAGGCCACTTGTAGGCGTGCTCGATGATATGCTCCGAGGCCGGTACCTCCATGATCACGCCCTTCACGCCGGTCTCAGCTGCTCTCTCTACGTCCTCCACCATGCACCGGGAGAAACAAAAAATCTCCGCGTTCAGGCCCATCTTGGCTATCACCTTGATGGCTTCGGCGTCGGCAGGGGACACGGCTGGCATGCCAGCCTCGATACGGTGAACCCCGGCCTCGTCCAAGAGAGAAGCGATCCGTATTTTGTCATCCTTAGTAAACACGACCCCTGCTTGTTGCTCGCCGTCACGCAGGGTCACGTCATGAATCTTCATTCTCGATGGGAACTTCCAGCCCTCCATCACCTCTGGGAGAAAGTTCCAGGGGCTCACAAACCACTTGTCTGTCTTCCAGTGCTGTGCCATCACATCCCCCTTTGCAGTCGCGTCTACCTCGCGTACGAGCATCCTTGCGCTAAGCTCGGCATGTCAATCTTGGCACTAGGTCCGGCGGAATTATAGACACTGCGAAGAGGCCGGTCAATGGCAGGCACTCGGCCAGGATCAGTGACCGTTTCCGCACTTCGTCGCGATGACGCCCGGCCTCTCATTTATCGAACTCCCCCGGCTCGATCGGAAGCGGCACTGCCTTGCCCCGCTTCGCGGACAGGTCCATCGCCATGGTGAGCAGGAGGTTCCGGTGGCCATCTTCGGCGGTGGCATGCGGGGTTTCGAGACCCGTGTGGATGCGGGCGAGCCAGGCGTTCGTCTCCTCGCGCATCGGCCCCCAGAGCTGGCCGAACGCAATGTCACCCGGCGGATAACTCGTCAGGAAGTCGACGTTTCGTTTCACGCCCGGGGTGTAGCCAACGGGCTGGGGCTTCTCCGACGCCAACACCAGGTCGCGATGAGTGTCATCGATGGTGAGAACGCCCTCGGTGCCGACGATGCCGATCTCCAGGCTGTAGACCGAGCCGGGCCAGACGACCGGCAGCGCCCAGTTGATGGACATGCTCCAGATGGTCCCGTCCTCGAAGGTGAAGACGCCGAAGGTGGCGTCTTTCGCCGAATAGGATGCGCCCAGGGCTTTGTCGACCGAGCGGGCGTAGACCTCGACGGGCTTCTTGCCCTCCATCAGCCAGAGGCAAATGTCGAGGCTGTGGGTGCCGGAGACAACCATGGGGGTGAGGGCCGAGCGATGCTCGGTCCGCTCCAGAGTGGCTATGGGGACAAGGCGGTTCATGAAGGCGCGCGTCGTCACCGAAGTGACCTCGCCGAGCTGCCCGGTTCGGATTTTCTCCTTGGCGACGAGGAAGCGGCGGCGGAACCGTTGCGTGTACCCCACCACAGCGTCGATGCCGGCCTCCTGGATGGCCTTGAGCACCCTCACCGACTCGTGAGGGTTGGTGGCGAGGGGTTTTTCGATCATCATTTTGTGGCCACATTCGACGGAAGCGAGAATCGGTGCGACGTGCCTGTTCTCATCTGTGGCGATGATGGAGGCATTAACCTCAGCCCGCTTGAGCAGCTCCCGGTAATCGGCTGTGAAGAAGTCGGCCTTTACGTCCTCGGCGAGCTTTTTGCCGGCCTTCTCGTTGATGTCGCACAACCCGATCCACTCGACGCCGGGGTAGTCGCAGGCGAGCCGTGCTCGGATCCGCCCGATCGTCCCGCACCCCACTATGGCCAAACCGATGGGTTCAATGCCCTTTTTCTGTCGCCTCATCGCCCTCCCCCGCCCTCAGTCCCCAAGTTCGATTGATTGCCCCTGGGAGCCGCATGTCGGCGCTCGCGATCTGACAGACGCCCACCCCGCCAGCGCAAGAACCCGGGAAGCAGACAAACCAGCTAGTTACTCTAGGGTCCATACTGGCTGTTTGTATATGTGCTGTTTGCGTCATTGTGCGCGGTTCGTTTGACCTATTCGTGAAGGCGCACGCAAGGTGGTCGCGACCCAAACATCCGGAGACCCAGAGGACCTGATGATGCTCCTGGGTTTTGCTGGGACGGGGTGTTCCAGCGGCAGGGTGGTAGGAGAGCCCGCCCAAGCATCTCCGGGGCCCCAAGGTGCCCCCCGGGTTGGGTGGGCTTGCCGCGGAATGTGCTCCAGTGCGCGCGTTCATCGTTGACTCACCATGGCAGCTGTAGTATACGGGGTTACCGATGCCCACTCCCCCGGTGATTCACGGCTGGGCCCAGGGGATCGGCGAGCCGGTCACCGGGCTACCGGAGCAGTCGGGTTGGCCGGTGACGCCAGTGACCTTCAAGCCGGGAATGACAGTGATGATCGAGCCGAACCCGGTAGACCCAGATCAGTAGAGGAGGCAACGAGGATGGCGAATTTCGGTATCGTTGGCGTCGACTGGCAGGAGCGCATCAACTGGGAGCGGCTCAGGCAGTATAGGCTCAACCGTGCGCGAGAGCGTATGCGCGCCCATGGCCTGGGAGCGCTTCTCTTGATGTACGACGAGAACGTCCGCTACGTGACCAGCACCCTGACCCCGGGGTGGAACCGGCTCAAGCCGGGCCTGCGCTACGCGCTCCTCTGCGGGGACGGCCAGCCGGTCCTGTTCGAGCAGGGGGACATCGGCTTTCAGATCCAGCGCCACGCCCCCTGGGTGCCCCAAGAGAACATCCGCTGGTCCTATGCCTGGATCAAAGGCGCGGCCGGTCCCGCCTCGCGCCAGCAGGTCAAGAAGTTCACGGACGCCATCGTCCGCGAGCTGAAACGCTACAACGTCTGGGGCCAACCGCTCGGGGTGGACTTCATCGATATCAACATGCTGGGCGCCTTCACCGAAGCCGCCCTCAAGTGGGCCGACGGCATGACGCCGATGATGGAAGCGCGTGCCATCAAGAACGTCGACGAGCAGGAGTGCCTGCGCATCGTCGGCGCCATCGGCGACGCCGCGCACTGGGAGACCATGCGCTTCCTCAAGCCGGGCCTGACCGAAAATCAGGTGACTGCCCACATCATGGAGTACCTCTACAACATCCCGGGCATGGAGGACGTCGAGGACGTCATCGTCTCCTCCGGCCCAAACACCTGGCCCAACTGGCGCACGTTCTCCGATCGCATCATCAGGCCGGGCGACATCGTCTTCATGGACCTGGCGGCGCTCACCTGGAACGGCTACAAGTCGTGCTACTACCGCACCTACTGCGTGGGCAAGGAGCCGACGCAGGAACAGAAAGACTACTATGCCCTCGCGCTGAAGTGGCTCTACGATTCCATCCATGCGGTGAGGCCGGGCGCCACCACGCGGGACATCGCGCTCAAGTGGCCCTCCGCCAAGGAGGCCTGGGGGTACGAGGAGGAGGACCAGGCGGCGGCCAACCTGTGGGGCCATGGCCTGGGCCTGGCTCAGTATGACCAGCCGGTCATCTCCCGCATCTGGTCCCTTGACCACCCGCTTGAGATCCGCCCCGGCATGGTCTTCGCCCTGGAGACCCAGCATGGGAAGAAGTACGAGTGGGGCGTGCGGATCGAGGAAATGTTAATCGTCAAGGAAAACGGGATCGAAATCATCTCCAACTTCCCGGTCGAGCAAATCACCGTCGTGACTTGAGATGGCCGGACAGAGGCGAACCCTGGCGGACCCGCTCCTGCCGCTGGCTGGGGCGCAGGCCGTAACCGCCCAGCGGACAGGGCCCAAGGCGGCGACGCTGGCGAGGCTCCGCCTGGCCGGACTCCCCGTCCCCGACGCTTTCTGCGTTGCAGCGGACGTCTACCGGAGCCACCTTTCCGCCGCGGGCCTGGAGCACGCCGAAGGACGCGTGGCCCACACGGCCGAGCCCGAGGCAGGCCGTCTGGCTCGGGGGGTCCGCCTGGGGCTCCTCCGTGCTCGCCTCCCCGCAGGCGTCGAAGAGGCCCTCCACGCAGCCTACCAGCGGCTCTCTGCACAACTGGGCCCGCTCGTTGCGGTGCGCTCTTCAGCGCTGAGCGAAGACACCCCGGTCGCGTCCTTCGCCGGGCAACTGGAGACGATCCTCGGCGTGGCCAACAACGCTGACCTGGTGACTGCGGTGCGCGCCTGTTGGGCCTCCCTCTGGTCGCCTCGCGCGGCGCGATACGCGAAGGCGCGCGGCGTGGACCCGGCGCGAACGGCGGTGGCCGTATTGGTGCAGCGGCTGGTGCCCGCGCGCGTGGCGGGCGGTGCCCTCAGCAGGACCTCCGACGGCCACCTTGTGGTGACCGCCTCCTGGGGCCTGGGCCCGGCCGTGGCTCAGGGCGCGCTCGTCCCCGATCGTTACCTGTTGCGGCGCGACGGCCCGGTGCTTGAGGGCATGGAACCAGGCTGCAAAACCCAGCTACTGAGCTGCTCGGCGGCGGGTGACCTGCGCTGGCAGGCCGTGGCATCCGAACTGGTTACCGCCCCGTGCCTGAGCGAGGCTGAGGCAGTGACGCTCGCGCGTCTGGCGCTGGCAGCCGAGGCGCTGCTGCGCTCGACGGTCGAGATCGAGTGGGCGCTGGACGACGAAGGCTTCTGGATCCTCCAGGCGCGGCCGCTCGTCGTCGAACCTCGGCGTACTGGGAACCGGCTCTGGCTTGGGGACCCGGCACTGACGGGCCAGCCGGCCGGGTCGGGCTCGGCCGCAGGCCCGGCGCGCGTGGTAAGGAGCGAAGCCGAACTGGCCCGCGTGGGGGTGGGCGACGTGTTGGTCACGCGAGTGCCGGGACCGGCGCTGGCAGCGGTCCTCCCTCGGGTGGCTGGGGTGGTGGCAGAGCTGGGCGGCAGCACCTCTCATCTGGCGGCTCTGGCACGCGAGCGGGGGATCCCGGCCGTGCTGGGCGTTCGGGGCGCCACGCTACACATTCCCGACGGCTCCCTGCTTGTGGTGGACGGCAACGAAGGTGTGGTCTACTGGATCCCGGATGAGCGGGCTCGATCCTTATCGGGTTCTCCGGGCACCTCCTCCGCTCAACGAGGTGAGTCAAAGGGTTGCTGTCGACCCCGATCCGACGCTGAGGGCCTACGCGGCGCCGTGCTTCGGCGGGATGATTGGGACGAGCACGTACGCAGCCAGATCAGGGCCGACGTGGAGCGCGTTCTTACCGCCGAAGATCTCCGGCGGGCGGTCACGCGGATCATCGTGTAGGAACGGTCCGCAGCCCTTGAACTCGTTCTTCATGGTCGCGAGCCCCCCGCCGCTCGCGCCGGCGTACTGGTAGTCCTTCCCGCGTACGGTTAGGGCGATCCGGTAGCCGGCCGGTACCACGATAGAGGTCGGCCAGATCTCCACATCGAGCTCGACCACCTCCCCCGGCGTGAGCGGCTGCAGTTCATCGTGGGTGTGGTATGGGCAATACTCGGTGCTGAGCTCGGGGTCGAGCTTGCGGTGCGATGCCCGCAGCCAGCCCTGGGCGATCGGGGTGTGGGGATCGAGCGCCCCCTGGAAGACCACCTCCTCCCCGTCGGG
>JBHIAB010000195.1:0-6480 GCA_046758385.1 Methylomirabilia bacterium | reverse complement strand
AGCGATCTTCAGCTGGGGCAGCTAACGTCGCGCCGCACGAGCCACAAAACTTCTTGTCCGGGGTGACTTCTGCGCCACAGGACGGGCAGGTGATGGCCAGGCGAGCCCCGCAGTCCTCACAGAACCTCAGGCCCTCGCGGTTGTCGGCTTGGCACCGGGGACATTTCATCGTGGTTGTTCTCTAGGTCGCGGGCCTCACACCTACTGGTAGGCTGACGTGTCGGTAATGTAACCCTGCTCCAGATCCTCCTTGAGCAGGCCCTCGTCGCGTTCCGGGGGGTCCCCATGGCCGCCCCCGCCCGGGGTGCCGAGCATGACCGTCTCTCCCTTTTTCAGCACGTATTGGCGCTTGGGGTCGACCTTCTCGCCGTTGACCTTCAGAAGGCCGGGCGCCCCCGCCTTGCCGCCAGCGATGCCGATGGCAGGGTAGATGGTGCGCTCGGCGAGGAACGAGACCGCGATCGGACCGCCCGAGCGGTTCTCGAACAAGATCTCCTGGCCGAGCCCACCGCGGAACTTGCCGGGGCCGCCGGAATCCGCACGCAGCCGCTTGTGCTTGATGCGAAAAGGCGAGATCTGCTCGGAGAGCTCCACCGAAGTGCAAGAGACGTTGCTCGGCCAGCTCAAACAGCTCGGCCCGTCGCGGCGATAGCTGGCCCCCATGCCGCCATTGTAGAAAAACATGTTGGCGTGAGGCTTCCCGTTGCCGTCCACGCCCGACTGGTTCATGCCCCACATCGGCGAGCCGCAGGCCGCCATCACCCGTTGGGGCACCACGGTCCCGAGGCAGCCGAAGACCAGGACTGGCAGGTAGTGGCCCACCAGCATGCGCGAGCCGCCGGCGGCCGGGAAGACCGGGTTGACGACGCATCCCTCAGGCGCACGCACCGAGATGGGTCGGAACGCCCCTTCGTTGTTGGGAAGGTTGGGGCTGGTGCAGCACTTTACCCCGTACACCGTGAACGCGTAGGTGTAACACATCGCCACGTTGATCGCCCGGTCGACCTGTGGCGAGGAACCGGCATAATCGATGTCGATGCGGTCGCCCTCCACCGTGAGCATCATTGCCAGGTGGATCGGCTCGTCCATCAGGCCGTCGGTCTTGAGCGAGCTGCGATACACCCCGTCGGGTAGCTCGCGGATCGCCGCGCGCATCGCGCGCTCGCAGCGGGTCTGGATCGTCCGCGCCAGCTCCGCGAGTGAATCCAGCCCGTAATCCTCCATCAGCGCCATGCTGCGGGCCTCCATCATGTCCAGCGCCACGATCTGCGCCCACAGATCGCCCACAGTTTGCTCGGGCGTGCGCACGTTCTTGCGCAGGAGCTTGATCAGGGTCTCATCCATCCTGCCCTCGTTCATGAGCTTCATGATGGGGATCTGGAAGCCTTCCTCGAACACCTCGCGCGGCTCGGGCGAGCGGATCTTGCCGCCGATGTCGGGTGCGTGTGCCGTGCTGGCGGAAAACCCGACTAGGCTCCCCTTTTTGAAGATGGGCTTGGCCACCGAGATATCGGGCAGATGGCCGGTGCCCTGGTAGAGGTCGTTGGTGATGAGCACATCGCCGGGCTTCAGCGTCTCGGCCGGATACTCCTTGAGAAAGTGCTTCACGGTCGCGGGCAGCGTGCCGATGAAGGAGGGGATGCTCTGGGTCGCCTGGACGAGCGACTGGCCGCGCTCATCGGTGATGATGCAGGAGAAGTCGTGGGACTCGCGCACCAGGGTGGAAAAAGAGGTGCGGACCAGCGCGGCCGCTGCCTCGTCGACGCACGAGATCAGCCGCGTCCAGAGCACCTCCAGCATGACCGCGTCGAACACCTTGCGATGCCTGACCATCGCTGCTAATCCTCCGCCGGCACAGAGATGATCAGACTGCCATCGGGACGCAGGTGGCAGGTCGAGGCCGGCCCAGTCACGAGGGTGGATTCCCGCTCTTCGATGACCGCGGGTCCCGACAGTGCCTCGCCGACGGGGATGAGACCGCGGTCATAGACCGGCGTCTCCACGAACTCGCCCTGTTCAGCGAAAAAGACCGACCGGCGGCCCTTGAGCGCGGCCCGACCGGCCCCGGCCGCACCCACCTTGAACGCCATGCCTCCGCCGCGGACGGGGGCCACGAGGGAGACCCGCAGACTGACCATCTGGACAGCGACGTCCGATCGCGTCCTGACGAAGAGCCGCTTGTAGACCCTCTCGAAGGCTGCCTCGATGACAGCGCGGGAGTCGTCGGCATAGGGGCCAGCCGGCAGATCGACCACGATCTCCGACGCCTGGCCGGCATAGCGCATGTCGGCAGACCGCCTCACGCTAACCCGCGACATCTCCGCCCCGCTCTCCGAGAGCACCCGGGCCGCGTCGTCCTCAAGCGCTCTGTACAACCCCTCGCATTTTTCCCAGTCCAGGCTCTCAAGACTGCTGAGCATGGTGGCAACGCGGTCGATGCGGGCCGGGGCCATCAGAAGGCCGATGGTCGAGCCCACACCTGCCGCCGCCGGACAGATCACCCGGCGCATGTTGAGCTTGCGCGCGACGTTGTAGGCGTGCACCGGCCCCGCGCCGCCCATCGCCAGCAGGGCATACTGGCGCGGGTCCCTGCCGCGCTCGGCAATGTGAACGCGCGCGGCCGAGGCCATGTTCTCGTTGACCACGTCATGGATGCCCCAAGCCACCTCGGTCAGCGACAAGCCCGTCTTCGCCGTCAAGGACTGCATCGCCGCCTCGGCGGCCCCGAGATCGATCTTCATCGCGCCGCCGAGGAAGAAGTCGGCGTTGAGGTAGCCGAGCAGCAGGTCGGCGTCGGTCACCGTGGGCTGGGTGCCGCCGCGCCCGTAACAGGCCGGGCCTGGCACCGCACCCGCACTCCTCGGCCCGACCCTTAGAAGGCCTAACTCGTCGATGTGGGCGATGGAGCCGCCACCAGCGCCGACCTCGATGAGCTCGATGGTGGAGGTCTTGATCGGAAGCCCGCTGCCTTTCATGAAGCGCTTCTCACGCGCCGCCTCGAAGCGGTACGCGATCAACGGCTCGCCGCCATCCACGAGACTGGCCTTAGCCGTGGTGCCGCCCATGTCGAACGCGAGAACCTTGTCCTCGCCGCTCGCTGCGCCGAAGTGCGCCCCCGCCAGCGCGCCCGCGCTGGGGCCGGACTCCAGCAACTGAACGGGGGTGCGCTTGGCCTCCTCGATGTGAGTGAGCCCACCGTTGGAGAGCATCGGGAAGAACGGCGCGTCGATCCCGAGGTCCTTGAGCTGGGCCGCGAGGCGGTGGAGATACCGTTGTGCCAACGGCTTGACGTAGGCATTGGCCACGGTCGTCGAGGCTCGCTCGTACTCACCGATTTCCGGCGCGACGTCATGAGAAGCAGTCAGCGAGAGGGACGGGTAGCGATCGGCCATGGTCTTGAGAGCAGTCTGCTCGTGGACCCCGTTAGCGTAGGAGTGCAGGAACACCACCGCGATCGACTCTACGTCTTCGGCGACCAGCGCGTCCACCTCGCGGAGAAGGGCGTCGATGTCCAGCGGGACCTCCACCTCGCCCGCCTCACTGAGCCGCTCAGGCACCTCTCGGCACAGGCGCCGGGGAATGAGCGAGCGCGGCATCTCGATGAAGATGTCGTAGAGCTCGTACTTGCGCTCGCGACCGATCTGGAGGATGTCGCCAAAGCCTTCGGTAGTAACCAGTCCTGTCTTCGCACCCTTGCGCTCGATGAGAGCGTTCGTAAACAGCGTCGTGGCGTGGACGACCCGTCCGATGTCCCTCGCGGGTATGGACTCCTGGTGCAGGAGAGCCTCTATTCCCGCAATGACGCCGCGAGCTGGATCGTCGGGCGTAGTCAATTCCTTCCACACGTAACACTTCCGGGCTCCCGGGTCATAGACGACGAGGTCGGTGAACGTCCCGCCGATGTCGACACCCAGGGAGAGTTGCCTCAGGGCTCTTCCTCCCGTGCGCTCGCAAAGCGCATTCGCGCCCTGGTGGGGTTCACCCCAACGCCTTCAGCTCCGCCTCCGCCTGCTCCAACCAGAAGCGCATGTCCATCTCGCGGAACAGCGCAGCGGCGCTGGTGAAGTCCCCCTGAGCTTTCGGGCGGTTCCCCGTTCGGCGATACAGCTTGCCGAGGCCGAGATGGCAGTGGGCGAGGAGTGGGCACATGCCGAGCTCTTCCGCCAGCGCCATGGCCTCGCGATAGTGGTCTTGGACCTTTTCGACCTTTTCGATATTCGCAGGAGCGAGATACAAGGCGATCTCGCCGAGGAGCCGAAGCGCCCGGGCCTGGTGTCCCCGTTCCTCGAGCTCGCGCGAGAGGTCCCGTGCCCGCAGGGCGAGCTGAGTAGCGTGATCCCTTCGCTCACCCAACAGATGGGCTTCACCGAGATACACGATCCAGAGGGAATGGCTTGTCATCATCCCCATCGAAGCGGTCTGTTCCACGGCCTGCTCCAGGAGCGGAAGGGCCTCGGTGACCCGCCCAGATAGCGCATACGCATAGCCCAGGCTGCCGGCGGTCCACGCCAGCCAGACCGGCATCTTCCACATCCGAGAGAGTTCAAGACCACGTTCGAGCTGAGGGATAGCCTTCGCCAACTCGCCTTTATGGAGACGCAAAACGCCAACACCGTAGTAGGCGACAATCCGGCTCCACCATTCGTCGGCTGCTTCGGCAATCCGAACACCTTCCTCGGTGTGGGCGATTCCCTCGGCGAAGTCGCCGCGCTCGGCAAGGCACCAGGCTAACCAGGTGCGAGACCAGACGGACGGAAGGAACGGGAGATTCAAGCGGTCATGGATCAGCTCGCCGCTGAGGGACTGCACGTTCCACCTGGTCACCTCGAGCGCCTGTGGGTACTGGCCCATGGCATGGTACACGTAGCCCAGGCGGAGGTTCGTCGCAACCTCCAGGGCAAAATCGCCAAGGTCTGCCGCAATCCCGAGGGCACGTTGACCAGACTCGAGGGCACGGTCATAGTCGCCTAGCTCCCAAAAGTGGTGGAGCATGTTCACAGCGACCCGCCCTAATCGAGGTCGGTCATCAAGTGATTGAGCGAGGATCTCAGCCTCGCGAAGGTGCTTGTGGATTCGCCCGAGGTCACCGAACGCAAAGAGTGCATTTCGAAGCTCCAGCCGAAGATCAATCGCCTGCTCGGTCATCTTCGGACTCTCCGGGAGATGGCCCAGGGCGACCAGCGCTTGCTCGAGGCAAGCCGCCGCCTCGCGGGGCGCTGCGCGTGCAAAGCTTTTGCTTCCGGCCTGCCAACAATAAGTCAAAGCCTTGTCCCGTACCTCGCCCCTGAGCGCATGGTGGGCGAGCCGCTCGACGTTTTCCGCGAGGCGATCCGAGTAGAGCCGTTCGATGGCCTCCACGATCCGGGCGTGGAGGGCACGCCGCCGCTCCTGCAGGAGGCTCCCGTAGGCCACCTCGTGGGTGAGGGCGTGCTTGAAGGTGTATTCCAGCTCGGGGAACAGGCTTGTCTCGTAGAGGAACTCTGCGGCTTGGAGGTGGGTGAGACTTTGGCGGAGACCCTGCTCGGGTAGCTCAGTGATGGCCTGGAGGAGGGGGAAGGGCACATCCTTGCCGATGGCGGAGGCTGCCTGGAGGAGGCGCTTCTCCTCAGGCGGGAGCCGATCGATCCGGGCTGCCAGAACGGCTTGCACTGTGGCGGGCACCTGAATCGTCTGGACGGGCTTCGCCAGGCGATAGGCTCCCCGCTCCCCAACCAGAACCTGGGTTTCGACCAGGGTGCGCACGCTCTCCTCCAGGAAGAACGGATTTCCCTCGATGCGCTCGATCAGCACCGGCTTGAGTGGCTGAACGCTGTCGTCGGTCCCGAGGAGCGCTTGCAGCAACTCGTCGGCACTCTCTGGTGGCAAGGGGTCGAGCCGAAGCTGCGTGTAGTAGGTCTTGCGGCCCCAGTGGTGCTCGTACTCCGGCCGATAGTTCACGAGCAAGAGCAGCCGAGCAGTGGGCAAGCCCTCGATCAGGCCGTCGAGAAGCGCCTGGGTCTCGGAGTCGATCCAGTGGAGGTCCTCGACGACCACGAGCAGGGGCTGGACCTGGCTCTCCCGAAGCAGGAGGCGCTTGATCCCATCCAGTGTTCGCTGCCGACGTTGCGGTGGGTTGAGGGCGTGCCACTGAGGATCTTCAACGGGCACATCGAGCAACGCGAGGAAGGCAAGGAGCGTCGGCTCCAAGGCGCGATCCAACCCGAAGAGTCTCCCGATGACCTTATCTCGGATCTCCCGCTGATCATCTCGGTCTTGAATCTTGAAGTACCCCTTGAGCAGGTCGATCACGGGACGATAGGGCGTGGCCTTCCCGTAGGAGACCGAGCCGCTCTCCAGGACCAGCCACCCGTGGGCGCGATGCGAGTGCATGAACTCGTAGAACAGGCGCGATTTGCCAACGCCCGGCTCTCCGACGACGCCGACGACCTGGCCGTGGCCCTGCGCCACCCGCTCCAGGGCCTTCCGGAGCTGGTCGAGTTC
>JBHIAB010000194.1:0-6558 GCA_046758385.1 Methylomirabilia bacterium | reverse complement strand
GCCGGCTTGAAGAAGGCAAAGGCCAGATCACGCTGACCGCTTTCGAGAAAGCTCAAGGCAAGCTTCCTGACATAGAGCCCGTAGGTGATCATCCTGAGTGCCGTCTTCCTGGCGTTTTCATCCATAGCCGTCTCCTCTCTCTTGTCCGACCACCAGCACCCTGAGAGGTTCTCCCCCGGCCCTCAGCTCCAAGATGTCGGCCGCCGCCGCCCCAGACGGGCCAGCACTGCGGGGGCATCTCCCCATCGCGCTTCTGCCGCGAGCTTGCTTTCAGCTATAACCCAGGTGACGGCTCATCCCCCCTAACATCCCCCCGGCGCCTCCCGCTGGAGCCTTGCCCGCTACAGCCCAGATTCTAGGCATTGACAAGAGGCTCTCCTAAGCATAGAGTCCCGCTACAGTCCGGCTCGTTCGGCACGTGTGCGAGCAACCTGTTCCGGAAGCACCGCAAAGCTCAGGAGGGCACGAGCGTCCAGTGCGAACGTTTGATACGTTTTAAAGATACCGAGTGTGCCATGTCACAATACCTATGCATCGTGGCGCGAGGCAATCCCTACCTCTACCATGCACTGAGTCGGGATCTCCCAGGGGTAGAAGTCCTCGTTGACCGGCGTTTCAGAGAGCGGCGGCAGCGTGGTCAGGCGCACGACCTAGACCGGCGTCGGACCGACCGCCGGTGCCTCTCTGACACCGAAGATGAGCTCCGCTCCGTCGGGTTTGCGATTCAGCGGGCGGCGGGCTGAAACGATAATAGCTTCGGCTCACGCCCCGGCCCCCTCCGACTTAGCGATCCATGGCGGACGGCTTGAGGACGCCGATGACGGGGAGGTTGCGGTAGCGCTGGCGGTGGTCGAGCCCGTAGCCGACCACGAACTTGTCCGGGATCTCACGGCCGATGTAGTCCACGCCGAGCTCGATAATCCGCTGGGCCGGCTTGTTGACAAAGGAGCAGACCCGGAGAGAAGCCGGACTGCGGGTGCGAAAGTTCCTGAGCAGGTAGGAGAGGGTGAGACCCGTGTCGATGATCCCCTCCACGACGATGACGTCCCGTCCCCCGATCGAATCATCCAGGTCCTTGCGGATCCTCACCACGCCCGAAGGGGTCGGGCTGCCGTAGGCAGACACAGAAATAAAGTCCACCGTGACGGGCAGCTTGAGGGCACGGATCAGGTCGCCGAGAAAGACGAAGCAGCTTGTCAGGACCCCGATCAGGTGCGGGGTGCGGTCCGCGTAGTCGCGGGAGATCTCCTGGGCTAGACGCTGGACCTCGGCCCGAATCGCCGCTTCGTCCAGCAGGATCTCCTCGAGGTCGTGGTACACCGGCTAGTGCCGTGCCAACTTAATGGCCATCATTCCGCTCCAGTCCTCCGTACGACACCGTGACGAGTGCCGTTCCAACTTGTCGCGCCGACTGTTACCTGCTTGCGTGTACGATAACCATCACGACTGCGCGCAGTGCGACAGTCGCCACAAACAGTTGGAACGGCACTAGTGCGTGGCGTTGTCGGTGCTGTTCCGGCCCCAGCCAAACTTCCGGGCGAGAGCCAGGCAGTCTTTCCGGGACAGGAGGCGAATCCGGACGTCGGGATGAAGCGCCTGAAGCTTCCGAATCTTCCGGTGCTTGGTGGTCATCAGGCGCTGCTCCTTGGTGGTCAGCTCGACGTAGAGGTCGTGCTCTGGAAGATAGAAGTCCGGGGTGAAAGCCTCCGTGACCCGCCCTAGGTCATCCCACTCCAGAGGGAAAGTGCTGGGCTCGTACTGCCAGGCCACCCCGTAGAAGGTGAGGAGCCGGGCGAGCTCCCCTTCGCTCTCGTGGGCAAACTGAGTTACGCGCGGCTTCCTGGCTTGATTGCGGGTGTTCCGTCTCTGCAGAGTGGGCAGTCCTCCGGCTTGTAGGTCGGCACTGAAAGGGTCGCCAAGGCAACCGTCTTCACCCCGAACGCGACGCTCCCGCCACTGCGATCGATCAGGGCGCCGACACCGACGAGCGTCCCCCGAGCCTCTTCGACAACCCGAATGACCTCTCGGGTAGAGCTGCCCGTAGTGATCACATCCTCCACCACCAGGCAGCGCTCGCCGGGCTCAATGGCGAAGCCCCGGCGAAGGCGCATCGTCCCGCCTTCGCGTTCTGTGAACAGAGCGCGCGCCCCAAGGGCCCGGGCCACCTCATGGGACACAACGACACCGCCCAGGGCGGGAGCCACCACTACCCGGACCCGGACGTCGGCGAAGGCTCTCGCCAGGGCGCGCCCCAGTCGCTCCGCGTGCTTCGGATGCTGCAAGACCAGCGCGCTCTGGAGGTAGGTGTCGGAATGCAGTCCCGAGGTCAGGAGAAAATGATCCCGCAGCAGGCCACCCGTAGCTTGGTAAAGATCCAGGACCTCCTGCTCGGTCATCCTCGCGCGATCGCCTCGACGATAGCCAGGGCAGCCTTCCGGGGATCCGGGGCCTCCGTAATCGGGCGTCCCACAACCAGATAATCCGCGCGGGCACGGATCGTGGCCTCGGGCGTGGCCATCCGGGCCTGATCGTGAGCGTCACTCCCGGCTGGCCGGACCCCGGGAACGACGATCACCCAGCCCGGCCCGAGCCCGTTCCGGACCATCCGGACCTCGCCGGGGGCCACCACGCTCCCGTCGAGCCCCACCGCCCTGGCGAGCTGGGCGAGCTGAAGCACATGCCCCTCGACCGAGAGCGGCACGTTCAACTCGCGCTGAAGGACACCCCGGTCGAGGCTGGTGAGGACGGTGACGGCCAGGACCAGGGGCCTGGCAACCTTGAGCTGGCCGGCTGTCTCCGCAGCCGCCTCAGCCGCCGCCCTGAGCATCGACGAGCCCCCCGAAGCATGGACGGTCAGCATGGCAATCCCTTGGCGGGTCGCCTCTCGGATGGCGCCAGCCACCGTGGTGGGAATGTCGTGGTACTTGAGGTCCAGGAAGACCTGGTCGCCAAGCTTGTGCACCAACTCGACGGCCTGAGGCCCGGCGGCCGTGAAGAGCCGGGCACCCACTTTGAAGGTGGTGACGACCCCTTGTAGCTCTGCCAGGAGCGCTTCGGCCCGGTCCAGGCTCTCCACGTCCAGCGCGACGATGAGCCGGTCTTTAGGCTCAAGCCGAGGCATGGGCCTCCTGCAGTGGCACCACCATCAGCTCACCCTTGAGCAACGCCTCGATGCCGCCTATGACAGCCTGGGCTCCATCCACTGTGGTGTAGTACGGAATGTTCTGCATGATGGCTGTCCGGCGGATCAGATACGAGTCCTTCCGCGCGCGTCCGTCCTCCGGGGTATTGACGAGCAGCGAGATTTCGCCGCGCTTCATGAGGTCCACGATGTTGGGCCGCCACCCCTCTGCCACTTTGTGGATCACCTCTGGAGCCTGGCCGTGGCGCGCCAGAACCTTGGCCGTGCCCTGGGTGGCGACGAGCGTAAACCCCATCTCGTCGAGCCGCTTCCCAATCTGGATCACCGCGCGCTTGTCGCGGTTCTTCACCGAAATGAAGACCTTCCCCGTCGTGGGGAGCGGCGATCCTGCTGCGAGCTGGGATTTGAGGTAGGCCTTCCTGAAGTCCGGATCGATGCCCATCACTTCACCCGTGGACTTCATCTCAGGCCCCAGGACCACGTCAACGCCCGGAAACTTGACGAACGGGAACACGGCTTCCTTGACCGCGATGTAGGGGATCTCACGCTCCTCGCTGAAGCCCAGGTCTCCAAGGCGTTGGCCGAGCATAACCTTGGCTGCCAGCTTGGCCAGGGGCACCCCGATTGCCTTAGAGACAAAGGGGATAGTGCGCGAGGCCCGAGGGTTGACTTCCAGGACGTAGAGGGTTTCGTTCCTCACGGCATACTGGACATTGATGAGCCCGGAAACCCCGAGCTCTCTTGCCAGCGCACGAGTCTGACCCTTGAGTCGCTCGATCTGGTCATCTCCCAGGGTGTAGGGCGGCAGCGCGCAGGCGGAGTCGCCCGAATGGATCCCGGCCTTCTCGATGTGCTCCATCACCCCACCGATCACCACGTGCTGGCCGTCGGAGATGGCATCCACGTCGATCTCGATCGAGTCCTCCAGGAACTTGTCCACCAGCACCGGGTGCTCGGGCGACACCCGAGCCGCCTCCGACATGTACTGGGAAAGGTCCGCCTCCTCCCAGACGATCTCCATGGCCCGGCCGCCCAGGACGTAGGAGGGACGCATCAGAACCGGGTAGCCGATCGCCGCGGCAATCCGCTGCGCCTCTTCGAGGGAGCGGGCCATCCCGCACGGAGCCTGGGCCAGCCTGAGCCCGGTCAAGAGCGCGCTGAATCGCTCCCGGTCCTCGGCCCGGTCGATGGCATCGGGGGAGGTGCCGAGAATCGGCACGCCGGCTTGCTGGAGCGGCACGGCCAGCTTGAGCGGTGTCTGCCCGCCAAACTGGACGATGACCCCGAGCGGCCGCTCCCGCTCCACGATGTTCAACACTTCCTCGAGGGTCAGCGGCTCAAAGTAGAGGCGGTCGGAGGTGTCATAGTCCGTGGAGACCGTCTCGGGGTTGCAGTTCACCATGATCGCCTCCACCCCCAACTCCCGGGCGGCGAAGGCTGCGTGGACGCAGCAGTAGTCGAACTCGATCCCCTGACCGATGCGGTTCGGGCCCGAGCCTAGGATCACCACCTTTGGCCGCTCCGTCGGCGGCGCCTCGTCCTCCTCCTCATAGGTGGAGTAGAGGTACGGCGTGTAGGCCACGAACTCCGCAGCGCAGGTGTCGACCATCTTGTACGTGGCCCGGATCCCCCGGGAGAGGCGCGTCTCTCTGACCTCCAGCTCCGTGGTTCCCGAGAGTTCGGCGATCCGCCGGTCGGAGAAACCCATGGCCTTGGCCTTCCGAAGGATGTCCGGATCGCCGAGCGCGCCCGACTGGATCACGGGCTCGAACTCCACGATCTCCCGGATCTGCTCGAGGAACCATGGATCGATCCTCGTAAGGGCATAGATCTCCTGGGTGGCAAAACCAGCGCGGTATGCCTCGGCGAGGTAGAAGACCCGATCCGGGTCGGGCACCCTGAGCTTGCTCCGGATCTCCTCAACATCCACGACCGGACGGTCGAGGGCGAGTCCCCACCGGTCCTGCTCGAGGGAGCGGATGGCCTTCTGGAGTGCCTCCTTGAACGTGCGGCCGATGGCCATCACCTCGCCCACCGACTTCATCTGAGTGGTGAGGGTATGGTCGGCTTCCGGAAACTTTTCGCTGGCCCAGCGGGGCCACTTCACCACGCAGTAGTCGATGGCCGGCTCGAAGGAGGCGGGCGTCTCCCGCGTGATGTCGTTCTTGATCTCATCCAGGGTGTAGCCGACCGCCAGCTTGGCCGCGATCTTGGCGATAGGGAACCCGGTCGCCTTCGAGGCCAGCGCCGAGGAACGCGAAACTCGCGGATTCATCTCGATGACCACCAGCCGGCCATCCTCTGGATGGACCGCGAACTGGATGTTGGAGCCTCCGGTCTCGACCCCGATCTTCCGGATGATGGCGACCGCAGCGTCCCGCATCAGCTGGTACTCTTTGTCCGTCAGCGTCTGCGCTGGCGCCACGGTGATCGAATCTCCGGTGTGGATCCCCATGGGGTCGAAGTTTTCGATGGAGCAGATGATGACCACGTTGTCCTTGAGGTCCCGCATCACCTCCAACTCGAACTCCTTCCAGCCGATCACCGACTCCTCCACCAGCACGGTCCCCGCCGGCGAGGTCAGAAGCCCCCAGTGCACCGCCTCATCCAGGTCGCCCGGGTTGTAGGCGATCGAGCCCCCGGTGCCGCCAAGGGTGAAGGACGGGCGGATGATGACGGGGTAGCCCAGATCCCTGACCATCCCGCGTGCATCCTCGAGCGAGCGCGCATAGCCGGAGCGGGGAAGCGCCAGCCCGATCTCCTGCATCGCCGCCTTGAAGAGATCCCGGTCCTCCGCTTTCCTGATGGCGGGGAGCTTGGCTCCGATGAGCTCCACACCGAAGCGGTCGAGGGTGCCGTCCTCGGCGAGCGCCACGGCCAGGTTCAACCCAGTCTGGCCACCGAGGGTCGCCAAGAGGGCTTCCGGCCGCTCGCGTGCGATGACCTTGGCGACCAGCTCGGGAGTCAGGGGCTCCAGGTAGGTCCGCTGAGCCAGTTCAGGATCAGTCATGATGGTGGCCGGGTTCGAGTTGACCAGGACCACTTCGAAGCCCTCCTCGCCGAGGGCCTTGACCGCCTGGGTCCCCGAGTAGTCGAACTCGCAGGCCTGCCCGATCACAATCGGCCCGGACCCGATGATGAGAATCTTATGAATTTCCGTGCGCTTAGGCATTGCGGCTTCGGCCCCGACAAACGAGCGAGGAGACAGCGCCCGAAGCCCCTAGCAAAGCGAGTGGGGCGTCGGTCATCTACCCTTCAACCACCCCGTACACGGCAGAGACTTCGGGGGCTGCTTCCTCGCGCTTGTAGAGGAGGTCGTCGAGACGGCCGGACCCGACCCAGACCACCTCGCCGTTCCCCCAGAGCTGCTCACCGAGGACCGACATGCGCTTGCGGATCCGCTCCAGAACCGCGTG
>JBHIAB010000193.1:0-6749 GCA_046758385.1 Methylomirabilia bacterium | reverse complement strand
CCATGGGGGAGGCCTCGGAGGGGGCCGCCGAGGCCCCCTCCGAAGATCAGAAGGGGGGCGGAGCCCCCCTCCGAGCGCTAAAACTGATGGGACTGGCCGCACCCGCAGGTCGCCTTCGCGTTGGGGTTTTTGATGGCGAAGCCAGCTCCCATCATGTTGTTTTCCATGAAGTCGATCTCCGAGCCCGCCAGATACTGCGCGCTCATGGGGTCCACATAGACGTTGACCCCGCCTGACTCGACCACGGTGTCCCCGTCGGCGGCTTGGTTCTCCCATCCGAGCTCATAAGAGAAGCCGGAACAGCCTCCTCCCACAACGCGGATCCTGAGCCCATGGTCGGGCTTGCCCTCTTCGAGCCGAAGCTCCATGAGCTTACGGGAGGCCGTTTCAGTGAGCGTGACCATGAAATCCCTCCTCGGTGCTGGATGTTCGGGTGACTCGGTCCACGTTCAATTCTATCAGAGGATTCCGGCAGAGGGCAGGAGGGTCACTTCCTCCAGCGAGGCGCCGGAAGGCAGGCTCGCCATCAGCACGGCCGCCTCCGCTACATCTCGGGGTTTGAGCATCCGGGCTCGGTCGGGCGGCGAGGGGATCTGATCCCAGAGGGAGGTGTCGACCGCGCCGGGCACCAGCGCCCCGACCCGGACCCCGTGGGCTCGCATCTCCTCGGCCAAGACCTGGGTAAATCCCAAGACCCCGTGCTTCGAGGCGGCGTAGGCCGCGCAACTGGGGATGGCCCGCTTGACTGTCACCGACACGACGTTGATAATGGTCCCCCGCCGCTGCGCGATCATCGTGGGGAGCACCGCCCGGCACATCAAGTAGACGCCCCGCAGGTTCACCGCCATCATCTGGTCCCACTCCGCCGCCTTGGAGTCGACGACGGGGCCAAAGGACGCCGCGCCGGCGGCAGTCACCAGGATGTCCACCTGTCCCCACTCGGCCAAAGTCCTGTCCACCAGCGTCGCGAGCGCCGCCTCCTGGCAGACGTCCGTTGGCAGGACCAAGGCCCGGCCGTTTTGACTCCGGATCAGCGCGGCGACCTCGTTCAGCTCCAAGGCGGTGCGGGACGCCAGGGCCACTCGCGCGCCCTCCTGACTGAACGCGAGCGCGACGGCGCGCCCGATCCCCCGCCCCGCTCCCGTGACGATCGCCACGCGATGCTCAAGCTTCACCGCGGTGCCTAAATTGCGCTGCCGCGCGACTTGATCAGCTCCATGAACTCGGCCCGAGTCGCTGGCCGATCTCGAAACGCCCCGAGCATGGCCGAGGTGACAGCCTTGGAGTTCTGCTTTTCCACACCGCGCATCACCATGCAGAGGTGAATGGCCTCTATCACCACCGCCACGCCCCGCGGCCGGAGCGTGTCCTGCAGGGTCTGGGCGATCTGAGTGGTCAACCGCTCCTGCACCTGGAGCCGGCGGCTGAACATCTCCACCAGCCGGGGCAGCTTGGAGAGCCCCAGGATCCGGTTGGAGGGCAGATACGCGATGTGGCACTTGCCAAAGAATGGGAGGAGATGATGCTCACATAAAGAAAATACGTCGATGTCCTTGACGAGCACCATCTCGTCGTAGGCCTCGGCAAAGAGGGCATCGTTCACCACCTGCGACACGTCCATCCCGTAGCCGGAGGTGAGGTACCGAAACGCTTTGGCCACTCGCTCGGGTGTCCGATCCAGCCCCTCCCGGTAGGGGTTCTCACCCAGCTCTTTTAGTAGCTCGACGATCAGCTTCTCGATCATCCCTCACTCTCGCCCGAGTACTCGAAAACGTTGTTGGCCGTCTCCACCACAGCCACGCGCCGAAGCGTCCCCGGAGGGAGCGCCCCGGCGAGCCACTCCCAGAACGTGCGCGCCAGGTTCTCGCCCGTCGTGATGACTCCCTCGAGGGCCGCCACGTCGCCGTTCAGATTGTGGTGGTCCACGAGCTCCAGGACCGTCCGCCTGACGGCGGCGTCGAGGTGGTCGAGGTCGTAGGCCATGCCGGTGCCAGAATCCACGCGTCCCCCCACGGTCACCTCGAGGAAGTAGTTGTGGCCATGGTCACGGACACAGGGCCCATAGGCGGCCCAATTCTCCTCCTCGCTGAGCGTGGGGCTCGTCAGGCGATGCCCTGCGCTGAAGTGATACGTGCGGGTCAGGGTCATCGCCTCAGGGGCCATAGTACTCCACGTAGAAGGTCGGGTCCTCCCAGACGCGGACACGCCAGAGCCGATCCGCACCGAGCTTCGGGCTCAGGAGATACCAGATCGCCCGCGCCAGGTTCTCGGTCGTGGGGAGGGTCCCCGCGGCGAAGAAGGCATCCTCGTTCAGGTCGGCATGGTCGAACCGCCGGAGGACCGACTGATCCACCACCTGTTTCAGCTCCCCGAGGTCCATCACCACCCCGGTGCGCTCATCCACGGGGCCCCGGAGGGTCGTCTCAAGCGTGTAGTTGTGCCCATGCACTCGCACGAGAGTGCCGAAGACCCGTTGGTTCTCCTCGCCGCTCCACTCGGGGCGCCAGTACCGATGCGCCGCCGAGAAGGTGAATCGCCGGCTCACGTAGAGGAGGGCGCGCTTCGTCGTCATGACTGTTCAGCCGGATACCGCCGACCCTTCCAGACGACCCCTCGCCCCACGCGATAGCGGATCCACGAGTCGGCCATCATGGCCAGGAGCACGAGCTTCCCCAGGGAAACCAAGACCGCGTATCCCGGAAAGACGCCGCTCGCGGTCAGACGCGGCGTGGCAGCGCCAACCAGGCTGAGAATCGCCACGAAACCCGAGAGCCACGCCAGGCTCCAGACCGGATCGGCCGGGTTTCCGAGCCCAAGCGCAATCCCCACGGTCACGACCGGCACAATCCACAGGAAGACCTCACCGAGCACCGTGCCGAGCAATTCCGCGTCGTTTGCGCCCAGCAGCGGAAACAGATTCTTGCTCCAGCCTTTCCAGATCTCCCTGAGGCTCCCATACATGCGGGCGCGGGCCAGGCTTCGGGTGTTGGCGAAGTACAGACGGAGCCCGGCGCCTTTGGCTCGCCGCGCGAGCCCCACGTCCTCCAGCACCTCCCCTCGCACGCCGGCATGGCCTCCGATCCGGTCGTAGGCGTCGCGGCGAACCATGAGAAACTGCCCGTTGGCTGCCGCCATGGGCGATCCAGGATCGTTGACGACCCGGAGGTCGTACGTTCGGTCGAGCAGATCGAAGACCAGGGGTTGTAGCAGCCGCTCCCAAAACCCGACGCAGCTTTGGGAAGGCGACAGGCTCAGCAGATCAACCGACCGTGCTGCGGCGAACCTCAACGCGGTCTCGGCCGCCTCGGGGGCCAGGATCACGTCCGCATCGATAAAGAGGAGCCATTCCCCGGCGGATGCCCGGGCGCCCGTCTCGAGCGCGTGGCACTTGCCCACCCATCCACCAGGAAGCGGCCCGGCACGAAGCGCGGCGATGCGGGGATCTTCCCGGGCTTTGGCTTCGGCCACGGCGAGCGTTCGATCTTCCGAGCCGTCGTCGACGACCACGATCTCGAGCCGGCGGACTCGTTGCGAGGCGGCCCCTCGAAGACATGGCCCGAGCGTCCGCTCCTCGTTTCGAGCGGGGATGACAATCGACAGCGTCTGGTCTGGCGGCGACACCGGGTCGCGGGCATCCTTCTCGAGAAACGGAGCGGACCGGCGCCGACTGAGGGACCTCATCAGCTGATAGCAACTCGTCGCGATCACCGCGACGTGGTAGCCGGCCACGGCCAGAGGCAAGACGAGCGGACCCATCGCAGAGCTTCGCGGCGCTGCCACCCGCGGCCGGCCCTAGCGGCCCTGAAAGCGCGGCGCGCGCTTCTCGAGGAACGCGCGGGTGCCCTCCGTGTAGTCCTCGCTCTCGAAGGCTTCCAGGCCGAGCCGCCGGATCTCCTCCTGCTGGCTCCTGCCTCCGTCCTTCAGCACCGCCTCGATGATCAGCTTGGCCCCGCACATCGAAAGGGGGGCGTTGGCCGCTACCTTCTTCAGGTAGTCGTAGGTGTAAGGTTCCAGCTCGTTGGCCGGAACGAGGCGATTCACGAAGCCCATGGCCAGGGCCTCCGGGGCCTCGACGGTGCGAGCTGAAAAAAGGATGTCCTTGGCGTAGGCAGGCCCCACCAAGTCTACGAGCTGACGGGTGCTCTCGAGCCCGTAGATGATCCCCAGACGCGCCGCCGGAATGCCGAACCTGGACCCCTCGGCGGCGAACCGCAGGTCGCAGGCCATGGCCACCGCCATGCCGCCGCCCATACAGAACCCGGAGATCATGGCCAGGGTGGGCTTGGGACAGCGGCGGATAGCCTGGTACGCAGCCTCGGTCTCCCTGTTGTACGCCAGGGCGGTCGCGACGTCCTTGCGGACTTCCTTGAATTCGGAGATGTCGGCTCCGGACGCGAAGGCCTCGGTGCCCGCTCCTCGAAACACCACCGCGCGAACGCTCTCGTCCTTCACGAGCCCTTCAGTCACGCGGGCAATCTCGCGCCACATGGCCAGGCTGATGGCGTTGCGCACCTGGGGCCGGTTGAAGACGACGGTGGCGATGGCCCCATCTTGCTGAACCACAATCTCGTCGCTCACGGATCACCTCCCGCGGCCTGCTCCACAACGCCGTCAGCGAGCAGAGCCTCGATGGCCGTCCGGTCAAAGCCGAGCTCTTCCAAGACCTCGCCGGTGTGTTGGCCGGCAAGCGCCGCCGGACTGCTGACTCGGGCGGGAGTGCGGCTCAAGGTCACTGGGAGTCCGAGGACCTTCACGAGCCCCCACACCGAGTGCTCCAGCTCGTGCACCAGGTTGAACTGGGCCACCTGCGGGTCGGCGAACACTTGGTCCAGCGTGTAGATCGGCCCAGAGGCCACGCCGGCAGCATTCAGGATCTCCACCCACTCGGACACCGACCGGCACGAGAGGACCTCCTCGAGGATCGCGTCCATGGCACGTCGATGCTTCAGCCGATCCTGGGCGCCGGCGAACCGAGGATCGTCGGCGAGCTCCGGCCGCTCCAGCGCGCGACACAGCCGCTTCCACATGTCGTCGTTCCCAACCGCCAGATTGAGGTGCCCGTCCTTGACGCGGTAGACGCCCATGGGAGCAGTCAGCGGATGATGATTCCCCACGGGTGCGGGCACCTCCTTGGTGTTGAGATATTTGCAGGCCTGAAAGGAGAGGCTCCCGACCAGGGCCTCGAGGAGAGATGTCTCGACGCGCTGCCCGCGGCCGGAGCGCTCTCGCTCCAGCAGCGCCGCCATGATCCCGAGGGCGGCGAAATAGCCGGCCAGCAGGTCTCCGATGGGAATGCCGACTCTGAGCGGCGCGGACTCTGCCGTTCCCGTGAGTGACATGAGACCGGACATTCCCTGGACGATCTGGTCGTAGCCGGGACGGTCGCGGTACAGGCCAGCCTGGCCGAAGCCCGAGATGCTGGCGTAGATCAGACGAGGGTTCTCGCGCTCCAGGGCCTCGTAGTCGATGCCGAGGCGATGCTTGACGTCGGGGCGGTAGTTCTCCACCACCACGTCCGCTCGGGCTGCGAGCGCGCGGAGGATCTCGACACCCCGGGGGTGCTGGAGATTCAGGACCAGGCTCTTCTTGTTCCGATGGAGATCGGCCAGGTCGAAGGCTGGCCGGTCAGCTCCATGGTCGCCCGGTCGCTGGACACGAAGCACGTCAGCCCCGAGATCTGCGAGCACCTTGGTGCACGTAGGCCCGGAGCGCACTGTGGTGAGATCTAGCACCCGGACACGAGACAGCGGCAGGTTCATACGGAGGGTCTCGTCTTACTGGGCGGAAGCGAAGAGCTTGATGATCACGCGGCGGTTTCCGGCCCGCCCCTCCTTGGTCTTATTGTCGGCCACCGGGTTGGCCTCCCCGAACCCGATGAGCTGGATGCGATGGAGCGCGACTCCCTGCTCGAGTAGCAACTGCCGCACGGCCTCGGCACGGCGTTGGCTCAGGCCCAGGTTGTACTCGTCCGGGCCGGCGCTGTCCGTGTGCCCTTCCAGGTCTGCGATGAGCGCGGGATTCTCCTTGAGCCCCTTGACCACATTGAGCACCGCGGTCCGGGCGCTCTCATCCAGCTCCCACTTGTCGAACCCGAAGCTCACCACCACAGCCGCCACGAGACGACGGCCGGCAGCGGTGGCGGCGAGGCGGCGCTCGGTCTCCTCGGCCCGGGACAGCGCCTCCTCAGCCTTGCGGTGGGCCCGGGTGGCCGTCCGAGAAGCCTCCTCCGCGCTAGCAGACGCCCCCTCGGCCTGCGTGTCCGCCTCATCCACGAGGGAACGGACCTCAGTCACCTGTGCCTCGACCCTCCCGACCCGTCCCCTTTCTCCTCCCAGGTCGTTCTCCAGCCTCGACAGGCGGACGTCGCCCTTCCGTTCGCTCGTCTGGATCTGTTCCTCGACGAACTTCTTGGTGGCGCAGCCCGCGGCCATCAGCAATCCTCCCGCCAGCAGGGCCACGGCGGAGACCCGCAGTAACATGGCGCTCCCCCCCCTTTCGATGCGAGGATAACATTTCTGGCGCCCCCCCGTCAGTCTCTATGAGCAGAGCGGACGCTCAGCCCCGGAGCGCGCTCTACCGTCTCGCAACCGCGCGGGCAGTAGCCGACCGCAAGCCTACGGCCCGCGTCAGGCACCCAAGAACAGTCCGGCGGCCAATGCGAGGCCGACGGGGGAGGCTAGGGCGGGAAACACGGCATTGGTGGCGGTGGCAGGACTCGAACCTGCGACAAAGGGCTTATGAGACCCCTG
>JBHIAB010000192.1:0-6804 GCA_046758385.1 Methylomirabilia bacterium | reverse complement strand
AGCTCCTCGACCCGGTGCTGGAACGCATGATGGAGGCCGTCCACCGCTACGAGGGCACCGTGAACCAGGTCATGGGCGACGGCATCATGGCGCTCTTCGGTGCACCGCTCGCCCACGAAGACCATGCCGTGCGGGCGTGCTATGCGGCGCTCCGGATGCAGGAGAGCGTCAGCCGGTACGCCGACAAGGTTCAACGGTCTCAGGGCATCCCGGTGACAATCCGAGTAGGGCTCAACTCTGGCGAAGTCGTCGTCCGCTCAATCGGCAACGACCTTCACATGGACTACACGGCAGTGGGCCAGACGACCCACCTCGCAGCCCGGATGGAGCAGATGGCTAAGCCGGGCTCGATCCTGCTCAGTGCGGACACTCTCCGGCTGGCCGAAGGTTTTGTGCAGGTTAAGCCGCTCGGCCCGGTGCCGGTGAAAGGGTTGGAAGCCCCGATTGAGGTCTATGAGGTCACGGGTGCGGGGCTGGTGCGTCGGCGACTTGACGCTGCCGTGGCTCGCGGGCTCACCCGCTTTATCGGGCGGGATGCGGAACTCGACCAGCTACGAAAGGCCTCGGAGCAGGCGGGGCAAGGCCACGGACAGGTCGTTGCGGTGGTGGGAGAACCCGGCGTGGGCAAGTCCCGCCTGATCTACGAGTTCACGCACTCGCATCGAACGCACGGCTGGCTGATCCTCGAAAGTGGCTCGGTCTCCTACGGCAAGGCCACCACCTACCTCCCGGTCATCGACCTCCTCAAGGCGTACTTCCAGATCGAGACCCGCGACGATGCCCGGAAGATCCGTGAGAAGGTCACCGGGAAGCTCCTCACACTGGATCGGGCCTTGGAGCCGATGCTGCCAGCCTTCTTCTCCCTCCTGGACGTGCCCGTCGAGGACCCTCACTGGCAGGACCTCGATTCCCCGCAGCGCCGCCAGCGCACGCTCGACGCCGTCAAGCGCCTCCTGCTGCGGGAGAGCCAGGTCCAGCCCCTCTGCCTGGTCTTCGAGGACCTGCACTGGATTGACTCCGAGACCCAGGTGGTCCTGGACAGCCTGATCGAGAGCCTTCCGACAGCCCGCCTCATGCTGCTGCTGAACTACCGCCCCGAGTACCAGCATGGCTGGGGGCAGAAGACCTATTACACCCAGCTTCGGATCGACCCGCTCCCGCCGGAGAGCGCCGAGGAACTCCTCCAAGCCCTCTTGGGGACCGATACCGGGCTCAAGCCGCTCAAGCCGCTACTGATCAAGCAGACCGAGGGCAACCCGTTCTTCGTGGAGGAGATCGTTCGGACCCTGGTTGAGACCCACGTCTTGGTCGGCGAGCGTGGAGCCTACCGCCTGGCGAAGGCCATTCAGGCGGTTCAGGCGCCAGCCACGGTACAGGCAGTGCTGGCGGCCCGGATCGATGGGCTGCCGCCCGAGGAGAAGCGGCTCCTCCAGGAGGCATCGGTCATCGGCAAGGATGTCCCGTTCGCACTTCTCCAGGCCATCGTCGAGGAGCCCGAGGAACCGCTCCGTCGTCGGCTTGCCCACCTTCAAGCGGCAGAGTTCCTCTACGAGACAAGCCTCTTCCCGGATCTCGAATACACCTTCAAGCACGCGCTCACGCACGAGGTGTCTTACGGGAGCCTCCTCCAGGAGCAACGGCGGATCCTCCACGGCCGGAGCGCGGCCGCCATTGAAGCCATCTACGCGGATCGGCTCGCCGAGCACACCGAGGCGCTCGCCCGGCATTACCAGCGATCCCAGGCCTGGGAGAAAGCCCTCGACTACCTCGTTTGGGCTGGCGACAAGGCCAGCGTGGCATATGCCAACGAGTCGGCCATCGCCTTCTACACGCAGGCCCTTGAGGCGGCGGCGCGGGCGCCGTCCACAGAAGGTGGACGCGTTGCGGAGATCCGTCTGAAGCGTGGGGCGACATTTTATAGCCTGGCGAACTTGAGCGCCGCCACCGAGGATCTCGAGTACGCGCTCGATGAGGCCCGGCGGGCCGGCAGCCGGAGGATGGAAGGCGAGATCCTCTACAAGCTCGCGGAGGTCTACACGAACCGGCACGACGACGCCAAGGCCCTCCGGTATTGTGAGCAGGCTTTGGCGATTGCCGAGGAGACCGGGGCGCGCAATGTGCTAGGTGGGAGCCTCGTGGGCCTGAGCAGGCTGCACATGAATCGAGGGGGGTTGGCCGAGGCCGAGCCCTTCGCTCTCAGGGCGGTCGAGGAAGCCCAAGCGATCGGTGACCCGTATTTGGAGGTAGTAGCAAGCGGGCAACTCGCGTTCATTTACCGTCTTCAGGGGAGAACGGACGACGCCCTAGTGATCAGTGACCGCTTACTGACCCTCGCTCGACAGAGGCATTACCTCCGCCTTGAGTGTTTGAGCCTCTACCGGCTCGCCCTGGTTCACCTTGATCGCGGCGAGTACGGGCGGGCGATGGCAGCGGCCGAGGAGGGACGCCGGCTCGGCGAGGCGCATGGGGAGCGGTTCTGGCTCCCCCGACAGCTCAACGTGCTCGGCGGAATTTATGGCGAGCTCGGGGCGTACGAGCCAGCTATCGAGCAGAATCGGAAGGCAGCGGAGATCGTGCAGAGCGTCGGCGAGCCAATGGGGGAAGTCTCCTGTAACGCGTTCCTCGACCTGGCCAGGCATCACGCGGAACGGGGGGAAGACGCTCGTGCCACCGACTACCTGGAACGGGTCTGGAACGTTGCCCGGGATCCGGCGAGCGACCCATGGATGCAGTGGCGGTACCGGAACCGCCTCTTCTACATGCTGGGAAGGTTCTGGCTCGGCCGGGGTGACCTGGGAAAGGCATGGGACTTTGCCGGGGACTCGCTCGGGCTGGCAGAACAGACGGGCGCGCAGAAGAACATCGCCAGGTCCCACATGCTGCGGGGGGAGATCCTGGCGTCGAAGAGCGAACCGGCCGAGGCAGCGCTCCGGTTCGCGCTCGACGTCGCCCTGCGGACCACTCAACGCCCGTTGGTGTGGCAGATCCGGGCGGCGCTCGGGAGGCTGCTCGAGCGACAAGGGAAGTCGGATGAGGCTGCGGAGGCGTACCGCGAGGCCATGACGGCGATCGAGGCACTGGCTGCCGACGTCCCGCCCGGCGAGCTGCAGACCGGCTTTCTCCAACTCGACCCTATTCAGACGATTCGGGAGCGCCTAGATGCCCTGCCGCGGGCGTAGCCAGTCGCCTCGTCAGGCAGTCGCGCTGGCCGATAAACTCGGGATGCGTCCACTTGCCGCCCGCTGCCACCTCGGTCTGGGCAAGCTGTACTGGCGCACCGGGGACCGCCCGAAGGCCCAGGAGCACCTGACCACGGCCACCACGATGCTCCACGAGATGGACATGCGCTTCTGGCTGGAGCAGGCGGAGGTGGAGCTGAAGGCGTTGGGGTGATGCGCTGCCCACAGTGCGACCACGAGAACCCCGCAGGCCAGAAATACTGCGGGGAGTGTGGAGCTCTGCTCGCCTCCGTCTGCTCTGCCTGCGGAGCGCCCAATCCTCCGGCGCAGAGGTTTTGTGGGGAGTGCGGAGCATCGCTGGCGCGCGCCCCATCAGCTCCGAAGTTCGGCTCCCCCGAGTCCTACACCCCCAAGCACCTGGCCGAGAAGATCCTCACCTCCAAGAGCGCCCTTGAAGGTGAGCGCAAGCAGGTGACGGTGCTGTTCGCCGATCTCAAAGGCTCCATGGAGTTGCTGGCGGACCGCGACCCCGAGGAGGCGCGGAAGCTCCTCGACCCCGTACTCGAACGCATGATGGAGGCCGTCCACCGCTACGAGGGGACCGTCAACCAAGTGATGGGCGACGGCATCATGGCGCTCTTCGGTGCACCGCTCGCCCACGAAGACCATGCCGTGCGGGCCTGCTACGCGGCGCTCAGGATGCAGGAATCGGTGAAACGGTACGCAGAGGAGATCCGGCGCTCCGTTGGCGTCCCGATTCACATCCGCGTCGGCCTGAACTCGGGTGAGGTGGTCGTACGGTCCATTGGCAGTGACCTCCATATGGATTACACAGCGGTCGGACAGACAACCCACCTGGCCGGGCGCATGGAACAGATGGCGATGCCGGGCTCGATCCTCCTCACGGGGGATGCCCTGCGACTGGCCGAAGGCTTCGTCCAGGTCAAGCCGCTCGGTCCAGTCCCAGTGAAAGGGCTGCAAGCCCCGATCGAGGTATATGAGGTTACGGGTGCGGGACTGGTGCGGAAGCGCATGGACGTCGCTGTGGCTCGCGGGCTCACCCGCTTCGTCGGACGGGATGCAGAACTCGACCAGCTCCGCAAGGCCCTGGAGCGCGCGGCGCAGGGCCACGGCCAAGTCGTCGGGGTCGTTGGCGAACCGGGCGTGGGCAAATCGCGCCTGTTCTGGGAATTCATCCATTCCCATCGGACGCACGGGTGGCTGATCCTGGAGAGCGGCTCCGTCTCCTACGGCCGGGCCACGGCCTTCCTGCCCGTCCTCGAGCTGCTCCGGGCCTACTTGCAGATCGAGCCGCGCGACGAGCCCCGCAAGATCCGCGAGAAGGTAACGGGCAAGCTGCTGTCCCTGGACCGGGCCCTCGAGCCCGCTCTGCTGCCCCTCCTCTGGCTCCTCGACGTCCCCGTCGAGGACCCCCACTGGGAGCGGCTCGACCCACCGCAGCGCCGCCTGCGCGCCCTGGACGGGGTCAAACGCCTCCTGCTGCGGGAGAGCCAGGTCCAGCCGCTGCTGGTGCTGTTTGAGGACCTCCATTGGATCGATACAGAGACTCAGGCCCTTCTCGACAGCCTGGTGGAGAGTCTGCCGACGGCCCGGCTCCTCCTCCTCGTCAACTATCGGCCCGAGTATCAGCACACGTGGGGCGGCAAGACTTACTACCGGCGGCTCTTGATCGAGCCCCTCCCTCCGGAGAGCGCCGAAGAGCTGCTCCACGCCCTGCTGGGCGCCGACCCGAGCCTCGAGCCGCTCAAACGACTCCTGATCGAGCGTACTGAGGGCAACCCGTTCTTCCTCGAAGAGAGCGTGCGCACCCTGGTCGAAACCAAGGTTCTGGCGGGCGAGCGCAAGGCCTATCGGCTCGCCAAGACTCCCGAGAGTCTCCAGATCCCGGCCACGGCCCAGGCCATCCTCGCCGCGCGCATTGACCGCCTCTCGCCCGAGGAGAAGCGTCTCCTGCAGGCAGCCGCGGTCATCGGCAAGGACGTCCCCTTCGCCCTCCTCCGCGCCATCGCCGACCTCCCTGAGGATGCCCTCCGGCGAGGCCTCACCGCGCTTCAGGCGGCCGAGTTCCTCTACGAGGCGCGCCTCTTCCCCGACCTCGAGTACACTTTCCGCCACGCCCTCACCAACGAGGTCGCCTACGGGAGCCTCCTCCAGGATCGGCGGCGCCAGCTGCACGCAGGCATCGTCGACGCCGTGGAGGCGCTCTCTGCCGACGGCCTCGGCGAGCAGGTCGAGCGGCTGGCCCACCACGCCTTCCGCGGCGAGGTGTGGGACAAGGCGGTGAGCTACTTCCGCGCGGCCGGGGCGAAAGCGTCCGCCCGATCGGCCAACCGAGAGGCCGTGACGTGCTTTGAGCAGGCGCTCGCGGCGCTCCAGCATCTATCCGAGGGGCGAGCGACGGACGAGCAAGCCATCGATCTTCGCTTCGAGCTTCGAAGGTCGCTCTGGCCGCTCGGTGAACACGAGAGGGTCCTGGGATATCTCCGGGAAGCCGAAACGTTGGCCAAGACCATCAATGATCAACGCCGGCTTGGCTGGGCGTTGGTGTCCATGAGCCACTATTTTTCCCTAACTGGTCATCCCGCGCACGCGCGCGAATTCGGCGAGAGGGCCCATGTCATCGCGGAGACGCTCGGCGACGCCCCGCTTCAGGCAGGGGCAAGTCTCTACCTCGGCGCCGCCTGCGCCGGAGCGGGTTACTATCGCCGGGCAGTGGAACTTCTCCAGAGCGTAATGCACTCGTTCGAAGGCGATCTGAGTCGCGAGCCCTTTGGCTGGGTCGCGTTTCCTACCGTCACGTGCCGCGCCTATTCGGCCTGCGCCTTCGCCGATCTCGGAAAGTTCGACGAGGGGATCGCGCGCGGCGAGGAAGGGATCCGCCTGGCCGAAGCGCTCGATCACGCCTACAGCTGGGTGTTCGGGTCCTGGGGCCTCGCCTATCTCTACGCTGTCAGAGGAGAATTCGGCCTGGCGACGCGCCTCCTCGAACGCGGTCTGGCTTCCTGCCGAAATTGGAACCTCACCCGCCTGTCGGTGTACGCCACCGCGTCCATGGGTTTCGTGTACGCGCATTCGGGTCGTGTCGCGGAGGGCATCGCGTCGCTGCACGAAGCCATGAAGGGCTTCGACTCCATGGGCGGGGGATTCCTCCAACCGCTCATCGCCGTGCATCTGGGTCAGGCGTGCCTGCTCGCTGACAGGCCTGACGAGGCACCCACATTCGCCGAGCGGGGCCTGGCACTTTCGCGCGAGCGCGGCCAACGTGGCTACGAGGCGTGGGCGCTTCATCTGCTCGGCGAGATCGCCTCGCATCGTGATCTGCCGGGCGCCGAGGAGGCTCAGGCTCACTACCGCCAAGCGCTCGGCCTCGCCTCCGAACTCGGCATGCGCCCGCTCCTGGCCCGCTGTCACCTCGGCCTCGGCAAGCTGTACCGGCGCACCGGAGACCGCCCGAAGGCTCAGGAGCACCTGACCACGGCCACGACGATGCTCCACGAGATGGACATGCGCTTCTGGCTGGAGCAGGCGGAGGCGGAAGTGAAGGAGTTGGGGTGATGCGCTGCCCACAGTGCCAATTTGAGAACCGCGAGGCGGTCCGCTTCTG
>JBHIAB010000191.1:0-6877 GCA_046758385.1 Methylomirabilia bacterium | reverse complement strand
GGGCCTCCCTGCTTCTCCCGTACCTCCCAATCCGGTCCCGATACCCGGACTAAATAACGGGTCTGGCAGCAAAACGCCGGGAAAACGCCGCCCCATGGCGCTCATGGGCCGGCAATCATGATCGTTCCCTGGCAGGGCCCTCTGACGGTATACTCGGCTCAGCACGGTCAATGGATGAGCAGTCAGGACGGCGGGTGAGCCGCTTGGGGATGCGCCGTGAAGATCCTCGTCGCTGAAGACGACCTGGCCGTTCGGAGCCTGCTCCGGGCCGCGCTGGTTCAGTGGGGCTATGAGGTCCTCGTCGCCTCAGACGGGGTCGAGGCCTGGCACATGCTCCAAGCAGAAGATCCGCCACGGTTGGCCATCCTCGACTGGCTGATGCCGGGGGTGGATGGCCTCGAGGTGTGCCGGAGGGTCCGGCAGTCCGAGCAAGAGCCGTATATCTACATCATTCTGCTGACGGGGAAGGGTGGGAAAGAAGACGTCATCAAAGGCATGAAGGCGGGAGCCGACGACTATCTGTCCAAGCCGTTTAACCCGCATGAGCTGCAGGTCCGCCTGCGCGCGGGCAAGCGCATTCTTGACTTGCAAGCCGAGCTGATTGCCGCGCGGGAAGCCCTGCGAGAGCAGGCCACTCATGATGCCCTGACCGGCCTGTGGAACCGGAGGGCGATCCTTGATCTCCTGAATCAGGAGCTGGTCCGCGCCGGGCGGGAGGGCCGGTCCGTCGCGGTCGTCATCGCTGACCTGGACCACTTCAAGCGCGTCAACGATACCTACGGACACCTGGTCGGGGATGCCGTGCTCCGTGAAACGGCTCGTCGCATCCGTGCCTCGCTTCGACCCTACGACGCGATCGGACGCTTCGGGGGCGAGGAGTTCCTGATCGTCTTACCCGGATGCGATGAGTCTAGTGGGGTGAAGCAGGCCGAACGGCTACGCGAGCGGATCGGTGGGGAGGTCATGGAGGCCTCGGAGGCACGCCTCTCCGTCACGAGTAGCTTTGGGGTGGCGGTCAGCGACAGCAAGCGTGCGGCGGATGCCGACGCGCTCATCCGCGTCGCAGACGCGGCCCTGTATCGGGCCAAATGGGGCGGACGGAATCGTGTGATGCCCGCCGGGCCGGAGGATATGGCAGTAAAGGCGCCGGCGGCAAACGACGCGCCACCCCCCGACAGGCCCGCGCCCTAGCGCTGCCTCGGAGGGGGGCGGAGCCCCCCTCCGAGTGAATGTCAGGCGCCTTCTCTGTTGACCTCGGAGACGGTGAGCCGGGTGATCTGCGCCATGCTCATCTGCTCCACCATCAGGAAGATCCAGCCGAGGAGTGTGACGGGGAAAAACTGGGTTGCGTGGAGCAGGAAGGAGAAGCTCAGCGCTTCGGCCCGGGGGATGTCGAAGAGAGCGAGTGCCACGACGACTGCCGCCTGAAACACCCCTATGAAGCCCGGAGCTGAGGGTACGCTGATGCCCAGCCCCACGAAGGCGATCACCGCCCAGGCCATGGTCATGGAGGGCCGGAGGTGGCCCGCGGCCAGGGCGGTCCACGCCCCGATCCCGTAGGCGAGCCAGATCGCCACCGACCACATGAGGATCGGAAGCAGATGGGTGAGCGTTCGAGCGCCCTGAAGGCCGAGCATGAAGCGCTTGAGGATCTGCCGGGTGCGGCCCTCGAGGCGAGGCCAGCGGCCGAGCAGACGTGTCGCCATGGCCACGCAGCGCTCGGGAGCGAAGGCGAGGAGCCCCAGAACGAAGATGGCAGCTATGTCGAAGATCAGAAAGACAGCGGCGCCCCAGCGGAGCTGGGCAGGCACAGGGATGGCTAGAACCAGCCCGGCCAGGATGACGACGACAGCCAGCGCGTCCAGCACCCGCTCCACGACCAGCGTGGCGATGGCTGTCCAGAACCCCTGACCTCCCCGCCGGCCCGCCACATACCCGCGGACCAGCTCGCCAGCCCTCAGGGGAAGAATATTGTTCGCCATGTATCCGATCATGACCGCACCGAACAGCCGGGAGGGCGCCGCCCCGGGCGGAAACAGGTAGTGCCAGCGCCGAGCCCGGAGCCAGACGGCGACAATGGTGATGACGACCGTGAGTCCGAGATACCCCCAGTGGGTCCGGGCCAGATGTTGCCCCACCTGCTTGAGGTCTACGCTCACGAGGAGGTAGGCGAGCAGGCCCAGGCTGATTCCGACCCCCAGCACGATTTGCACCAGACGGCCGCGGGGAGTCACTGGGGGAGCGGCTCAGAGCCCGAGCTTGGCGAGGACAGCGTCGAGCCGGGGGGCAACCGAAATCGGTCGCGAAGCTGATTCGAGAGCGGTATCGGGGTCCTTGAGCCCGTGGCCGGTCAGGGTGAGGACCGCCGTTGAGCCCGGCTCGAGACGCCCGGCCTTGACCATCTTGATCAGGCCCGCCACTGAGGCCGCCGAGGCGGGCTCCACAAAAATTCCTTCCTGGCGGGCGAGGAGGCGGTAGGCATTGAGGATCTCCTCGTCGCTCACCACCTCGATCCAGCCCCCGGAGTCCTTCATGGCCTCCACGGCCGGTCCCCAATTGGCGGGGTTGCCGATCCTGATCGCCGTCGCCACGGTCTTGGGCTCGGGGATCACCCGGTTCTCGTAAATCGGAGCGGCTCCAGCGGCCTGAAAGCCCACCATGCGCGGAAGCTCCTTGGCCTTCTCTGCTCGGTAGTACTCCCGGTAGCCCCGCCAGTAGGCGGTGATGTTGCCTGCGTTGCCCACCGGCATCAGATGATAATCCGGCGCCCGTCCGAGCTGGTCCACCACTTCGAAGGCTGCGGTCTTCTGCCCTTCCAAGCGGTAGGGATTGATGGAGTTGACCAACGTCACCGGGTAGCCTTGGGCGATCTCCGTGACGATGGCCAGCGCCTGATCGAAGGATCCATCCACGGTGAGGACCGTGGCGCCGTGGATGGCGGCCTGCGAGAGCTTGCCGATGGCGGTGGCCGCCTTCGGGACCACGACGAAGGCCCGAAGTCCCGCCCGCGCCGCGTAGGCGGCCGCCGAGGCCGCGGTGTTGCCGGTGGAGGCGCAGATGATGGCGCGCGCGCGGTCCTCCAGCGCCTTGGAGATGGCCATGGTCATCCCGCGGTCCTTGAAGGAGCTGGTGGGGTTGAAGCCCTCGCACTTGAGGAAGATCGAGAGGCGCGGATCCACGGCCTCAGCCAGGCGGTGAGCGGGGATCAGCGGGGTGTTGCCCTCCTGGAGCGTGACCACGGGGGTCTTCTCGGCCACAGGGAGAAACGTTCGGTACCGCTCGATCACCCCGGGCCAGTTCATCAGGACGTCTCTCCCTCCACGCGGATCATCGTGGTGCGCGCGGCCACCACGGAAAGGGTGTCGATGGCCGAAAGCGCGCTCTGCATGTCCCGCTCGCGGGCCTCATGGGTCATCATGACGACGGGCACGCCCTCGGCAATGGCGCGTCCTTTCTGGATCACCGAGGCGATGGAGATGTTGTGGCGGCCGAGGATGCCGGCTACCTGGGAGAGGACGCCGGGGCGATCCATGGCCATGACGCGGAGGTAGTAGGCTGACGTGATCTCCGGCGTGGGCCGGAGCGGGAGCGAGCTCACGCCGGGGGCGGGCAGCTCTTGCGACAGCGCCGGGACCCCATGCGCGAGCCGGCGGGCGATCTCGACGATGTCCGACCAGACCGCGGAGGCCGTGGGCATCTGGCCCGCGCCCCGGCCGTAGAACATGAGGTCTCCCACGGCGTCGCCGGTAACGAAGACCGCGTTGAACACCCCTGAGACCGCTGCCAGGGGCGAAGACTCGGGAATCATCGTGGGGTGGACCCGCACCTCGAGCCCCGCGTCGGAGGCCTTGGCGATGGCCAGGAGCTTGATCCGGTAACCCAGCTCGCCCGCATACGCGATGTCCGAGGGGGTGATCTTCGTGATCCCCTCGGTGTGGATCTCTTTGAGGTCCACAGAGGTGCGGAAGGCCAGCGTCGCGAGGATCTGGAGCTTGTGGGCCGAGTCGATGCCCTCCACATCGAGCGTGGGGTCGGCCTCGGCGTAGCCCTTGGCCTGCGCCTCGGTGAGGACATCGGCGAACTCCCGCTTCTCGTCGGTCATCTTGGTGAGGATGTAGTTGGAGGTGCCGTTGACGATGCCATGGAGAGACAGGATGCGGTTGGCGACCAGTCCTTCTTTGACGGATCGGATGAGGGGGATCCCCCCGGCCACCGCGGCCTCGAACCCCACCAGCACTCCCCTGGCGCGCGCCTCCTCGAAGATCTCGGTGCCGTGGTGGGCCAGGAGCGCCTTGTTGGCGGTGACCACGTGTTTGCCGGACTGGATCGCCTTCACGATGAAGCTCCGCGCCGGCTCGAGGCCGCCCACCAGCTCGACGACGATGTCGACGGCGCGCTCCTCCAGCACCTGGGCGGCGTCCCGGACCAGCGGCAGAGTGGTGAGGTCGAGCCCTTCACGGGGGCGGGTGAGGTCCAGGTCGGCGATGGCATGGAGGACGAGCCGGCAACCCGTCCGCTCCTCCATCTCGGCGCGGTGAGCAGCCAAGACCTGCACCACGCCGCTCCCGACCGTGCCAAGACCCAGAAGCCCGATCCTGACCTCTTTCATGGGTTCGGCTCCAAATCGTTCTGACATTGCCGGGGCGCTCCGAGAGGCGCCGACTCCTCCTCTCCCAGACCAGGAGCGAGGGTGTCGGCCCTCTCGGTCAAGGGCGGTCGGTTCGAGGCGTGCTCCTCAGGGCCAGGCTCTTGAGCCCCCTGAGCGCCTGACGGGTGCGCTGTTCGTTTTCTACCAGCGCAAAGCGGACGTGGCCCTCGCCGCACTCCCCGAAGCCCATGCCCGGGGAAACAGCCACCTTGGCCTCCTGGATGAGAAGCTTGGCGAACTCCAGCGAGCCCATCGCCCGATACGGCTCGGGAATGGGAGCCCAGACAAACATGGTGCCTTTGGGCCGCACCACGGACCACCCCTGCTTGTTCAGTCCGTCCACGAGGACATCGCGACGCTTTCGGTACACCTCCGCGATGTGGCCCACCGAGGACTGCTCACCCTCGAGCGCAATGATGCTCGCGATCTGGATGGGCTGGAAGACCCCGTAGTCCAGATAGCTCTTGATCCGCGCCAGGGCATGGATCATCTCGGGGTTGCCGCAGGCGAATGCCAGCCGCCAACCCGCCATGTTGTAAGACTTGCTTAGCGAGAAGAGCTCCACTCCCACGTCCTTGGCGCCTGGGGCCTGGAGGAAGCTGGGGGCCCGGTAGCCGTCGTAGCAGAGGTCGGCGTAGGCGAGATCGTGGATCACCATCAGCTGGTGCTTCCGGGCGAAGGCCACAACTTGCTCGAAGAAGTCTCGGTCGACCACCTGGGTGGTCGGGTTGTGGGGAAACGAGAGGATCAGGAGCTTGGCGGTGGGCCAGGCCATGCGGGCGGTTTCCTCGAGGCGGTCGAAGAAGTCTCCCTCGGGCAGAAGCGGCACCGAGCGGAGGTCGCCGTCCGCGATGACGACGGAGTAGGCATGAATCGGGTAGGTGGGGCTGGGGACCAGCGCTGCATCCCCGGGCGCGAGGACAGCCAACGCCAGATGGGCGAGTCCCTCCTTGGCGCCGATCGTTGCGATGGCCTCGGTCTCAGGATCCAGCTCGACGCCATACCGGTCGCGGTACCAGCGGGTGATCGCGACCCGGAGGCGGCCGATCCCCCGGGAGGCTGAGTACCGATGGTTCCGGGGGTTCCGAGCGGCCTCGATGAGCTTGCTGACGATGTGCTTGGGGGTCCCCTGATCCGGATTCCCCATCCCCAGGTCGATAACATCCTCTCCGCGCGCCCGCGCCTTGGTCTTGAGATCATTGATGACGGCGAAGACGTAAGGAGGGAGGCGCTTGATCCGGTAGAAGTCGTCCATCGAGTGGCGGGCCTCGTACCGGTGATGATAAGCCGCGGGTCGCAGAGCTGTCAAGAAACCTCCATGCGACGCGTGGATAGCACTCCTCGCGCGCCGCAGGCCAGGCGAGCCGAAAGTTCCGGGGACGAGAGGGTTGACACCCGACTCAAAACGATGTTAAACAAGGAACAACTGTGTAGCCCCGGACGGAGGACTCCCGGACCGATCGGGTCTGGCGGATTGTTGGGCGGTGGCTGGGTATCCCGGGAGGGGGATCCGGTGGGGTTTCAGTGAACGGGATACGATGCCAGCAAGGAGGCCGTGATCATGCTTAGACGTAGCGCTCCCAGCAGCCCTCAGAAGCCCTCCGCCGCTTTCCAGCCCCCGGACACCGCTGGCCTCAGGGAGGCTGTCACCCTGCTGACGATCGTTGGGGATCGCGCCAGGCTTGAAGGGAAGTTCGAAATCGAAGACTCTATCCAGATCGAGTGCGAGATCGGCGGCGAGTTGAACGTGGGTGGCAAGCTCGTGATTGGAGAGAAGGGCGTGGTTCGCGCCAACGTCCAGACCGTGGACGCCATCGTGGAGGGCCAGTACGAAGGGAATATGGTGGCCACCGGAAATGTGGAGATCACGGCCACGGGCCAGGTGTCGGGCAACATCGAGACCGATTCGCTGGTCATTGCCAAGGGCGGCTTCTTCAACGGCAACGTGGTCAAGATCAAGGAGTCGGAGCGGGAGAAACCGCCAGTCTATCTGGTGGACGAGAAGCGGGTCGGGCAGCAGAAATAGTGTTGGGCGTGCTGCCCCCGCGGAGGCTTCACTATGTTGTGGAAGTCGAAGCGGAAGCCGTCGGCAAGGTTCGGTAACCTCACGGCCTTCATCGATGAGGGCTCGGAGATCGAGGGGAAGTACACCTTCAGCGGCGCGGTGCTGATCAACGGCAAGTTCCAGGGCGAGATCGTCTCCAACGACGCGCTGATCATCGGCGAGCG
>JBHIAB010000190.1:0-6878 GCA_046758385.1 Methylomirabilia bacterium | reverse complement strand
CGTGCTTTCGATGCGTGCCTGCTCGCCGCTGCCGCTGGACGGGGCGCGCGGGTTCTGCAAGGCTGTCGTGTCGAGGGGATCGTCCGCGATGGCGAACGCGTCGTGGGGGTGATGACCCGTGGGGCATCGGGTTCAGAGACGTTGCGTGCCCCGCTGGTCGTGGGGGCGGATGGGCGAAACTCGGTGGTCGCCCGCCGGCTGGGCCTCTTCGCGTGGGACCCCACACTTCGTCGGGTGTCCATCTTGCAAGATTACACCGGGAAAAATCCCATCGGGCCGCTCGTCGAGGCCCACCTGGGCGTCGGGAGGTACGTGATCCTGAATCCGCAGCCCGGCGGACTGCTGCACCTCGGACTGGTCGAGCCGATGGATACTCTGTTGCGCACGAGGAGTCCTCGCGATCTCCTGGCCGAGGGACTTCGGGCCACACCCCAAGCAGCCGCCCGCCTCACCGGGATGGAACCGGTCGGGCCGCCGCGCACCATCGCCCCCCTCGCCTTCCGCGTCCGGGCCGCCGCGGGCCCAGGCTTTCTCCTCGTGGGGGACGCCGCGGGCTACCGCGATCCCCTGACTGGGGATGGTGTGTATCGGGCCCTGTTGAGCGCCCGCCTCGTGGCCGAGACGATCCTGGAAGGAAGAGAAAGCTCCGACCCGGCTCGGGCAATCCCCCGGCTGTACGCCACCCGGTTCCGAGAAACGTTTCAGAACAGGGATCGCCTGGCGGCGCTGCTCCAGCGTCTTAGCGACCGATCCTGGCCCATTGAACAGTTGACCAGCCGCCTTGCAAGCCGGCCCGAAGCGGCCAGGCGCTTCCTCGAGGCGGTCGGCGGCCTCTCACCCGCGCGATCCCTCCTCGCCACTGGCTTCTGGACGCGCCTTTTCCTCCCGCGGTGCTGGGCCGCCTAACCCTACCCCACGGTGTAGACCTTTGTCCCCCTGCCTTGACACCCCCTAGACCCTGATGGTACCTATGAGAACCGATCGAGGCCGGCGTAGCTCAGTGGCAGAGCAGCTGATTCGTAATCAGCAGGTCGGAGGTTCAACCCCTCTCGCCGGCTCCAAGAACTTCGAATAGTTCCGTCCCACCACGGGCCCCACCAGTCCCGATTGTCGCCACATTGTCACTCCGGCCCTTCTGGACCCTGGAGTCGCAGCGCGCGGACCAGAGCGTCAGAGAGTGGGGGGAGGAGAAAAGAAAGAGGCGGCCAGGGACAAAATAGCTTATGCTGAGGATAGTCTGAACGGACGCCAACGGGTTACAGATGTAGAGGGTACCAGCGAGATCCAACGTAACATCACGGCACGGGAACTTTCGCGTTCATGATGAGCCCGAACCTCTCGGAGCCGCTGCAGGATATCCGCGTACTGACACTGGCTGGCAACGTGCCGGGGCCAGTGGCCGCCTTCCGGTTGCGCCGCCTGGGCGCGGAGGTGACGAAGATCGAGCCGCCTGAGGGCGACCCACTCGCTCAGGCGAACCCGGCCTGGTACGATGCCCTGCATGAAGGTCAGCAGGTCTTCCGCCTCAACCTCAAGGACCCGAGCCACCGCACCAAGCTGGATAGGTTGCTCGAACAGAGCGATCTGTTGCTCACCGCCATCCGCCCAGCCGGAGTGGCCCGGCTCTCACTGGGCTGGCCGGAGTTACACGCACGGTACCCACGTCTCTCGCAGGTAGCCATCGTGGGTTATCCCGCCCCCAGAGAGAATGAGCCGGGGCACGATCTCACGTACATGGCCAGGCTGGGTCTGCTAATCCCGCCCCATCTTCCCCGGACCCTCCTGGCTGACTTGGCGGGCGCGGAGAGAACGGTGAGTGCGGCCCTCTCGTTGCTCCTAGCCCGTGAGCGTGGGCAGGGCGGGGGCTACGCACAGGTCGCCTTAGCCGAGGTGGCGGCGTCCTTCGCCGATCCGTTGAAGTACGGTATCACGGCCCCGGGAGGAGTGCTCGGCGGCGGGCTACCTGGCTACAACCTGTATCGCACTCAGCAGGGCTGGATTGCTGTAGCGGCCCTGGAACCGCACTTCTGGCAGCGGATCGAGCGGGAACTGAACTTGATCAGTGCAAAGCGGGAAGAAATTGAGGGAGTGTTTCTTACCCAGACGGCGGATTACTGGGAGAGCTGGGCAGCCGAACGCGACCTGCCAATTGCTGCATTGCGCGACGTGCCCTTCCAGACCGCGGGGTGAGCAGTCAACAGCTCATACATTGCCGAAGGTCCTCTGGTCCCCCGAATCGCTTGGCGGGTTCGAGTAATGGCAACATCCGGCGCCAGCGTTGCCAGTTGAGTGATCTCCCCATCATGGCTATGATTGAGATTGTCGAGGTATCCACCGTGGTGGAAGAGGGACAACATGGCTGAAGCGGTCATCCTCGAAGCGGTACGCACCCCCTTTGGTAAACGCGGCGGCGTCTACCGCAACACCCGTCCTGACACCCTGCTCGCCCATACCCTCCAGAGACTGGTCGAGCGGGCCAAGATTGACGTTGACAAGGTTGAAGATGTGATCACCGGCACCGTCACCCAAGCGGGCGAGCAGGGGGCGAACATCGGTCGTCTGGCCGTGATGCTGTCTGGATTTCCGATAACCGTGCCAGCCGTAACCTTGAACCGCATGTGCGGTTCCAGTCAGCAGGCGGTGCATGGTGCCGCCCAAGCCGTGGCGGCGGGGGACATGCACTACGCGATTGGTGCGGGCGTAGAAAGCATGACCCGCGCCCCGATGTTCAGTGACATCGGCGGGGGATTTGAGCTCCTCAACCCCGAGTTACCGAAACGGTATCCCCTGATCCACCAAGGCGAGAGCGCCGAACGGATTGCCGAGAAGTGGCGGATCACGCGCGAGGAGGCGGATGTGCTGTCCGCCGAAAGTCACCGTCGTGCCAGCGAAGCAGCTCGTGCCGGGCGGAGCACCGAGATCATTCCCACCACCGGTGTAGACGCTGAAGGGAATGACATTCCCGTCATCCGTGATGAGGGGGTTCGCGATGTGGTGGATCCCGACAAGATGGCCAGCCTACCCACCGTGTTCCGTCCGCAGGGCAACGGGGTGGTGACCCCCGGCAACTCCAGCCAGATCTCGGACGGTGCGGCGGCCGTGCTGACTGCGGATCGAGAGGTGGCGCTGGCGGATGGTTTTCGACCCCGAGCGCGCTTCCGGGCGCGGGTTGTCGTGGGTGACGACCCCACCCTGCAACTCACGGGGGTGATTCCCGCCACCCGAAAGGCCCTCCAGCGAGCTGGGCTGAGCATCACGGATCTGGATTGGATCGAGATCAACGAGGCCTTCGCCACCGTGGTGCTGGCCTGGGCCTGTGAACTTCAGCCGGATATGGAAAAGGTCAATCCCTGGGGCGGTGCCATCGCCCACGGACACCCACTCGGGGCGACGGGCGCGGGCCTGATGGCCAAAATGCTCGCGGGATTGGAAGCCACCGATGGCCAGTTGGGGTTGCAGGTCATGTGCATCGGCCACGGGATGTCCACTGCAACGATCATCGAACGTCTGTGAGCCCTGCGGAAACAACAAACCGGCACCAACCAAGCCGGGAGGGGACCTGCTCATGGAGGTGAAAAGCAGGACGTTTCTGATCAGCGGGGGCGGCTCAGGCCTGGGCGCAGCGACCTGTCGCCTGCTCGCCGAATCCGGGGCGAACATTGTGGTTGCCGATATGAATGCTGACACCGGCCAAGGCGTGGCCGCTGAACTTGGTACCCAAGGTCGCTTTGTCCACACCGACGTCACCGACGAAGAGAGTGTGCAGCACGCCGTCACCACGGCCCTTGAGGTTTTTAGCGGCCTGCACGGCGCCATTAACTGTGCGGGTATCGCCATCGCTGAAAAGGTGCTCGGCAAAAGCGGTCCTCATCCCCTGGCACTGTTCGCAAAGGTCATCCGGGTCAATTTGATCGGGACGTTCAACGTGATGCGCCTGGCAGCGGCCGCCATGGCACAAGGCGCCCCCACCGGCAGCGGCGAACGGGGGGTGATCATCAATACCGCCTCCGTCGCGGCCTTCGACGGACAGATTGGGCAGGCAGCCTACGCTGCATCGAAAGGCGGTGTAGCCAGCGTGACGCTGCCGACTGCGCGGGAATTGGGACGCTACGGAATTCGGGTGATGACCATCGCACCGGGCGTCTTCGACACGCCCATGATGGCGACCATGCCCGAGCCGGTGCGGCAGTCGCTGGTTCAGCAAGCACCCTTCCCGCCACGATTGGGGCGGCCGGAGGAGTATGCCGCACTGGTCAAACACATCATCGAGAACGAGATGTTGAACGGAGAGGTCATTCGCCTGGACGGGGCCCTGCGGATGGCTGCCAAGTAGTCCATCTCCAGATTTCACGCTTAGTCAGCCCGCCTCCCCTTCAGCAATCCCTACTGCTGCACCCTGCTCCCTTCAGAGCTTGGTTTTTCTAACCTTGTCATTCGCTGCCTTTGAAGTCACAGGAAAGTCACAGGCAGAGAACGAAAGGCTACTCTTCCAGCTGCATGCGAAGTAGCCCATGAAGGTTCTCTGCTTGGATGCGAACGCGGAGGAGTTTCCTTGGCGCGAGCGGTTACGGCCCGGTGGTGCCAGAAAATTGACACCGCTTCCTGGATGGTGTATTTTACCCGTACGGTAAAACTTAGCTTTTGGGTAAAAATCATGGCGACCAAGCCCGAGGTTCTCATTCAGCTACGGCGCCGGCTCCCGGAGCTCATCCCCACGCTCCGAGTGACCGCGGAGCCCCACTCCGCCCGGACCCCGGGGGACCTCGTCCTGAAGGTCCGCTCGGCCGGGAAGACGTGGCGGCTCGTCTGTGAGGTCAAGTCCGTCGGGGAGCCACGTTATCTGGCCCAGGCCATCACGGCCCTCACGCTCGCTGCGCGCCGCGACCCGCGGATCTACCCAGTGGTCGTCGCCCCGTACATCTCTCCCGAAGGCCAGCGCCTTTGCCGAGAAGCCAGGGTAGGCTATCTGGACCTGACCGGGAACGTCTTCCTTCGCTTCGACGGGATCCTGGTGGACCGCCGGAGCGCGGAGGCGCCCCCGCGGGAGAAAGCCCGGCTCCGGCGCCTTTTCTCGCCTAAGTCCTCCCGAATTCTCCGCGTGCTCCTCGAGCAGTCGAAGGAGGAGTGGACCCTCGCCGAGCTGGCAGCGGAAGCCGCCGTCAGCCTCCGGACGGCCCATCTCGTAATAAACGCGCTCGGGGAGAAAGCCTTCGTGGAGAAGCGGCGGGGGGCCATCACCCTCCAGAAAGCCGGAGATCTCCTGGACCTGTGGGCGCAGAACTACAGCCTGGAGCAGCACCGTCGGCGCACCTTCTACTCCTTCGTCCGGGACCCGCGGGAGGTGGCGGTGAAGCTCACCGCCCACGCGCTCGCCCACAGGGAACAGCTCGCCCTGACGCTCCACAGCGGTGCCGCTCTCGTCGCGCCGTTCGTCCGTACGGCCGACGTGCACGCCTACTTCCTGGGCAACCTGGAGCGCCTCGCGAAGGCGCTCGACCTGAGGCCAGTCGAGACCGGAGGGACCGTCCATCTCCTCGAGCCGTACGACGAAGGGGTGTTCTACCGGGCCCAGACCATCCGTAGGGTCCGCGTCGTCTGTAACACCCAGCTCTACCTCGACCTGGCCAACTACCCGGCGCGGGGACGGGAGCAGGCCGAGGTACTCCGCCACCAGAAGCTCGCGTTCTGAGGGACCGATGCCGCGGCCGCGCATGGCCAGAGACTACCAGGATGGGATCACGGCGGCGTCCCGGTCGGGCCTGGCCGAGGCGATGACGACCCTCGGGGCCTACCGGGAGGCCTTGGTCCTCGTCGGCGGCTGGGCGCCACATTTGATCCTCGAGCAGTTCGGCGAGCCGGGACTCTACGGTATGGGACTGTACGAGGCTGGTCTTTACGGCGGACGATTCGTCCACGTCGGCTCTATCGACATCGACCTCGTCGTTGATCCGGCCATCGTGGACGCCGAACAGTATGCCACGATCGTGGGGCTCCTTCGCGACCGGGGGTACGAGCCCGCGCCGGAGAGCCTCTACCAGTTCCAGAAGACGATCCGCTCACCCCGGGATGGCCAGGACTACTTGATTCGGGTGGACATCCTCACCCCTCAGCCTCTCCGCGGCGAGGGACGGACCCATCGCCACCGCACGATCCAGCAAGACCTCCGCGCCCGTACGCTCCCAGGAGCCGAGGTCGCAGTGACCCACTGCTTCAGGTACGAGCTCGAGGCTCGGCTCCCGGACGAAGCTCTGGCACGCGCGCGGTTCAGGGTCGCCGACCTCGTCGCGACCCTCGCGCTGAAGGGAATGGCCATTGGGGATCGTTACGCCGAGAAGGACGCCTACGATATTTACGCCCTCTGTGCCCACTACCGGGGAGGCCCGCCTGCGGTAGCCGAGGCGCTCCGACCCTACCTCGACGAAGACCCCGTGCGCCGGGGTCTTCAGGCGATCGCTGAGAGGTTCCGCGCCCTCGACGCTGAGGGCCCGACCTGGGTGGCGACGTTCCTCGGCGAGGGCGATCCCGAGCGGAGCACCCGGTTCCGGCAGGACGCCTTCATGACCGTGCAGGAAGTCTGCCGCCTCCTTGGTGTCCGCGGAGAGATCAGCTCATGAGTCGTCAGCGTCAGATAATCTGGTCTCTCCTTGGGAGTGTTCTTGCTGGCCCCTGGTCCCGCCCCCGGTCAAGCCGCTCTATTCCATTCGGGACGCCCGAAGGCGCCTAGCCACGCGGGCATTGGTACATCAGGCTAGCAATCACGCAGACTTACGGAGGGAGTCGCGGGAAGATGGGCCACAAGGAAATTATGCGTGCATGGCTGACGCGCTGATTACGAATCAGCAGGTCAGGAGTTCAACCCTCCTCGCCAGCTCCAGCAA
>JBHIAB010000189.1:0-6919 GCA_046758385.1 Methylomirabilia bacterium | reverse complement strand
GTGTACTTCTTGGCGATGGAAATGACCAGCCGCAGGTTGGCCTCCACCATGTCCTTCTTGGCCCGGGCCGCCTTCCCCTCGCCCGCCTTGATGGCGGCCACGATCCGCTTGAGCTCCTCGGCCTTGGCCTGGGCCTGCTCCTCGGCCCGCTTGATCCGCTGCCGGGCCACCCAAATCAGCCGCTCCTTGATGCTCGCGTGGCGCATGGCGGCTTTCTGGTAGAGGTCGCTGTCGTCCCGGTCATCCTCGGAGAGCGAAGCCAGGAAGGCGTCCACCGCGGAGGGGACGGGGCGCTTGCCATCCGACCAGAGGGAGACTTCCCGCTCGGCCTTCACGATCTTGTTCACCAGCTTCTTGAGGTCCTGCACCCAGAGGTCGACGCGCGCGGGGCGAAGGTTCAGGTCCCTCAAGATCGCGAGCACTTTCTCCTGCTTGGCGTGGGCCTGGGCCTCCAGCTTTTTCCAGGGCGGATCCTTCCGCCGCTTCCCGCGTGAGCGGGCCCGGAGCTTCTTGGCTTGGGCCAGGAGGTTCTCCCGGTCCCGGAGCAGGCGATCTCCTGACCCAAGGGCGCGGATCACCTCACGGGTCACTTCCTCTTCCCTGTCCTCGAGGAACTCCTCGTCTGAGGAGTCCACGACTTCCTTCGCCGAGACCAGCCCCTTTCGGATTTCCTCACGGAGGCCGCGGATCTTCTCGATCGCCAGCTTGGTCCCGAGGATGGCCCGGACGATTTCCTCCTTCCCTTCTTCGATTCGCTTGGCGAGGGTGATCTCGCCCTGGCGGGTCAGGAGCGACACCCGCCCCATCTCCCGGAGATAGAGGCGGACCGGGTCCTCGGTGCGGCCCACTGGGCCTGGGGTGAGGTCGATCTCTACTTGCTCGCCGGCCCCGTCCCGCTCCTCTCCCAGCGGCTCGAGCTCGGAGGAGAGGCGGCTGCCCTTGGTCGAGTCGACGACCTCGATGTCCATGGCGCCGAACATCATCATGATGTCGTCTAGCTGGTCGAGCGAGATGATGTCCGAGGGCAGGGCGTCGTTCAGCTCGTCATAGGTGAGGAACCCCTTCTGCTTCCCCCTCGAGATCAGCTTGTCCAGCTCGTCCGTCTTTGGTTCGTCGGCCATTGGTCGCGACTCCTTACGCGCCCTGGGTGTGCTCAGGGTGCTGTCCCTGGCTGAGGCGATGGATTCCCGCCTCGGCGTACAGTCGCTGGAGCTGCTCGGTCAGGTCCGTGTCGCTGCCGGGGGTCGTGATGGCTCGGGCGAGGTCACGCACCCTCCGGATGCGTTGCCGCCGCTCGGCCCACTGTTTGGCCGCCTCCACTGAGTAGTCCCACCGGGGCTGGGTGATGAGGAAGCGGGAGAGGGCTCCGCGGCAGTCTTCGGACTCGGCGAGGCTTACAATCTGCTCTGGGGCCAGCCCGCGATGGCGCCGGAGCGTCTCCAGGAGCTCCTGGCTCAGTGCGTGGCTGAGATCCTCGGTTTCTAGCATTGGCAGCAGCGCATCTCGGGCCTGCTCGTTGGTCGCCATGAGGTGCAGCAGGTCCTGCTCGAACACCGGCATGGGCGTCACCTCCGGTTGGGCCTCGCTCGCTCTGGGCGGCGCGGGGGACTTTTTGAACGCCCCATGGAGGCGCTGGGCCTCGATCCAGAGCTCGGTAGGATCCACGCCGAGCTTGAGGGCAGCGTATCGCGAGAGCTCGCTGGCCTCCTGAGAGCCGGTGGCCTTGGAGAGGATCAAGGCGATTCGGGCGAAGGCAGTCGCGCGGCCTTTGGGGGAGCCCGAGTGCTCTTCGGCTAGCACCCGGTCCATCACGAAGGCCAGGAGGCTTCGGGCCTCGCCCAGGCGCTCCCCGAAACCGGCAGCGCCCTCGGTTCTCAAGAGGGAGTCCGGATCGTGACCCCCGGGGAGCAGGGCGACCTTGAGGCTGAGCGCTGTGCCCTCCTCGAAGCCGCCGCTCCGGTTGACGGCCCAGGCAAGACTCGCAGCGGTAGGCTCGAGAAACTCCTCCGCACGCTCCGTCGCCTTCCGCCCGGCGGCGTCGGCATCGAAGAAGGTGATCACCTCGTCGCAGTGGCGACGGAGCAGCGCGAGCTGGGCTCCCGTGAAGGCGGTCCCCAGGGCGGCCACGGTCTCGACGAAGCCGTGCTGGTGTGCCATGAGGCAGTCGACGTATCCCTCGACGATCACCGCCCGGTTCTTCTCCCGGATCGCCTCCCGGGCGAGGTCCATGGCGTAGAGGGTCTGTCCCTTCACGTAGAGCGGGGTCTCGGGGGAGTTCAGGTACTTGGGCTCCTCAGTCCCGATGGCTCGGCCGCCGAAGGCGACCGACCGTCCCTGGACGTCCCGGATCGGGAACATGAGTCGTCCGCGGAAGCGATCATAGAAGCCTGTGCCAGTCTGTCGGGCTAGGACCAGGCCGGCCTGGACCAGCACATCCTCACTTACCCCAGAGCTTCTCATGAAAGTCAAGAGGTGGTCCCACCCCTCGCGGGCATAACCGAGCCCGAAGCGCTTGGCGGCGAGCGGGTCGATCCCCCGATGGTCCAGGTACCGCCGTACTTGCTCGCCTTCAGGGCGGCTCCAGAGGGCCTCGGTGTAGAAGTCGGCAGCCAGGCCCATGGCTCCGTAGAGAGCTTCACGCGGGCCCTCGCCCTCTCGACGAGACTGGGCGGGAAGGTCCACTCCTGCGCGTCGTGCGAGGGCTTTGACGGCCTCGGGGAAAGACAGGCGGTCCTGGCGAATGACGAACCCAAAGGCGTCGCCGCCGACACCACAGCCGAAGCAGTGGAAGATCCCCTTCTTGGGGTTGACCGTGAAGGAGGGGGTTTTCTCGGCGTGGAACGGGCAGAGCCCCTTCCAGTTCTCTCCGGCGCGTCGGAGATTCACGAACTGCCCGATCAGGTCCACCACGTCCACGCGGGACCGGATTTCGTCGAGCAGCGTTGGTGAGAATCCGGATGCCATCAATCCGCTCTGAGCTCGACCACGGTGGCGCCGCCTCCCCCTTCGTGCGGCTCCCCCGGGCGGAAGCTCTCCACGAGGGGGTGAACAGCCAACAGCTCGTGGACCGCCTTCCTGAGCGCGCCGGTGCCCTTTCCGTGCACCAGACGGACCGAGTGAAGCCCGGCAAGGAAGGCGGTGTCGAGGTATTTCTCCACCAGCGCCTGCGCCTCGTCGGTGGTCTTGCCGAGCAGGTGGAGCTCCCTCGGGGCTGCGAGCTTCTCAGGCACTGCGATGGTCCGAGACCGCCTCGCTTCTCTCCCCGCACCCGTGCCAGCCCCGGCTTGGGTTCCTGAAAGCACGCGAACGGCGCCGATCGGCACTCTAAGGCTCAGGGTCCCGGCCTGGATCGAGGCCGTGTTCCCCTCCTGGGCCACGAGGGCTCCCTTGAGCCCGAGGTGCGCCACCTCGACCGTGTCCCCCACCCGTGGAGCTGCCGAATCCCCGATGGGCTCGACTTGGGGAAGCTTCGCGACGAGGGCTGCGAGCCGTTTGCGGCTCCCCTCCAGGGCCTTCTTGGAGCGCTCGTCTCTCTTGAGTCGCTCCCATTCGTGTGCCACCGCCCGTCGGATCTCGGTGAGCAGTGCTGTGGCCTCCGCCCTGGCCTTTGCAACGGTCTCCCGGGCCGCGGTCTGAGCCTGCTGCAACTCCTGTCGGGCCTTGGCCATGAGGGCGGCGAGCTGGGTCTGCTCACGCTCGAGGGCCGCCGCTCGGTCAGCACTGTCGCGGGCCTGAGAGCCGAGTCGCGACAGGAGCTCGTCGAGGGCCTGGGATTGAACCGAGCGGGTGGCCTCGGCCCGCTCGATCACTGGGGCCGGCAGCCCTAGCCCGGCCCCGATGGCGAGCGCATAACTGCGTCCGGGCCGATCGTAGACGAGACGGAAGGTCGGAGCCAGGCGCGCGCCGTCGAACTCCACCGAGGCGTTCCGTGCCCCCGGATGCACAGTAGCAAAGGCCTTGAGGGGCTCGAGATGCGTGGTGGCCATCACCAAGGCACCCCGTCTCTCAAGCTGCTCGAGGATGGCCTGGGCCAGGGCGGCGCCCTCTTCCGGATCTGTCCCTGCTCCCAGCTCGTCCAGGAGCACCAGGGAGTGCTGATCCACCTCGTCAAGGATGACCTTCACCTGTTCCACAAATGCGGAGAAGGTCGAGAGGTTTTCGGCAACGCTCTGCTCGTCTCCCACCACGGCGAAGACCCGGGAGAACACCGGCAGCCGGCTTCGGTGTTTAACGGGCAGGTGCAGGCCGGCCTGCGCCATGAGGGCAAGCAGCCCCAGGCACTTCAGCGCGATGGTCTTGCCGCCTGCGTTAGGCCCAGTCACCATCAGGAGTGGCCGGTCTCGAGAGAGGCAGAGGTCCACGGGAACCACCGGGCGGGTGGGCTCTTTCCAGCTCTGGGCCAGCAGAAGCGGGTGGCGGGCCTCGCGCAACTCGACAGCGTTGTCCTCGGCAAGCTCGGGCTCGGTGGCCTCCATGCGCTCGGCCAGGTGGGCCCGTGCGGTAATCAGATCCAGCGCACCGACCTCTTGGACCAGGTGCTGGAGCTCGGAGAGCTGGTCCCTTACCTCGTCGGTGATCGCCCGGAGGATGCGGGCTGCCTCCGCTTCCTCTTCGCGGAGCTTCTGGATGAGGTCGTTGTTGGTTTCGACCACCGCCTCGGGCTCCACGAACAACGTGGCCCCGCTCTGAGAGCGGTCGTGAACGATGCCGCGCAGGCGGGAGCGGGCCTCGGCCCGGACCGGCAGCACGTACCGGCCGTGCCTCAGCGTGACATAGCGATCCTGCAGCGTGGTGTCAGCCTCGGCGGAAGAGACGATTGTCTCTAGGCGCTTGACGATCTCCCGCCTGAGGTCTCGAACGGCCTGCCGGACACGGCGGAGAGCAGGGCTGGCCTCGTCTTTGAGTGCGCCGTCCTCGGTGAGGGAGCGGGACAAGAGGTCGCTGAGCTCGGGGAGGATGGGGAGGTGACGGTAGCGATGGGCCAGGTCGGAAGCCACGCTCTCCACGCGCCCCCCGTAGGCCCTGAGCCGGGTTGCTGCCTGCAGGAAGGGAACGAAGGCAGCCAGCTCGCCGCCTTCAAGGGTGCTCCCAGGAGTTTCGGCGTGCTCCAGGCTCGCACGCAGGTCCGGGATCACCCCCCAGGGCGGCGGCCCGGCCACCGCAAAGGCTTGCCGGGCCTGACGGGTCTCCAGGAGTGCACGGCGCACGCAATCGGGGTCGGGCAGAGGGGAGAGCCTCAGGGCACAGTCGTGACCCATCGGCGTCTGCGAGTCCTGGGCGAGGAGCGCCTGCACGTGATCCCACTCTACTCCTCGACCCCAGAGACGACCGGCGTAGCTAGCCTCTTCCCGCAGACAGTCTCTCCTGGGGGGTGCCCGCTAGCTTTGGAAGAATCGCTCCCGTCGCTTCGCCTTTTTCCTGGCGGCCAACGTCTTGCGTTTGCGCTTCACGCTGGGCTTTTCGTAGTGCTGGCGCTTCTTGAATTCCGACAGAAGCCCCGACTTCTCGCACTGCTTCTTGAAGCGCTTGAGCGCGTTCTCGAAGGACTCGTCGGGCTCGACGACGACCTTGGTCACTGACTCCTTGCCTCCCCTCCAGGGGCTTCCAGACGATAAACGCTAACTCTATACCATGGACCCCCCCCTCTGTCAAAAGACCGTCGACGAGGGCCACGTCGTAATTTGGCCTTAGGTCCTATCGTCAATCCATGCCTCTCCTTACAAAATTGTACCAAGTGAAGTGAGGGAGTCAGGGGGCGAACCGAATGGTGAGGATGGCGCCGTCGCTGACGCGGTACTCCCGTCCCTCGAGCCTCACCGTGCCTCGCTCCCTAAGGGTGGTCAGCGAGGGGGTGGCCAGAAACTCCTCGACCCTCACCACCTCGGCGCGAACAAAGCCCCGCGCCAGGTCGGTGTGGATCCGGCCGGCTGCCTCGAGCGCGGTGGCCCCATCGGGGAGGCTCCAGGCGCTGAGTTCTGTGCCGACAACCGTGTAGAAAGTGATCAAGCCTGAGAGTTGGTAGCCGACTCGCACCAAGCGTTGGAGGGCTGATTCGCCAAGCCCCAGCTCCTCCAGGAACGCCTGCTGCTCATCGGCGGGCAGTAGAGCCAGCTCCCCCTCGAGCTTGCCATCCACTTCCACCACCGGGGTTCCGGCAGACGCTGCCGCCAGCTCCTGGGCTAGCTCAAGCCTCCGCGGATCGCCCCGATCCACGTTGGCCACGTAGCAGAGCGCTTTGGCCGACAGAAGCCCCCATCCCTTCAGCACACGCCGCGCATCGTCATCCAGCCCCAGGGCTCGGATCGCCTGGCCCCGAGCCAGCGCCTCGTGGCACCGCTCCGCGAGCGCCAGCTCTGTCACCGAAGCCTTGGGGTCCAGGCGTTTGGCCTTCTTGAGGTGGTCCACCCGACGCTCGACGAGCTCCAGGTCAGCCAGGAGGATCTCGGTGTTGACGATGTCGGCGTCGCGCCCCGGAGCTAGCTCGCCCGCCAGGTGGGGAACTTGGCCGGCTGCGAAACAGCGGACCACGTGGAGCACGGTGTCTACGGCTCGGATGTGGGAGAGAAACTGGTTGCCGAGCCCCTCGCCCCTGGAGGCGCCCTCCACGAGGCCGGCGATGTCCACGACCTCGAGGGTTGCCGGCGTGACTTTGCCCGGGTGCAGAAGGCGGGCCAGGGCCTCGAGGCGTGGATCGGGGACTGGCACCACACCCTTCTTGGGCCCTAGCGTGGAGAACGGGTAGGAAGCGACGAGGGTGTCAGTCCCGGTCAGGGCGGAGAAGATCGTGGACTTCCCCGCGTTCGGCAGCCCAACCAACCCGCAGCTAAGACTCAATGAACCTCGGAGGGGGGCTCTGCCCCCCTTCCGAACCTCCCCCCCCATTCAGATTGCGCGGGCCAAGCCCGCGCTCGATCTTCGG
>JBHIAB010000188.1:0-6985 GCA_046758385.1 Methylomirabilia bacterium | reverse complement strand
TCGGCTTCGAGCCTTCTGATCTCCTCAGCCGCGAGCCCGCACAGCCTGCCGTAGATGGACTCGTTATCGGCCCCGATGGGCTTGAGCGCCCACTTCACCCGGGGTGGCGTGTCAGACATCTTGTAGGCCGGCCCCTGAGAGAGCAAGTCCCCGTAGGTGGGATCGTCCAGCCAGGAGATGGAGCCGCGCTGGCGCCAGTGGGGATGGTTGCTCACCTCCTTGGCGTTCCAAACCGGCTGGTTGATCACACCGGCCCGATCCAGGATCTGGGCAACCTGCTCCTTCGTCTTGTCCTGGGCCCATGCCTCCAGTGCAGCGTAGATCTCCCGCTGGCTGTCTGGCCTCGCCCGAACGTCGTGGCTCTTGTACACCCGCGCCAGCTTCTCCTGGCGGATGGCCTTGCAGAGCCGGGCGAAGTCCTCATCCTCGTAGGCCGAAATCAGGATGTACCCTTCCTCCTGCTCTTGCGGGTTGTCGGAGCCGGGATGAGAGGGCTTGCCGCACCTGATGATCCCGTGGACGCAGAGCTCGGTGTCCCAGTTCCCCCATCGCTCGCGGATGACACCATGGCCGCCATAGAGCGGCAGCCCATATTCAAGCTGGCGGGAGACTCCATGGACCTGGCTGTACTCGAGGAAGGTCCCCTCGCCCGACACGTTATCGCGCCAGTACAGCGCGGACAGCACGTGGAGCGCGCCCATCATCCCGCCCCAGTAGTCGGCGAGCCAGATGGTGTGTTTGGAGGGAGACCCCCCGAACTCCTCCTGGAGCCCGGTGATGGAGAAGGCACCGCCCTGGGCCTGGCCCAGGATGTCGTAGGAGGCGCGCACGCGCCCCGGGCCCCAGCCGCCGAAGCCGCCGAGCCAGACGTACACCAGGCGCGGGTTGATCTCCCGAAGCTGGCGGTAGCCGATCCCCCAGCGGTCGAAGGTGCCGGGGCGATAGTTCTCCACCATGACGTCGGACTTGGCCGCGAGCTTATACATGAGCTCGCGGGCCTCGGGCCGGTGGAAGTCCATGGAGACGAACTGCTCGTTGAAGTTGGCACCCATGAAGCCGAGGCCCGTCCCGGACTGCGGCACCCAGCGAGAGAGCGGGTAGAGGAAGCCCTCGTTGCCCGGCGTCGAGTGCCGCATGGGCTCCCCGCGCCGCGGCAGCTCGATCTTGATCACCTCGGCACCCAGCTCCCCGAGATAGGCGGCACAGGACGGGCCGAGGATGTACTGGGTGCAGGAGAGGACTCGATAGCCTTTGAGGACCTCAGGCTTGGCGAACACAGAAGCCGGGTTGAAGGTCCCCTGGCAGTAGCGCTCGAAGTCCCCGTCCCCTCTCGCCGCTGGGGAGAGGGGTTTGAGTGCGGCGCGGGCTTTCTCCTTGGTCCCCCTCTTTTTCTTGGCAGCCATCAGATCACTCTCTGCTTGGCAAGCCGGGAGAAGTCCTCGCGTGTGAAGCCGAGGAGCCGCCGATACACATCGTCGTTGTCGTAGCCCACGGGCCGCCCCAGCCACTTGAGCCGCGCCGGGATCTTCTCCGCGAACTGGGGCGAGGTCCCGACCAGGACCTTGCCGTAGAGCTGGTCGTCGAACTCCTCCACCTGGCGGCGGTACTTGAAGTGCGGATACTCGGCCACCTCGTGGATCGCCATGACCCCCCCCGAGGCGACCTCCTGTCGCACCAGCTTCCGCTCCGCCTCGGCACGCGTCGAATCCTTCAACCACTCGCAGAGCAGGGTATAGGTCTTGACCTGGCGGTCGTGCGGCAACCGATCCGAGACGTTGCGCAGGCCGGTGTCGGCGATGATCTCTTCCTCCGCGGCCGGTGCCTCATCGCCCACCGTCTTCCAGATCCGGTACCAGAGCCGATCGTGGCCGCCGCCCACCATCATGTACCCGTCCTTGCACGGGTTGACCGCGTAAATGTTGATGGCCAGGTCCCAGTTGCCGTAGCGGGGACGGATGCTGCCGTCCATGCCGTGCCAGACCCAGTTGTAGTCCAGGATGCGGATGACCCCTTCGGCCGCGGTGGCCTCGATGAACTGCCCCTTACCCGAGGTGCGCTCGCGGTGAATCAGGGCGGCGACGATCCCCATGGCGGCCGCGGTGCCGCCCACATGGTCGGCCATCCACATCCCCGAGCGGGTGGGGCGGCCACCGAACTCCTTTGGATCCCCGGTCCCGTGGACGAATCCCGAGGCGCACTGACCCACCGGATCGCGCATTCCCGGCTTGTCCCTGAGCGGGCCCCACTGGCCCCGCTCCCCCACCCAGCAGTAGACGAGGCGCGGGTTGAGCTTGGATAGCTGGCGGTAGCCGATTCCCCACTTGTCCCACTGGCCGGGGGGTGCATTCTCGATGATGACGTCCACGTGAGTGACCAGCTTCTTGAGGATGCCGCGCCCCTCCCTCTTCGTGAGGTCCAGAGTGATGGACAACTTGTTCCGCATCTCGTGGAGGAAATGGAGCCCCACGGGCTCCCCGCGCTGACGATCCTTGACCATGTACTCCTTCCGGCCGAAGGGGGTGAGCCGGCGCAGCGGATCGCCCCCCGGGGGCTCCACCTGGATCACCTCCGCCCCCAGCTCGGCCAGCATCGAGGAGGCCCAGTGGCCGATGATCATGCCGGTGGAGCAATCGAGGACACGCAGCTGGGAGAGCGCCTCAGGTTTGGAGAACGTTCGGTCGGGGTGGACGATGGATTCGAGGAACTTCGGGTACTCCCGGGCTGGCTCAGCAACGGCCCCGTACACCTCCTCGGAAGTCGGGATCGCACTGGCAGGCCAGGGAGGGCGGCCTCGGCGGCCTCCTTTGAGGGCGTGAGCGTCAGGCATAGAGTCCTGCCCCTCCTTGGCGTTCGGAGTCGGAGCAACCGCGCAGCGGAATGACAAGGCCACACTATAACAAAGCGCTTCCGAGCGCTTCAACCCTTTTCGAGTTCGCCCGACCGGACTGTGGTTTCATCCTCCGGTTGCCGGCACGCGAGAGCCGGTGGTATCCTGCCACTCGGGAACACGGATCATGGGCGCACGGCGGGATGTGTTCGAGGCTCGATTCGGTGCCCTCGGAGCGGGCTCGAGGCTCCTCACGATGGGGGATCAGGCCTTCGCGCTGCCTGTGCTCATGGAGCGGCTCGGGTTGGCCACCGACGGATGCCGGTCGATCGACGCCGGGGAGCTGGCAGTCGGCCGCTTCGTGATCCGCTTCCTCGATGCCCCGGAGCAGCAGGTCGTCGCCTACGAGTTCGACGCCCACTTCCGCTACCTGAGTGAGATGCGGGTCCACGTGGCGGAATGGATCGGGGACGATGGTGGATTTTGATCTCATCCACTCCCTGGTGGTCCCCAACACCACCAAGCTCATCCTCCTCTCGGCCGACGGCCTCGCCGGTCTTCCCAACCTCGAAACCGGTAAATCGGAGCTGGAGAGTGCCACGCTCCCGAACCTCCACGCCCTGGCGGCGCGCTCGGCGTGCGGACTTCTCCGCCACGTGGGTCCGGGCATCACGCCCGGCAGCGGGCCGGGACACCTCGGACTCTTCGGCTACGATCCGCTCGTCTACGGGGTCGGACGCGGGGTGCTGGAAGCCCTCGGCATTGACTTCGAGCTGAGGCCCGGCGATGTGGCGTCGCGGGGGAACTTCTGCACCGTGGACCGCGAGGGACGGATCACCGACCGCCGTGCCGGGCGCATCGCCACCGAGCTGTGCGCCTCTCTCTGCCAACGGCTGAGACAGGTCCGCCTTGAGGGCGTGGAGGTATTCGTCGAGCCGGTCAAAGAACATCGCTTCGTCCTGCTGCTCCGCGGCCCCGACCTCTCGGGCAGGGTCAGCGAGACCGATCCTCAGGCGCTCGGCAGTTTGCCGCTCCCGGTGAAGACGCTCACTCCCGACGCCGAGCGGACCGCGGGGCTCGTCAACCGGTTCGTGGAGGAGGCGCGGGCCCTCCTGGCCGACGCGGCGCCGGCCAACATGTTGCTGCTAAGAGGGTTTGGCCAGCTTCCCGAGTTCCCCCTCTTCCCCCAGGTCTTCGGCCTCAGAGCCGCCGCCATCGCGGCATACCCGATGTATAGGGGGCTGGCCCGCCTGGTGGGGATGGAGATACCGAAGACCGGGACCACCTTCGCCGAAGAGGTCGCCACCCTCGGCCAGCACTGGGAGGAGTACGATTTTTTCTTCCTCCACTACAAGGACACCGACAAGGCGGGAGAGGACGGAGACTTTTCAGGCAAGGTGACGGCCCTGGAACGATTGGACTCGTCCATTCCAGAGATCCTCGCCCTCAAGCCCGATGTCCTCGTCGTCACCGGAGACCACTCGACCCCCGCGATCCTCAAAGCCCACGGATGGCAGCCGGTCCCCGTCCTCCTCTGGAGCGCCTACTGCGGGGCCGACCCGGTCAGGCAGTTCACCGAGCGCGCCTGTGCGGGAGGCAGCCTAGGGATCCTCCTGGCACACGAGATTATCCCTCTGATCCTGGCCAACGGGCTCCGGCTTAGAAAGTTCGGGGCATAAATGCCCCCGAAGCTTCTCCGCACCCAGCCGCTCACAATCCAGACCCTCCATCGCCCTACCAACCTTTGATTCGTCCTCTCCCCCGAAGGAAGTGTATACTTTCAGCGCAATGGCTCACACCCCACGGTGCCTCATCGCGGCGCGTGGGAGAACCCTCACGATGGTGGTTCCAGGTGCATGAACGGAAGGAGGGGCATCTCTGAGAGAGCTGGAGCGCCTCTTCGCCGAGCTGACCCAAGGGCTCGCCGGCGGCGGGAGCCTCCTCTTCCTCACCGACTACGACGGCACCCTCACCCCCCTCGTGGGGGATCCGGCTGAGGCCCGGCTTACGCGAGAGGTGCGGAGCGATCTCCGCGTGCTCGCGCAGTCACCCCGGCTTCGGGTGGGCATCCTTTCGGGCCGCGCCGCCGGCGACCTGCGCGCGCTGGTCGGGATCTCCGAAGTGATTTACGCTGGCTGCCACGGTCTCGAGGTGGACGGCCCGGGCGTCAGCTTCAGGCACCCCGAGGCTGAAGCGCAGCGCCAGACTCTCCGCAGTATCGCCCAGGCCCTGAGCCTCCGCATCGCCTCCATCCCCGGCGCACGCGTGGAGCCGAAAGGGCTGGCGGTTGCCGTGCATTACCGGAACGTGCCCCCGGGGGCAGTGGGGCGAGTGGAGATCCAGCTGGAACGGACGATTCACCAGCGCCGCGGTCGCCTCAAGATCCTGAGAGGGAAGAAGGTGATCGAGATCCTGCCGCGCGTCCGGTGGAACAAGGGGGACTCTGCACTCTGGCTCGCCGAGCGCGTCTTCCCCGCCGGCCCGTGGCCGCTCACCATGGTGTACATGGGTGACGACCGGACCGACGAACTGGCCTTCGAGGTGCTCGCCGGCAAGGCCATCACCGTGAAGGTGGGGGCGGGTCGCATCCGCGCCCCGGTCGCCTTCCGACTCGACGATGCGGCAGACGTCCAGCGACTGCTCTCAGCGCTGGCCGGGGAGGTCCGGAACAGGAAATCGCCTCACGAGTGACCCCGATCGGGCCCGCGTGGTCACAGCCCTGCACAACTTCGGGCCCTCGGGCGTGAACGCGGCCACCAGGGGCCGCCAAGAACCGCAGCGTGCGAGCAGGGAGGGTCGGTAATGGGGAGCTTCACGGATCGGATTTTCCGGGCAGCGAAGCTGGACGTGCATCTCTACGAGGAAGTGGAAGCCGACACCGGCACGACCCGGCAGGCCATGGTCGTGGTGGCGCTCGGGAGTGTCGCCGCGGGCCTCGGGGTCGGCCGAGCAGGTCTCGGCGCCATGCTGATGGGCGCGGTGGCGGCCCTGATCGGCTGGTTTGTGTTGGCGTACCTGACGTACTGGATTGGCACCCGCTTGTTGCCCGAGCCACAGACCAGCGCGACCCACGGGGAGCTCCTGCGCACCATCGGGTTTGCCAACTCTCCCGGAATCCTGCGCGTGCTGGGAGTGATTCCCGGATTGCGCGAGATCGTATTCCTGGTCACCGGCATCTGGATGCTGGTGGCGACGGTCATCGCGGTGAGGCAGGCGCTCGACTACCATGGGACGCTCCGGGCCGTGGGCGTCTGCGCGCTCGGGTGGATCATCCAGGGCTTCCTCCTCGCCATCGTGCTCGCGCTGGTGGGCGGCGGAGCGAGGCCCGCCTGACGGGGACCGGGAGACCGGGCTAACGAGAAAAGGGGGCAAACATGAGGCTCAATGACGAGAGAGGGCAGATCAAATGGCCGAGCCAGGGGAGCGACTGGGAGGATCTCCGCTCCCGAATCCCGCGGCCTCCTCGGTTTTCGAAGACATTGGTGCTCGCGGGGGTCATCGTCGTGCTCCTGATCTGGCTCGCCACGGGCATCTACGTCGTCGGTCCCGGCGAACAGGGCGTGGTCCGGCAGTTCGGGAAAGTGGTCGATACGACCGGCGCGGGGTTGAACTACCGGTACCCCTGGCCGATCCAGCGGGTCGATGTCGTCAACGTGGAGCGGATCCAGCGCCTCGAGGTGGGCTTCAGGAGCGACCGCCGCCGTCCGGGGCGGATTCACCCGATCCCGGCGGAGTCGCTGATGCTGACCGGCGACGAGAACATCGTCGATACGGAACTCATCGTCCAGTACCGGATCAGAGACCCCAAGCAGTTCCTCTTCCGCCTCCGGAATCCCATTCAGACGCTGCGGGCCGCGACGGAGATCGCCCTCAGGAGCCGGGTCGGCAACACCACCATCGACGAGGTGTTGACCGTGGGCCGCGCGAGGGTCCAGGAAGAGACTCGCGACTTCCTTCAGCAGCTGATGGACACCTATGAGTCCGGGGTCCTGATCACCGCGGTGAAGCTCCAGCAGGTCGATGCCCCGGACCAGGTGAAGGATGCCTTCCACGAGGTCGTCAGGGCCCGAGAGGATCGCGAAAAGCTGATCAACCAGGCTAGAGGCTACCGGGAGGATCTGATCCCGAAGGCCCGCGGCCAGGCCCAGGAGATCATCC
>JBHIAB010000187.1:0-7000 GCA_046758385.1 Methylomirabilia bacterium | reverse complement strand
ATCACCAGCCGGGAGAACTCGAAGGAGCGGAGGAAGAAGAACGTCATCACGCCCATGAGAACCAGGCACCCCAGGCTCGAGGCCTTGGCGATGTCGGCCCACTCGGAGAGCCGTGAGCCCAGCCGACGCGGGCGGTAGAGACCGAAGGCCCTGAAGGCCACTGCCCAGACCACCAAGATCGGGGCAAGCAAGATCAAATACGGGCCGAGCGGCGGGATCCCGTGGTAGACGGGGATCGGGCCCAGGTAGAACCGGAGGTAGTAGGCGAGGAACCAACTCCCGGCGATCAGCGCCAGGTCACCGGCCAATGTCAAGTGCTCGAACAGCCGGGAGTGCGCCTTCAGCATCCCGCCGTCAAGCTTCTGGCCTTCCCCGAGAACCACCCATGACCCGGAGATTCTAACACGAGGGGCACGAAGCGTCCCAAGCGCGCTTCAGCGGCGGGCGAACTCCTCCCAGCGCCTGGCCACGAACTCGGCAATCCGTTCCTTGAAGAGCGGCCGGTCAAAGGCCTCAGCGCGGGCCCGCAGCGCCTTTGGCTCGAAGCGGTGGGCATTGGCCTCGAAGCGGCGAATCGCCTCGATCAGCGAATCGACCGTCTGCTCAGGGAAGAAAATTCCTGTCGGAGGCTCCTGCCCGCTGTCGAGCGGCACGACTGTCTCACGAACACCGCCCAGGCCCAGCGCAACCACCGGTTTCCCCGACGCCATCGCTTCCAGCGGAACGATCCCGAAATCCTCGACCGAAGGGAAAACCACTGCCCGGCACCGCGCCAGAAGCTCTGCGACCTCCTCGTCCGGACGCCAGCCCAGAAGCTCCACGGTGGGCCCCGCGAGGGCGCGGAGACGGGCCGCCTCCGGGCCCGAGCCCACCACCACCAGGTGGACCTTGAGACGGTTGGCCGCCTCGATCGCCAGATCCACTCGCTTGTAGGGGGTCAGGGCGGAAACCACCAGGTAATAGTCCTCTGTCTCGCTGGAGAGGTGGAAGCGCCGGACATCCACCGGAGGATAGATCACCTCGGACTCTCTCCCGTAGTACTGGGCAATGCGCTCCGCTACGAAGCGCGAGATCGCAATGAAGGAGTGCACCCGCCGGCTGGTGGTCCGATCCCACTGCCTGAGAGCTGCGGCCACCGGCGGCATGAGCGCGCGCACAGCCCACCCGGCACGCGCGCCGAAGTAGTCCTGATAACGGTCCCACACGTAGCGCATGGGTGTCAGACAGAAGCAGATGTGGAGCGCTCCCGGAGGCACCCGGGCCCCTTTCGCCACACAGTGGCTCAGGGAAAGGACCAAATCATACCCGCGCAGGTCGAAGCGCGCGGCGGCCCACGGGAAGAGGGGGAGGAAGTAGCGATAGCGGGACTCCGCGCCGGGGAACCGCTGAAGCGGCGAGCTGACAATCCGCCCGCGCTCGATAACGGGCGAGACGCTCCCCCGTATGTGGAGGAGGGTGAAGAGATCAGCCTCGGGAAAGAGCTCGCAGAAGACCTCCAGACAGCGCTCCCCCCCGCGCATCCCGGTGAGCCAATCGTGGACCAGCGCGACCTTCACGGCCGCAACCGCCTCAGGAGAGGAGTCCCAACTCCCCGAGCACGGATAGCACCGGCCGCAGCGGCTCTTGCCAGAGCCACTCCACCTTGAGCCAAAAGCCCGGCACGACCTCGGATCGGTAGACCCCCTCAGCACCCACAGGGACCCGCTGGTAGCGCCCACCGACATCCAGACGGTAGAAATCAGCCCCCCGCTGATCCGGATCGATGAGCCAGTACTCCCCCACGCCTCCCAGCTCATACTCGGCAAACTTCTCCCCGCGATCCCGAAGCCGGCTCTCAGGGGAGACAATCTCCACCACCAGGTCGGCCGCGCCATCGAGGTAGGTCTCCCTGAGGTGGTCCTGCTGGGCGGCCACCACAAAGAGGAGATCGGGTTCCCGGCCACTGGGGACATTCGGAAGCCGCATAAGGAACGGAGCAGACCAAACCGTCCCGCGCTCGCGTGATTCCGCAAACGCGCGCAACAGCACCACGAGGAAATCCCGCAGATCCTGATGGCGTCTTGACGCTGGTGAAAGCATCATCACCTCTCCGTCCACCCATTCGGCCCAGGTGTCCTCGTCACACCAGGCCAGGAACTCCTCGAAGGTCATCTTGCCCGGCGGTAAGGGGCGCTGCGTCTCACCGCTCCTCGCGACCATCTCTCCTCCCATAACCATCACCCCACCTCTCGCTCCAGAGGAAGGAAAAGGGACACGATGGGGACCCTCCTCCGTAGGGCCATAATACCCTCGCCCGCGAGCAGACAACAAGGGATCGCACCACTCCCGCACCGGGAGAAACTCCTCCACGCGCTTGAACCGACCCTGCGGAAGCCCTCGAACCACGAGGAGCACGTCAATATCCGAATCGTATCGGGGAGTGCCCCGGCCGACTGAGCCGAACACCGCGCAGGCGATCAGCCTCCGAGGAAGTCGCGGAGCTGCTGCTCGATGGCGTCGAAGCGCCCATCGAAGCGTTGCTCCATGGACACGAATCGCCGGTCGATAGCCTCAAATCGCCGGTCCATCTCGGCGAACCGGCGACCGAGGAACTCGATCAGCCGCTGGTATTCGCTATTGGTCATTTGGCGCGGTTCCACGTGGGCGCGTCGGAGCCCCCTAGTGGGTTCTGCCAGATCCGGGAGGCCTCGATCCAGCACCCGGGTATTCTCGCTCGTGAGCCGAGAGCCTGGCCACCAAGTCGAGGATCCCGGGCCATTACGCCGATTTAGCGGGACGCCAAGAAGTCCCTCACTCGGGCCTGAAACTCCTCGACCGCTTGAATCCTCTCCCCCATCCGCCTGAGGATTTCTTGATGATCCACTCGCCAATACAGATGCACCAGCAAGTTCCTGAACCGTGCCAGCTCCGTCATCCTGCCGGCCAATTCCCGACTGAGGATGCCCGCCTCGCCCAGAATCGAAAACACCGTGGCGTAATCCTCTGCGAGCTGGAGCCGGAGACGAGCAATCAAGTGGTTGCCGATGTTGACGCACGATTCGATAGCAGTCTGGAACCGCCGCATTACCACATCCTGAGCGTCGACGTCAGCCAGATAAGCCTCCTCCGTGAGAGCCGCCTTCTCCCGGAGCCGGCGGAGATCCGCCTCCAGGAGCCTGAGCTGCGACAGCACCTTTTCCCGGTCAACCTCCATGGCCCCTCCCTCCTCGCCCTGGAGCTGCTCGCGAATGAGACGCTTGACCTCCGGATACCTCGCCGAAACCCGCTCCGCGAGATCGGCCACCCGGTGTACGTCTCGGCAGAAAAGGAGCTTCCCCTCGTGAAGCACTTGAAAGGCCAACGCCGGAGCGGTCTCATGCAGGTCGACGAGAGTCAACTCGTCCGTGCCCAGGAACCCACTGAGGGCCCGGTACAGACTCACGTCCCAGGACAGCGGATCTCCCGGCCGGGACGCCTGGAGATAGGCCAAATCCAGGTCGCTCAGCGGGGTCTCTTCGCCCCTGGCGTAGGAGCCAAAGAGCCAGAGTGCATCCAGTCCTGATGGGAGAATTAACGTCCTCTCGGAAATCGCATCAAGTTTTACCCGGACGGTCGCTGGGAGTTTCTTCCGCTTGATCACACCCTCTTCTCCTCGGAATGGAGATCGCCCACTGCCAGCCACCCCATGAAGTCTGGGCGAACTACTCCCGCTGAAAGTCGAGCAGATCCGGGCCGGCCCCGGGAAGGGTTCGCTCCCATGGCGATGCTCTTCTCACCCATAGCCCAGTCGTGGACCAGCGCGATCCGACAGGGCAGCGTCACCGGCGACAGCAAATCGAGCGCATCAAGCCCAGATCGCCGACCCCGTGATGGTCAGGCCCGGGAACAGCTCGGCGGAGAGGACACCGTCGTGATCCAGGGAGCCGCCGGATACGTAGCTGGCTCCCGATAGCTCGTACATCTCAAGCCGCCTGGCGTCCGGGGCAGCGATCCAATAGCGGGGCACGCCGTGACGGCCGTAGAGCTGGAACGTGCTCTTCCGATCACGGGTAACCGTCCCCGGGGACAGCACTTCCACGACGAGATCGGGAGGGCCCTCACATTTTCGAATTTGAACTACCGCCGGAGATCGGCGAGGGTCAGAGTGAGGCCGGGCCAGTCCGGATGATCCAGCGACGAATCGCCTTCCGCCTGGACCACCAGCACATAGGCGCCGGCCTCGAGCCGGTAGCATTCAATCCGGACCCCCTCGGGGTCCACCAACCAGTAGTGGCGGATCGCAAGGGCGGCATAGCGCTGGGCCTTTACGGTCCGGTCACGGTCACGCGTCGAGGGTGAGAGGATTTCGACGACCAGGGCCGGGGGACCTTCGATCCCCCGCCCGGAGACCTGGGCGGGGTCTGTGACAATCACGAGGTCCGGCTGCACCACATCGTGGGGCGTCAAGATCAGGTCAATAGGGGCGTTGAACACCTCTCCGAGGCCGCCGACATGGAAGTAGTCTTCCAGACGTCGCTGGAGCCGCCGAGAGACGCGCTGGTGGAGCGGACTGGGGGCGGGCGTCACGCAGAGGTCTCCTTCCAGAAGCTCGTAGCGCTTCCCATCGGCAGGGATTTGGGCGTAGTCGGAGTAGTCCAGCTTCTGCTTCAGCCCTCTGATCATCAACCGCTCCTTCGTAGGACCATAATACCCTCGGCCGCGAGCAGACAACAGGGGATCCGACCACTCCCGAACCGACCGAACGATCGGACTACGGTCACAACGTTTTGGGCTTCCCTCAACGTGAGCCAGCTCCACCGGGATCGCCCGACGAACCCCGATGGTCGCACGGACGAAACATCCGCCGAGTCGCCCTTACGACGAAGGGAAACGGTCGATGGCCTCGCTCGCCAGGGCAACCACCCAGGCCGCGCCCTCATCCCGCAGAACCGCCAGGGCCTTCAGCCGCTTTTGCGCCTTGACGAGGTAGCTCCGGGCCAGGCTCTGGCTCGTCACAGCGTGAAGACCTCGCCGGGCTTCAGGTCCGGCTTCAGCTCCCAGTACCAGGCGTTCCCCCGGTGAATCCGCCGGGCGCCAAGCTGGCGAAGCCGTTGCCGGAGCCGGTCCAAATACCCGGCCAGGAAGCCATCGGGGTCGTGCAGGATCCTCGCATCCTCGACCAGGTCAAGGAACAGGGGGCTGCCGGCCTCCACTTCCTCCGGCGTCTTGAAGACGGGCGAGAGGGCAATCGGGGCGCCCCCGGGCTCGGTCGGTTTCAGAGCCGGCTCGAGCCAGGCCTCCACCGGGAGGAACTCCTCCACGCGCTTGAACCGCCCCTGCGGAAGCCCTCGAACCACGAGGAGCAAGTCAATGTCCGAATCGTATCGAGGCGTGCCACGGCCGACTGAGCCGAACACCGCGCAGGCAACCAGCCTCCGGCCGTAGCACGCCCTGAGTTCGTCAAGGAGCCGGTCGAGGAGTTCCTCGTATCTTCTGAGGAGTGTCATCAGCGACACCTCTGCGGTCATTGTACCTTGCGCCCTCGACCCTGGCTTCCCGGATAAGTAGCTTACCTCCGCGAGGTAGATCGCGCGGCGCCAGGATTGGCAAACCACTCTTCTTCATCTCTCAGGAAAACAAGGTCGCCCGACGTCACAGTGTACTGAAAACTGAGCGGATCTCTTTCGCTCGCTGCCGCAGCAGATCAGTATTGATTCTCATGCGCCGGTCCATGGCACAGAGGCCACCGAGCGATCGTCAAAAGCAGTTGCCCCTCCCGAGCTTCTCACGGAGCAGCTCCGTGTACAGCCGATCCACATCCTGGATCAGCCGCTCAGCACTGAAGGCGGGATGCACCCGCTTCCGCCCTGCCTCCCCCATCGCGTGCCGCCGCTCGGAATCACCCAGGAGCCCCACGATGGCGTTAGCCAGCTCCTTGGGCTTTCCAGGTGGCACCAGCAGGCCAGTCACCCCGTCCTCCACCAGGTCCGGCACGCCGCCCACGCGCGTTGCCACCACGGGGCGGGCTGCCGCCATGGCCTCGATCAGGGAGACCGGCGACCCCTCGTTCGCCGAGGTTAGCACGACCAGATCCAGGTCGGCGTAGACCCGGGGAAGATCGCCCCGCCAGCCCAGGAAGTGGACCCGGTTGTCCAGGCCCAGTCCCCGGGCCTGAGCCTCCAGCCTGCCCCGTGGCTCACCATCTCCGACCACGACGAACCGGCAGTCCGGGCGCCGAGCGACCACTGTCGCAGCGGCTGCCAGGAAGTCCTGGTGACGCTTAATAGGCGCGAGGCGTGCCACGATGCCCACCAGGGGAACATCGCCGACCCTCAGCTCGGCCCGAAGCTCACCACGGACCTCGTCAGACCGGACGAAGTGGTCGAGGTGCAGCCCCAGCGGGACCACCAGGAGGCACTCCGGGCTCCCGATCCCCAGCCGTAGCAGATCCCGTCGCACAGCCTCACTCACGGTCAGCAGCCGGTCCGTCCACCGACCGAGCCCCCGCTCGATGCCCAGAAAGAGACGCGTCTTGAGCGGAGAAAAGTATCCTTGGAAGACGTGTCCATGATACGTGTGAATCAGCACCGGCACGCCTGCCAGCCGAGCCGCCAGGCGGCCCAAAGTCCCCGCTTTGGCCGTGTGGGTGTGGACGATGTGAGGGCGAATCTGGCGCATCAGGCGGTAGAGTCGAGCGAAGGCGACCAGATCCTGCGCCCCACGGATCTCTTGCCCCAGCGAAGGAATGATGGTCAGGTTATCCACCGACCGCCCCGTGAGGGCGAGGTAGTTGGCCTCTCCCGGGGCTTCTCGGCCTGCCACGAGCCGGGTGTGGTAACGACCTGGGTCCAGTCGATCGGCGAGCAGAGTGGCATGGAGGGCAGGCCCACCGACGTTCAGGCGGGCAATCACCCTGAGAACCCGGATCCGACCCATCTATCTTCTTTCGCCCCCGATGGGGGAGAGGGACTAACCGAACAGTTCGGCTATCCGCGCCCGCAGGATAGCACGTCTCCCAGCTAGCGAAAAAGCCCCGACCACC
>JBHIAB010000186.1:0-7007 GCA_046758385.1 Methylomirabilia bacterium | reverse complement strand
CAACTCGGCGGGGTGTGGCGTTACACCCGTTCGCTCGTCGAAGCGCTCGCTCGGCTGAGCGACGGCCATCGGCATTCCCTGCTTTACTTCGACTCGTTCAGGTCACGGGCTCGACACCGGCCCGATTTCCCCCAGGGCCCAGGGGTCAGGCGGGTGAGCCGGATGCCCAACCTGCTCTTCGGTCTGAGCGCTGCCTGGCCAGCTCTGGGCCAGGCGGTGAGCGTAGAGTCGTTCCTGGGTCCCGTGGATTGCTTTCACTCGGTCAATGGTCTGCCGCTGCCCCAGCGGAGAGGCCGGCGTGTGGTGACCGTCCACGATCTCTCTTGCCTCCGCCTTCCCCAGTACCATCCCCGCTCTCGAGTCCTCCACTTCAGGCTCAGCGTTGCCACGGCAGCCCGGTTCGCTGATGCCTTCATCGTCCCGTCTCAGCAGACTCGCGGCGATCTTCTGGAGCTGCTGGGTGTTTCCCCGGAGAAAGTCTGGGTGATCCCCGACGGAGCGGCCTCCGTCTTCAAGCCTCGCTCGGCCACCGAGCTTGCCCCCGTGCTCGATAGACACAGGCTCATCGAGAGGGGTTATCTCCTCTTCGTCGGGAATCTTGAGCCGAGAAAGAATCTCCTGACCCTCATCCGGGCCTACGAGCATCTCCACGAGCTTTTGGATAACACCCCGCCTTTGGTCCTGGTTGGTAGTGAGGGATGGCGGAACCGCGAGATCCTGAAACGCTTGACTGCGTCGCCGCGCGCCGCATCGATTCGCTGGCTTGGCTATCGCGATGATCAGGAGGTCCCGGTGCTCGTGAGCGGGGCCGCCTGTCTGGTCTACCCCTCGCTCTACGAAGGGTTCGGCCTTCCTCCACTGGAGGCCATGGCCTCGGGAGTGCCAGTAGTGGTGTCTGAAGTCCCTGCGCTCAGGGAAGTGGTCGCGGATGCGGGGCTGGTCGTGGACCCCCGGGACCCGGAGCAAATTGCTCGGGCGATAGCCCACATTCTGGGCGACAAAGACCTCCAGCACGCGCTGGGCGCCCGGGGGCTCGAACGGGCAAGCCAGTTTTCCTGGGAGCTGACTGCTCGGCGCACCGTCGAGGTCTACGAGGCGGTAGCCGGATGAGGATCGCGGTCAACGCCTCCATTGTGGACCCGTACCTCTCCGGGCTCGGGGTCTACACCGTCAACATGGTGCGGGAACTGAGCCGGTTGCACTCTGACCTCACCGTCTATACCGCCTACCCGGAACTCGAGGACTTCCGGTCTGTGACCGCCCGGCGCGTCTGGCGGGGGGTGGGGCCTTCTGGCGGCTGGCGGGGTCACCTTGCGAGACTCCTCTGGCTTCAGGTGGCCCTGCCATTTCGGCTCCGGGCCGATCGGGCGGCTCTCCTGCTCTCGCCGCTTCCCGAGGGGATCTTCCTTCCCCGGGTCCCCCAGGTGGTCGTCGTTCACGACCTGATCCCGCTGCACTTCCCCGAGGCGTTCCCTCGCCAGACGATTTACTTCCGCCATCTCATTCCGCTCCTGCTTCGTCGCTCCCGCATCGTCCTGGCTGACTCGGAGAGCACCCGGGAGGACCTGAGGCAGTGCTATCGGCTGGATGGGCGGCGGATCCAAGTGGTGCCCGTCGGGTACGACCACCGGCGCTTCCACCCCGATGTCGATCCGGAACCCCTCAGAACGCAGCTCGGGCTGGCCCCGTATCTGCTCTACGTGGGAAATCTCTTTCCTCACAAGAACTTGGCTGGGCTGCTGAAGACTTTCGCGCGACTGGCCCCCTCGATTCCTCACCGCCTGGTGGTCGTCGGGAAGAAGGATCCCCGCTACTATCCTGCCCTGTCCCGTGATGCCGAGCGCCTCGGGATCGGGGGGCGTGTGCACTTCCTCGACTACGTCGGCGAGCAGGATCTCCCCGCCCTGTACGCCGGCGCGGATCTCTTTGTTTTTCCTTCTCTTTACGAGGGGTTCGGCCTCCCGCCCCTGGAGGCGATGGCCTGTGGGACACCGGTGGTGGCTTCGAACACCTCTTCACTCCCTGAGGTCCTGGGCCAGTCTGCGATCCTCGTGGATCCCCTTGATATACAAGCTCTCGCGGACGCTGTAGAGGGGGTCCTGAGCGACCCGGCTCGTCGGGACAGGCTGAGGGCTCTGGGGTTTGAGCGCGCCTCCCGATTTAGCTGGGAGCGCTCGGCCCGCCAACTCCTGAATGTCCTAACTTGTGCCGATACCTAACTCTGTGAATCCACAGGGCAATTTTGGAATTAAACCGTTTCCGGCCCAAGGCCGTCAAACAGAGTAAACGGGTCGGTACCGATGACCTCATCCCTGGACTCAGGGTGGGGCGTCGGGAGGCTTTCGAAGCCCTGGTGGATCGCTCGTACCGGATGATCTACCGGCTTGCCGTCAGGATGATCGGCCAGCCGGAGGAGGCCCGTGACGTCGTCCAGCAAGTCTTCCTGCGGGCCTACCAGGGGCTGCCCGGGTACCGGGGTAAGGGAAGCCCCACCACGTGGCTTTACAGGATCGCCGTGAATCTTTGTTTGGATCACCAGAGAGGCCAGCGGAGTCATGACCCCCTTGGGGAGGGGCTGATGGACGGACAGCCGTCTCCCCTCGAGTCGAGCATCGCCGAGGAGTCGGCCCGGCGTCTCGAGGGCCTGGTCATGGGGCTTCCACCGAGGCAAAAGGCGACGCTCGTCCTCAGGGTGTTCCACGATCTGAGCTTCAACGAGATCGCCGAGGTGCTGGGCTCGCCGGTGGGGACGGTCAAGGCCAACTACCACCACGCCTTGCTGCGAGTCAGAGAGACAATAGGCGCGGGTGAAGGAGGCATTTCGGGTCTATGAGCTGTGCCGAGCGAGACCGCGCTCGACTGGTTGACTTCCTGGAAGGGGAGATGCCCCGAGCCTCGGCGGCCACCCTCGAGAGCCATCTTGAAGGATGCGCGGAGTGCTCAGCCGAGCTGACCACACTCGAGGCGAGCCGTGTAGCCCTTGGGGCACTTCCGCTGGACGAGCCGTCTGAGGGCTCGTGGGAGGTCCTGCGGGTAGCCATCAGCCAGCGACTCGACACCGAATCCCCCAGCCGCATCTGGCGGCTTCGGCGGCTCTGGCCGGCAGTCGCCATTCCGCTGGCTGCCGCTGCGGCGCTGCTCCTGGTCTGGCGCGCCTCGCCACCCCCTCCAAAACCCGAGTCTCGGGTGTCTCTCGTAGCGCTTGCCGGCGATCCCGTACTGGAGGTCTGGCTCCTGGAGACGCCGGTCAGAGAGCTGAACCGTTATGCATGGGTCGCACCGGTGCTTCTGGGCAGTAGCGAGGGGGGGGAGCTCCAGGAGCTGGTGAGGGTGGCCGACGCTCGGCAGGTGGCACTGGTTCCGCGGGTGGACCAAGTCATGGGGCTGACAGAGCGAGAGATCAAGCACCTGGTTACGGCGCTTGAGAGGAGGACGTCGCGATGAAGTGGGTGATGACCGCTTGCGCAGCCCTCCTCATCGCGGTGGCGCCGGTCGGGCAGGGATTCGGTCAGTCCGGTGAGACCCCTGAGGCTGCCCGCCAGCGAGCGGAGAAGCGGCTCGAGTCACTCTATCTGCTTCAGCTTGCGGAGGCCCTCCGGCTCTCCGAGGAGCAGACCGCCAAGGTCGCGACACGTGTCCGACGCGCAGATGACGAGCGGCGGACATGGCTTCAGGAGCGGCGCCAGGTTGTCGAGCGTCTCCACGAGCTCCTCAAAGGCCAGGCTGGTCCGAAGATGCTGGAGGCCAAGATCGCCCGATGGGAGCACGTCGAGGCCAAGCTTGCACTCTGGAGGACGACTCTCCTCCAGGAGCTTCGCGACGTGCTGAGCCCAGAGCAGCAGGCCAGATTTGTGGTGTTTGACGACGGGTTTTCCGCAGGGATCCGCCAGCTGGTTCAGCAGATCAAAGCTCTCCAGTCCAAACCTCAGGTGGATCGATGAGCGATCGACCCCGGCTTGGTGAGCTCCTGACCGCGGCCGGCCTGATCACCGCCGAGCAGCTCGAGGCGGCCCTGGGGCTCTTGGCCCAGCGGCCTGAGCGGCTCGGCAAGCTCCTGGTGGAGATGGGAGCGCTGGACGAGCATGACCTGCTCACCGTTCTGGCTCGTCAGCTCGGCGTTCCGTACATCCCCACCTCCGCCTTCCCCCAGGCCCCGGTCTTCTCCAATACCGTGTCTCTGCGCTTTCTCATGGAGCAGCGCTGCCTCCCCATATCGCTCGAAGACGGCACCGTCACCGTGGCCATGGACGACCCCCTCGACCACGAGACGGTGGAGGCCCTGGAGGTGGTCCTGGGCATGCGCGTGCGGCCGTGCCTGGCAAGTCCGAAGGCGATCCTCGCCACCCTGTCCGAGTACGCCACGAGCTCGGCGACCGCCATGGAGCGGATCGTCGACGAGATCACTCCCGAGGAGGGGGAAGGGCTCTCCTTCGGGGAGGACGAGGACGTCCAGCACCTGCGGGAGGCCGCTCAAGAGGCCCCGGTCATCCGTCTGGTGAACCTCCTCATCTCCCGGGCCGTGGAGATCGCCGCCAGCGACATCCATATCGAGCCCTTCGAGGGCAAGATCAGGATCCGCTACCGGATCGATGGGGTGCTGCATGACGCCGAGGCCCCTCCCAAGCGTCTCCAGGCGGCCATCGTGTCACGCGTGAAGATCATGGCCAAGATGAATATCGCCGAGCGCCGCCTCCCCCAGGACGGGCGGATCAAGCTCCGCATCCTGGGCCGCTCCATCGACCTCAGGGTGGCCACGATTCCCACGGTCCACGGGGAGAGCGTGGTGATGCGGATCCTGGACCGCCAATCGCTCTTCTTCACGCTGGACCGCCTCGGCTTCCCCCAGGACAGGCTCCCGCAGTTCGAGCGGGTGATCCAGCGGCCCTACGGGGTCGTCCTCGTCACCGGCCCCACGGGCTCGGGGAAGACCACCACCCTCTACGCCGCCCTGGACAAGATCAACTCCCCGGACAAGAAGATCATCACCATCGAGGACCCGGTGGAGTATCAGCTCGACGGCGTCAACCAGATCCAGGTGAAGCCCAAGATCGGCCTCACGTTCGCCAACGGGCTCCGCCATATTGTCCGCCAGGACCCGGACATAATCCTGGTGGGTGAGATCCGTGATGCCGAGACAGCTGAGATCGCGATCCAGGCCGCGCTGACCGGTCACCTGGTCTTCTCCACCCTCCACACCAACGATGCCGCCGGTGCGGTAACCCGGCTCGAGGATATGGGTATCGAGCACTACCTGATCGCCTCCTCGGTGCTGGGGATCCTGGCCCAGCGCCTGGTCCGCGTCATATGCCGGAGCTGTGCGGAGCCGCACGAGCTGGATGCTGGAGCCCTCCAGGCCCTGGGGATCGCGGCCTCGGGTGGCTCCCTGCGCGCCAGCCGCGGACGGGGCTGCGAGGCGTGCAACTACACCGGCTACCGGGGCCGGACCGGAATCTATGAGCTCCTCCCGATGGACGACCAGATCCGCCCCCTCATCATGGCCAAGGCGGCCTCCCAGGAGATCAAGCAGCGGGGCGTGGGGCTTGGGATGCGGACCCTCCGGCAGGACGGGTGGGATAAGGTGTTCAGGGGAATCACCGCGGTCTCCGAGGTCCTCCGCGTCACTCAAGAGGAGGGAGAGACCCTAGCCCTCGAAGCTCAGCCCGCCGAGGGGCTCAAGCCGATCCGGCTCACGCGCGAGCGAGAAGTCGCCTCAGGTCTCGGCACCGCTTCCTCCCCTCTGAGCTAGTCACTCATGCCCCGGTATACCTACACCGCGGCTGACGATGCCGGCCGGCGGATAAGCGGCACCCTGGAGGCGCGGGACGAGAGCACCGTGGTGGTGGAGCTGCAAGCACAGCGGCTCTTCCCCCTCCAGGTGCGCGAGGCCAGAGAGGTCGTTCCTGGCTGGCGGCGGGCTCTGTCAGGGATCAGCGGGCGGGAGGTCCAGCGCTTCACCCAGCAGCTCGCTACGCTGCTGGGTGCGGGGGTCGAGCTGGATCGGGCCCTGGGGATTCAGGCGGACCTGACGCAAAATCAGAACTTTCGCCGCGTCATCGCCCAGGTGCGGGAGTCGGTTCAAGGGGGGAGCTCCCTGGCCGAGGCCCTGGCGCGCCACCCCACGGTGTTCTCCCGGCTTCACGTGAGCATGGTGAGCGCAGGGGAGGCTGGAGGCGTCCTGGAGCAGCTCCTGGGGCGGCTGGCCACCTTCCTGGCGGGGGTCCAGGAGCTGAAGGAGTACCTGGTGACCTCGCTGATCTACCCCGTCTTCCTGGCGGTGGTGGGAACCAGCACCGTGGCGCTCCTCCTGATCTTCGTCCTCCCCCAGTTCACCACGATCTTCCAGGCGATGGGGGGAACGCTGCCGCTCCCGACCCAGATCCTGATGGGGATTTCGGGATTCCTCGCCGCCTACTGGTGGCTGTGTGGTGGCGGGCTCGTGCTGGCGGGAACAGCCATCTGGCAGTATGTCGCCACCCCCCAAGGGCGGCTGGCCTGGGACCGTCTCAAGCTTCGCCTTCCCCTCGTGGGCGGCCTCCTTCAGAAGGCCGAGGTGGCCCGCTGGGCCCGGACTCTGGGGACCCTGATCGAGAGCGGCATCCCTTTCTTTCAGGCCAGCGGCATCGTGAAAGAGACCGTGGGGAACCTGGAAATCTCGCGTGCCATGGACAAGGTGGCTGAGGGGGTGAAGAAAGGGGCAGGGATCGCTGTCCCGCTCAAGGAGAGCGGGGTATTCCCGCCACTCGCCATCCACATGATCAGCGTTGGGGAGGAGAGCGGCCGGCTGGAGGAAATGCTCCTGCACGTGGCCGACGCCTACGACGAGGAGGTCCGGACGGGGGTCAAGCGGCTCATCTCGCTCTTGGAGCCGATCATGATCGTGGTGATGGGGCTGGTCGTCGGCCTCGTGGTGATCTCCATCCTCCTGGCCATCTTCAGCATCAACGAGCTCCCCCTCTAAATAGGGCCCCATGATTTGGAGTGATCTCGGGACAAAGATGCCAACACGC
>JBHIAB010000185.1:0-7149 GCA_046758385.1 Methylomirabilia bacterium | reverse complement strand
CCGAGGGGCAGGAGAGGAGGCCCGAGCGCGGGAGGGCGCCCCGGCGCATGCCTGGGACGGCCTGCTTGATCACTCCAAATCACGGGGCTCTATTTAGCGGAGATTGCCGATGACATTGCCCTGCTTGTCGCAAGTGACGGGGGCCAGGTTGTGGGCTACTTGTGCGCGCCCAGCGCCCATTGCAGCAGACAGTTCCCTTTGCTCGCCACGATGATGCAGTTGTTCGACCATATTCAGTATCAGGGAAAGATGGTGAGTTCCTACAGGTCATTCATCTATGGGCCGGTGTGCATCGATCGATTGCGTCGAGGCCGCGGCGTGCTCCGGGGGCTCTTTGAAATGCTGCGACGCGAAGTCACCAAACAATACGAAGTTGGCGTCGCGTTTGTGTCCAAAGAGAATCCGCGATCCTTGGCTGCTCATGTGGATGGATTTGGAATGGCCAGGGTGGGCGAGTTCGAATTCGGCCGTCATGAGGACGAGATGCTGGCGTTCTCCGTGGTTGTGGGAGACGACGGCCAGAGCGCCTTGAGGCAGTAGGCGGATGGGCGCACTTCGCGCGCGGTTGCCGCGTCGGTCACAAGTCCGGCGGGATCGGGCTCGTAGGGGACGTGAGGTCCGCTTCGGAGGTGCGGCGCGCGCTCGCGCCGGCTGGTCGCCTGGCGGCCGTGAAGTGGGAGAAGGTGGAGACAGGGGTCGGCCCGCCCGAAGTGAGGCGCCTGTGGCGTCGCCGGTCTTGATCTACGACGGGGCCTGCCCCATCTGCCGGGGCGGGGTGCGCTGGGTGGAGCGTCGCTCCCGGCCCGGCAGTTTCGAGTACCTGCCCTGCCAGGCTCCCGCGCGCCGGGCCCGCTTCCCCTGGATGTCCAAGGCAACCTGCCTGGAAGCGATGCAGCTCGTGCTTCCCGACGGCCGGGGCTTGGCCGGCGAGGCCGCCATCCCGGAGACCCTGGAGTGCCTTCGCGGCTGGCGCTGGCTGGCGGCACTGTTCCGCCTCCCCGGCATGGGGCGGCTCACGCCGCGACTCTACCGGTGGGTGGCCCGCCATCGGTACCACTTCCTGAGCGCGCTGTCCGAAGATCGTAGCAGGACGTCTTGAGACTCCTCGATCACTTTCCCCGCGCAGGCGAGATCCTTTTCCGCTGGCGGAGCTATATGCCCCTGCTTCTCCTGCCCCTGTTTGTCGCGAGCTTCATCGGGTTCCGTTATCCGTACGACTCTCACAGCTTCGACCTCGCCTGGGAGGTGGGCTGCTTCCTTCTTTCGATGACCGGCTTCGCCGTTCGGATGTTCACCGTCGGTACGGCCCCCAGGGGAACGTCGGGCCGCAACACTCGCGCTCAGAAAGCCGAAGTTCTGAACACGACGGGTCCGTACTCGATCGTGCGCCACCCCCTCTATGCCGGAAACTACCTGATCACCCTTGGCCTGTCGTTCTTTTCACGGACGTGGTTCCTTCCGATCATTGTGTCGCTGGCGGGTCTCCTCTACTACGAGCGGATCGCCGCGCGGGAGGAGGAATTCCTCGAGCGAAAGTTCGGCGCGGAATTCAGAAGTTGGGCTGCCCGCGTGCCCGCCTTGATTCCGAGCGTCCGACACTATGTGCGGCCCGCCCTCCCGTTCAGCTGGCGGCGGGCGATCTGGCGCGAATTCTACGGCTGGTTTGCCGTCGCCACGGGCTTCTTCGTGCTGGACGTGATCCAGGATTTCTGGCTGATCGGGCACATCAACTTCGATCCACTGTGGACCTCGGTCTTCATTCTCTCCACCCTGCATTTCGTTATTATGAGAGCGGTGAAGAAGCGCTGGGGCCATGCCGGCCCTGAATTCGCGCCGGGTCCTCGAAGGTAATCATGCCTGATCCCGGGGCATAGACACTATTAAGGGCCTTTCTCAGCTGGGCCCGCCCCGGCCCGAACCCGCGCCCTCGGCTGCCGCGCCTACCCCTCCCGGCGTCAGGAGCCCTATCCGCAACATGGCTGATGCTACAGTGATGACCTGGTCGTCCACGAAGACGGACAGTGGCGGAGCCGGCGCGCGGTCCGGCCTTCCGGTGGCGCTCCGGGTCTTCGCGCTTCAGAGCTGGAGCGCCACCTCGGTCGCGCCGTGGATGGCCGCCGTAACGTCGCCCGGCTCCGCGCAGTCACCAACGGCGTGGACCCTCCACCCGTTGGCCTCCAGGGTGCGCCGGAGGGCGTCCTCGGGCTCGACCTCCTGAGCCACCACCACCAGCGTCGCGGACACCGTCGCGCGGTGGCCGCTGTCGTCGCAGAAGCAGACCTCGCCGTTACGGATCTCCTCGACCCGGGTCTCGCAGAGCGCGCGGATTTTGAGCCGGTGGAGTTCGGTGAGGACCCCCTTGCGGGTCACGGATTCCAGATCGCGCGCGAGATCGCGACCGGGCGCCAGCAGGGTGACCTCCCAGCCCCGCTCGTTGAGGTAGCACGCCACGGCGCAGGCGGTGTTGCCGCCCCCGATGACCGCGGCACGGCCCCCGCCCCGAGGGTCGCCCGCCAGACACTGCTCCGCCGTTTGTACCTGCGGCTGACCGATGCCCGGGATCTCGGGCATCCTGGTGCGCGCTCCGGTCGCGGCGACCACCGCGTCGGGCGCGAGCCGCCCGATCGCCTCGGCCGTGGCTGCGGTGCCGAGCTGGACGCTGACGCCCGCCTCGCCGAGGCGCCGTGCGAGGTACCCCACCAGCGTCGCCGCTTCCCTCGCGTAGGCCGGTTGGGTGCTCAGTCGGAGCCGTCCTCCGAGTTCGCGATCCATTTCCAGGAGGGTGACGTCATGGCCGCGCTCGCGCGCGGTGAGTGCGGCCTGCATCCCGGCGAGGCCACCCCCCACCACCACCAGGCGCATCGGCTGCCGGGCCGGCGGCGATGGGAAGCTGGCTTCGCAGCCCATCTCGGGGTTAACCGCACAGCGAATGGGTTGCCCCTTCATGAGGCACGCCAGGCAGTCGTTGCAGGTGATGCACGGGCGAATGTCGTCACCGCGCCCCGCCTGGGCCTTGCGGGGCAGATCGGGATCGGCAAGCAGGGCGCGTCCCATCGCCACGAGGTCGGCGTCGCCGCTTCGGAGGATGTCCTCGGCCACGGCTGGGTGGTTGATGCGCCCGATGGCCACCACCGGAATGGTGACGGCCTGGCGGCAGCGGGCCGCGTGCGCACGCAGACAGGCCTGGGGCAGGGTGATGGGCTGGACCACCCAGTCGAAGGAGCCGTAGGTTCCGGCGGAGACGACCAGCGCATCCACCCCGGCTTCCTGAAGCCATCGCCCCACGGTCAGCAGGTCCTCGAGGACGAGCCCTCCGGGCAGCCGGTCCTCCGCGGAGAGCTTGAACAGGATGGGAAAGTCGCGCCCGACCCGCTCTCGCACGCGCCGGACGACTTCGAGGGCGAACCGGGCCCGGCCGCGGAGATCGCCGCCGTATTCGTCCGTCCGCTGGTTGGCGAGCGGGGTGAGGAACTGGTGGAGCAGATAGCCGTGCGCCCCGTGCAGCTCCACGGCGTCGAAGCCCGCCGCCCGAGCGCGCACGGCGGCGTCCGCAAAGCGCTCCACCAGCCGTCCGATCTCCTCGCGCTCCAGTGGGCGCGGCAGCTCCCGGACCAGCGGACAGGGGACGGGAGACGGAGCCACGGGCTGTCTGCCCGACACGCGGCGGCTCATCTGTCGGCCGGCGTGGTAGACCTGGAGCGAGATGGGAGCGCCCTGCGTGTGCACCGCGTCCGCCAGCCGGCGGAGCCCGGGGATGTGCCCGTCGTCGTCGACTCGAAACACGCCGGGGAAGGGCGCGCCGGAGAGGTCCACCGCGGCGGCCTCGGTGGTGACCAGCGCGATACCGCCCGCGGCTCGCCGCGCCAGGAAGCGGATCAGCCGGTCGGTGGCGGCGCCCTCCAGGCTGGCGAAGCCCGTCCCCATCGCCGCCATCATCAGGCGGTGCCGGAGAGTGAGGGTCCCGATGGTGACCGGGCTCCAGGGCGAGACACTCATGACGTCGGTCTTAGTGTAGCCGAACTTCCTCGCTTTTCCGCATTCGGAAGTCCGGAGGCGTCATGACTCACGGGGGCGCACCCACACAATCCTCCGAAAGTGGGCTTTCATCTGCCGCGGGTGGCGCATCGCCCCATGGGGAATTCCGAAGAGCCGGAATTCGATTGAACACCCGATGCGGATGCATTTACCATCGGGCCTGATCGGAGTGCCGTGGAGGGCGGAGAGGAGTGCACCTCAGACGAGGGAGGGACGCCGAAGCGAAGCCGGCGCCTTGACGGGAGAAGGCCCATGCCGAAGGTGATCTACGAGAAGAAGAACCGCATCGCGTACGTGACGCTCAACCGCCCGGAGGCGAAGAACGCGGTCGACCCGGAGGTGCACCGCCTGCTCTGGACGACCTGGGTGGATTTCCGCGACGACCAGGCCGTCGACGTTGCGATCCTGACCGGTGGAGGGGATGCCTTTTGCGCGGGCGCGGACCTCAAGACCTTCATCCCGCCCTGGGTCGGCGCCGACCCCCTCAGGGTCCGCCGGGTGGTCGGCGACGGGCTCGGCGGCCTCACCCGGGGGCTTCACCGCATCACCAAGCCGGTGATCGCCGCGGTCAACGGCTGGGCGCTGGCGGGCGGACTGGAAATGGCGCTGGCCTGCGACATCCGGATCGCCTCGGAGCGGGCACGCTTCGGCTCCTTCGAGGCACGCCGCGGCTACCACCACGGCGACGGCGGGATCGTCCGGCTGGTGAACACCTGCGGGGCGGGGATCGCCCTCGAGATGTTGCTCACCGCCGAGCCCATCGACGCCCACCGCGCGCTGGCGTGCAACCTGGTGTCCAGGGTAGTGGCGCACGACTCGCTCCTCCCGGAGGCCGAGCGCGTGGCCAGGCAGATCCTCAGAAACGATCAGCTCGCGGTGCGCTCGGCCAAGGAGACCATCCTCGACGTCATCGGCCGGCCGCTCGACGACCAGCTCCGGATCGAGGCGCTCAACGGGTACTCCTGCGTGGCGAACCCGGCCATCCCCGGCCGCCTCACGCAGTTCTACGAGAAAACCGACGCCGGCCGGGCCGGAGCCCATGCGACGGAGCTCTGAGGGGAGACCACCAATGGGGGAGAAGGTTCTCTACGAGAAGAAGGGCGTGCTGGCGTACGTGACCATCAATCGGCCGGAGGTCCATAATTGCATCGACGTGGAGACCTCCCGTGAGCTCTTGGCGGCGTGGGACGAGGTCAAGGCCGATCCCGAGGTCCGGGTGGCCATCCTGACCGGCGCCGGCGACAAGGCCTTTTGCAGCGGGGCGGATCTGAAGACCCTCATTCCGCACATCCGGAACGCGTCCGAGCAAGAGAACCGGCGCCGGGCCTATGAAGGTCCGGGGTGGGGGGGACTCTCGGGCGGCTACAAGATCTACACCCCCATTATCGCCGCCATCAACGGGTACTGCATCGCCGGCGGGCACGAGCTGGCGGAGTTCTGCGACATCCGGGTCGCCGCCGACCATGCCCTGTTCGGTCACCAGGAGATCAAGTGGGGGCTGATGCCGGGCGACGGGGGATGCTCCCGCCTGCAACGGATCGTGGGGCTGGGCCGCGCCATGGAGATCATCCTGACCGGCAAGCTCTACGACGCTCAGGAAGCGTACCGGATCGGCTTCGTGAACCACGTGGTTCCGCTCCGGGAGCTCATAGGAAAGGCCACCGAGATTGCCGAAGCCATCGCCGCCAACGGGCCGCTCGCGACCCGGGCCGCCAAGCAGGCTATCCTCCACGGCATCGGCCGGCCGCTGGAGGAGGGGATCGCCTTCGAAACCGATACCTTCAGCTACCTCTCTCGCTCGGAGGACTGGCTGGCCGGCCAGCGGGCGTTCCTCACCCGCTCCAAGCCGGTCTTCAAGGGCAGGTGAGGGAGGTTCGATCGTGCTGCTCCAGGGCAAGGCGCTCCTGATCACGGGTGCGGCCATGGGGATCGGCCGGGCCAGCGCCCTGACCCTCGCGGAGGAGGGCGCGGCGGTCGGCGTGGTGGACATCCTTCGGGAGGTCGAAGAGACCGCCCGGGCGATCGCGGAGGCGGGCCACCGAGCCGCCGCGGCGGTCTTCGACATCGCCGATCCCGTTCAGGTGCACGAAGGGGTCGAGACCATCCGGAAGGCGCTGGGGCCGATCGACGTCCTGGTGAACAACGCCGGCATCGTCAACAACGTGGCGCCCCTGACCCGCATGACGCACGGGGCCTGGGAGCGGGAGCTGGCGGTGAACCTCTCCGGCGCCTTCAACATGATCAAGGAGGTCATCGGTCCCATGGCGGCGCGGAAGTGGGGACGCATCATCAACATCTCCTCGGGCGCCGCCGCCGGGGGGCTCCACAACCAGGCGGGCTACGCGGCCAGCAAGGCGGGCATCCTCGGCTTGACCAAGACGGTGACTCTCGAGTACGCGCGGGACGGCATCACCTGCAACGCCATATTGCCGGGCCTGATTCGCACCGAGCTGGTGACCGCGATGCCGGCCGAGATCCGGGAAGGTGTCGAGGCCACCATGCCGGCCCGCCGGTTGGGGGAACCCGGCGAAGTGGCGCATCTCATCGCCTTCCTCGCCTCTGATCGGGCCGGGTTCATCAACGGCGCCGAGATCCCCATCGATGGGGGGATGCGGTTGAACCTGAGCTCCCTGGGAAGCCGACGGGAGGCCAGGGAGACGCGGAGGTGACCATGACCGCACGCATGAGCCAGTCGAAGATCCCGCTCAAGCCGGCCTACCGGCCCGAGGAGGTGGTGGAGCGCAAGATCGAGCCGTGCCGGGAGCGCATCGATCGGATCCGGGAATTCAAAAGCTCGCGGGAGGCCAACGGGGTCCGAGGCGTGCTGAGCCGGGTCCGCGATGCGGCCGGGACCAAGGGCGAGGATCTGATGCCTCCCCTCATCCAGGCGGTGGAGACCGGGGCGACCATCGGCGAGATCGCCGGGGCCATGCGAAGGGCATAGACACTATTAAACACTATTAAGGGCCTTTCTCAGCCGGGCCCGCCCCGGGCCGAACTCGCGCCCTCGGCTGCCGGCCTGGCCCTCCCGGCGTCAGGAGCTCCTCCAAAAGCATGGGTGATGCTACAGGGCAGATGAAGCGCCGGTCAAGGGGAACACTGACGCCGCGTGAG
>JBHIAB010000184.1:0-7173 GCA_046758385.1 Methylomirabilia bacterium | reverse complement strand
CTCCTCCCCGAGCTGCTGGAGCTCCTGGAAGATGGCGGCCCGCTCGGAGGGCCCCTGGGTGTCGCTGGCCGCCAGCGTCACCTTCTCCTGCATCTGGGCGAGGAGCGAGTTGATGTTGGTCAGGCCGCCTTCGGCGATGGTCAAGACGTTGGAGGCGTCCCCGACGTTGTTCAGGGCCTGGGCGAGCTGGCGAGCCCGCACGTCCAGGGAGTTGGCCAGGGTGAGCCCCGAGGGGTCATCCGCGGCGGAGTTGATCCGTTTGCCGGTGGCGAGCCTGAGGTTGTGGAGGTTGAGGCGTGAGTTAATCGACCTCAAGGCCTCGAGGGCGTTGAGGGCTGAGAGGTTGGTCCGGATTCGTGACAGATCACCGATGGCTGGCATACCCTTACCCCCCCTTGGGTATTTGCCGAATCTGCCCGGCTTCTAGGCATCCCTGCCCAGAGGTTTGGCGCCTTACCTCTGTCCTTGACGGCGGCTCCGCTTCCGTGCGTGTCTTCCCCCTTGCCGGAGGCAGCCGGCCTAGAGCGTAGGAAGTGTTCGGCAGGCCTGGGGTGTTCCCGGAGAGGCCGCTCTACGGGGTTCCCCGACGGGCGGGTGATCGAGCGCCATCCCTGGTGTTCGATCGGACTCTCCCCACTTGACGTCGTGATGCGCACGGCATAGTCTCCCTGCATGCCCCCATCTGGATAACACTCAGGGGATTTTCCGGTCTGCCGTGGCCTGTGGTTGGCACCGTCATTTGTGCAGTCGAGAAAGGGGACCCAATGGGCACGAGAATCGGGATCATCGGCGTGGGGGCTATCGGGTCCGTCGTGGGCGGGCTCCTGGCGGAGGCCGGGCATGACGTGACTCTCGTCGACCAGTGGCCGGAGCATGTGGAGGCGATGAAGAAAAACGGCCTCCGGCTGAGTGGCACGTGCGGTGAGCATACCGTCGCGGTCAAGGCGCTTCACATCCACGAGCTGCAGGGCGTCAGCGAGCCGTTCGACGCCGTGTTCATCGCGGTGAAGTCGTACGACACCGAGTGGGCCACCGCGCTCGGAATGACGTGCCTCAAGAAGCCTGACGGGGTGGTCGTCAGCTTCCAGAACGGCCTCAACGACGAGCGGGTCGCAGCGGTGGCAGGAAGAGAGCGGACGCTCGGCTGCGTGATCACCGTGGGCGCGGGGCTGTACGAGCCAGGCCACGCGATACGCACGGACACCGTCGCGGTCGGGTTCAAGATCGGCGAGCACGACGGTTCTGACACGCAGCGCGCGCGCGACCTCGTCAAGATCATGAACGATGTCGCGGCAGCGAAGGTCACCACCAATCTCTGGGGCGAGCGGTGGTCGAAGCTCGCGGTGAACTGCATGGCAAACCCGTTGGCCGGTCTGAGCGGCCTGGGTTCCGCCGAGGTCCGAAGCGAGCCGGAACCGCGCCGGATCGCGGTACACATTGCGGCCGAAGTGATCAAGGTTGGCCGCGCCCTGGGCCACGAGGTCGAGCCGATCTACGGCATCGATGCCCAACGGGTGGTCGACGCCTCCGAAGGCCGCGGGCTCGACCGGGTGGAAACCGATATGGCCGCCGGCGTCAAGAGGCTAAGTGGCGGGCAGCCTTCGCTCCTTCAGGATGTGCTGAAGGGCCGCCGAACGGAGGTCGACTACCTCAACGGGTACGTCTCCGACCAGGGCCGGAAGGTGGGCGTGAAAACACCGTTCAACGATGCTGTCGTCACGCTGTTTCACAGCTATGGCGTCGGGAAGCTCAAGCCGGATCCGAAGAACCTCGAGCCGCTGGTGAAGATGCTGCCACGGTAGGTGCGGTCGGGGATCAACCTATGTCCACTCGCCCCCGTTCACCACCGTTCGAAGTGGACACACTCCTCCACTGAGTTATCAGGAGATGGGACATAAGTCCATGAGTGTTAAAGAAATTGTTCGTCTTTCCGTCTCGCTCTCCGTGCTACGACACAGTCGCGGTGAGGGTGATCTTCGTGAGGCCCTGGGCGCTATCGAGAGCCTGGAGTGCTGGGGCGCGGCGATTGTAGCACCCGGACGGACGCCACCCGCTGAGAGGCAAGTCGCCCATCTGACGTATACTCCTCGATGAGTTTGACAGACGCCAACGGAGCGAGGTGCCGAGCGATGGCCAAGTACATCGACATCAACTGTGATATGGGGGAGAGCTTCGGTTGCTATACCCTCGGCCACGACGAGGAGGTCATGCCTTACATTACCTCCGCCAACATCGCCTGCGGCTTTCACGGCGGAGACCCGCACGTCATGCGGCGGACGGTGGAGCTCGCGGTCCGGTATGGGGTGGCTGTCGGGTCCCACCCGGGCCTACCGGACTTGCTCGGGTTCGGGCGGCGGGCTCTCGATGTCTCGCCGCAGGAGCTGAAGGACTATCACCGTTATCAAACAGGGGCTCTCAGGGCATTTGCCAAGACGGCGGGGACTGAGCTGCAGCATGTCAAACCCCACGGGATCCAATACTCGATGTACGAGCGGAGCCCGGAGCTGGCACGGGCTGCGGCCGAAGGGGTCGTCGAGCTGGACAAGGAGCTGCTCCTCTTTGCCCTTGCCGACACCAAGTACGAAGCGGAGGCGCAGAAGGTAGGGGCAAGGGTGGTGAGCGAGGGGTTTGCCGACCGGGCCTACGCCCCGGACAAGCAGCTCGTCTCGCGGAAGCTCGGCCCTCGGGCGATCATTTCGGATCCCCACCGGGCCGCCGAGCAAGCGGTGATGATGGCTCTTGAGGGGAGAGTCCGGACCATCGACGGCAAGGTCATCGAGGTGGAAGTTCAGACGATCTGCATCCACGGCGATTCCCCCGATTCGCACAAGATCGTGCGGGCGGTCCGGGAAGGCCTGGAGAAGGCGGGCGTGCTGGTCCGGCCGCTCAGGGAATGGTTCCGAAGTAACTGACATGACTGAGGAAATGGCGCAAGCGACCGGCCTGGCTCCGCTGGATCGGTGCGGCCGGTCCTCGGGTGTTCCACGGGGAACGGGAGACTGCCAGCCAAGTCTCTATAGCGCAGTGCGCTATAATCTGACGCGACGCGCAACGACTCCTGCCCCGACCCGGCGCGGGTCAGAGGTCAGCGGAGCATAGTCATGAAGGCTGCCCTCTTCCATAGGTACGGCGACATCGATGTCCTCCAGTACGAGGGTATCGACACGCCGAAACCCGGCCCCACGGAGGTTCTCGTCAAGGTCCGGGCGACGGCCCTCAACTACTTTGACCTGCTCGCCCGGTCCGGCGCCTACAAGCCCAACAAGAGCTTTCCCCACATTCTGGGCGGCGACATCGCCGGGGACGTGGCGGAGGTGGGCTCGGAGGTGACCCATGTGAGACCTGGCGATGCGGTGGTGGTCTACGCCGCCCTCGGCTGCGGGCGATGCGAGCAGTGCGTGGTCGGCGAGGTGAACTGCTGCGCGTTCGACTACCGCTACGTGGGCGCGCACCTCTGGGGCGGCTACGCTGAGTACGTGAAGCTCCCTGCGTGGAACCTCGTTCCCCTCTACGAGGGAGCGTCCTACGAGGAAGCGGCTGCCTTCAACATGGCCTTCCTGACCTCCTGGCACATGCTGGCCACCCGGGCGAAGATCCGCGCAGGGGAGGACGTCCTCATCCTGGCGGCTGGCAGCGGCATCGGGGTGGCGGCCGTTCAGATCGCCAGGTTGATGGGATGCCGGGTGTTCGCCTGCGTGGGCTCCGACGGCAAGGCCGGGCGCGTGCGAGACCTCGGGGCGGACATCGTCATCAATTACACCAAGCAGGACTTCCGCCAGGAGGTCATGACGATCACGCGGAAGCGGGGCGTGGATGTGGTCTTCGAGCACACCGGCAAAGACACCTGGGACCGGGCAGTTCGCTCGCTGACTCGGATGGGCCGGCTGGTCACCTGCGGCGCCACCTCCGGGTACGAGGCTACCACCAATCTGGTCTACATCTTCCACAAGCAGCTGACGGTGCTAGGGTCGAACCACGGCACGAAGCGCGAGCTTCAGACGTTGATCAAGCTGCTCGGGGCCGGAAAACTCAGGCCGATCGTGGACAGGGTGCTCCCGCTCAAGGAGGCGCGGGAAGGGCACCGGATCCTTCAGGATCGGAAGGTCTTCGGCAAAGTGGTTCTCGTACCGGAGCATTGAGGGTTACGGGGCATTCCATGACCGCAGCTGTCGAGACCGTCGTCCACGGCGGCCAGATCGTCACTGGCTCAGAGGTCTACGAGGCGAGCCTCGCCATCAAAGACGAGAAGATCGTGGCGGTGGGCCCGGACGCGATGCTACCGCCAGCCGATCGGTATATCGACGCCTCGGGCAAGTACGTCTTTCCCGGCGCGATCGATTGCCACGTGCATCTCGGGCCTGAGTACGACGACTGGACGGGTGGGCCGATCGCCGCAGCGCGCGCCGGGCTGACGACGCTCATCGGGTTTGCGCTTTACGACGACCAGGCAAACGAGACGCTTCCGGCGGCGATTCACCGGCTCAGGTCAGAGGCGGCGCGGCACTCGGTGCTCGACTTCGGCTTCCACATGATCCTGAATCACCAGCCGTACATCCTCGAAGGGATCCCCGAAGCGATCGCCCTCGGGGTCCCGTCTTTCAAGCTCTTCATGACGTACAAGAAGCGGCCGAACCGGATGTGCTCCGACGACTTCATCGCCCGAGCCATGGAGATCATCGCGGCACACCGCGGCCTCTGTCAGCTCCACTGCGAAAACGGAGACGTGCTGGCCTACCTCGAGGACAAGTCCATCGCCGCCGGTCGCATCCACCCGCGTTACTTCCCCGAGACCTGCCCGCCCTGGACGGAGGAAGAGGCCATCAACCGGGCGGTCAAGATCGGCGGGCTCACGGGCTGTCCGGTGTACATCGTCCACCTGAGCACCCAGCTCGGTCTGGAGCGGATCAAGCAGGCGCAGGCCCTCGGCCAGCGCGTGTGGACCGAGACGTGCCCTCAGTACCTCCTGCTGACAGACGCCGAGATGGAACGCTGGGGGCCGCTGGCGAAGATTGGGCCCCCTCTCCGGCCCGCGGACGGACCGGACCGGGAGGCGCTCTGGACCGGTTCGGCGCAGGGGTACATTGCCGCCATCGCGAGCGACCACTCGCCGCGCGCCAAGGAGTTCAAGGAGCCGGGGTGGACCAACATCTTCATCGATGCGGAAGGCAAGCCGATTCCCTTCGGCAGCCCGGGCGTAGAGACCTTGGTGCCGCTCGTTTACAGTGAGGGCGTCGTCGAGCGCCGGCTGCCCGCCACGTGGATGGCCCGGGTGCTCGCCGAGAATCCCGCCAGGATCTTTGGGCTCTATCCGCGCAAGGGGACGATCCGGGTCGGCGCTGACGCAGACCTGCTCATCCTCGACCCCGATCACGAGTGGACGATCCGGGTGGCGGACCATCACGGCATGGCCGGGTGGACCTTGTACGAGGGATGGAAGGTGCGCGGTCGCCCGTGGATGACGCTCCTGAGGGGCCAGGTGCTTCTGAACGAGGGCAAGCTCGAGCAGGCGCCCGGCTACGGTCGGTATGTGGCGCGAACCGGACCAGTTCCGCCCCTCGCGGGCGCGGTGAGATAGGGACCGATGCACTACCTCGACCGCCTGGCCGCGCTCGTCCATCGGACCTCATTCGCCGCCTTGGATGCCTCGACCCTGGCGGCTGCCAAGCGCGTGCTGCTGGACACGCTCGGCGCCGTCATCGCGGGCAGCCGCCTCGAGCACAATGCCCGCCTCGCGCGACTCGTCGCCGAGCGATCAGCGAGCGGAGCGGCGAGCCTGCTCGGGCACAGGAGGAAGGCCGATCCGATGCTGGCCGCGCTGGTCAACGCGACGGCGGGCGTCTCGCTCGAGGTGGACGAAGGCACCCGTTTCGGCGGCGGACATCCGGCCATCCATGTCGTCCCCGCGCTCGTCGCGGTGGGGGAGGAGCTCGGCGTGGACGGCCCCCGGCTGCTCGAGAGCCTGATCGTGGGCTACGAGGTTGTCTCCCGGATCGGGGGCGCCACCGTTCCGCGCTTCAACGTTCACTCGCATGGCACGTGGGGCACCGTGGGGGCCGCTGTCGCCGTCGCCAAGCTCTCTCAGTGCGACGAAGGTCAGATCCGCGAGGTCATCAATCTCGCCGCCTCCATGAGTCCCGCCAACTCCTGGACCCCCTGCTTCGAAGGCGCGACGATCCGGAACCTGTATCCCGGGCGCGCGGGGCTCCAGGGCATTCTGGCGGTGCACCTGCTTCGCGCGGGGTTCACCGGGCTGGGGGACGCACCCGCCGACGTCTACGGGATCCTTCTCGGCGAGCGCTTCGAGCCCGAGCACGCGGTCGAGGGGCTGGAGGCGGAGCAGGATGATTTTAGGTTCCGCATCGAGGGAAACTACTTCAAGTTCCACGCCTGCTGCCTCTTCAACCACCCGACGCTCGATGCGGTGCGGGCCATCAGAGAAGCCCAGCCATTCACCTCCACGGACATCGCCCGGATCACTGTCACTTCGATTCCGTTCGCCCCGCGCATGGCCGGGGGCTATCCGCGGAACATGCTGGCGGCCAAGTTCTCGATCCCGTATGCGGTGGCCGCCGCCATCGTCACCGGCCGTACCGATGCGACTGCCTTCGACGAGGCGACCATCGGAAATCCGGGAATCCGCGAGCTGGCCGAGAAGGTGGAGGTGCGATCCGACCCCGAGATGTCCATGCGGCGCTCCGATTATCCGAGCGCCGTCGTGTCGATCCAGTTGAAGGACGGTCGGGTGCTCTCGCGCTCGACCACCGTCGTCAGGGGCGATGCGGCCAATCCCATCCCACACGTGGAGCTCGTGGACAAGTTCCTCTCCCTCGCCGGTCCGGTCCTCGGCGAGTCTCGCGCGAAGGCGGTGATTGAGAGTGTCGGTCGCGTGGAAGACATGAAGGACGTCCGAGAGCTGACGACGCTGCTCGTACCTGGTGACGAGGTGGCAGCCTCATGGTGATCATCCGCGCGGCCTGGCGACCCGCCAGTACCACGTTCAGCGCTACGGCGCCTCTACCTGAGGAGTTTCTCTCTCCCCTCTGGGGAGAGGGCCGGCGGTGAGGGGCAAGAAGCCAACGAGCCGCGGAAGGCAGGCCGGGCGTTATCGGAGGAACCGGTAGGCGGTCATGAGGAGGGCGAGCAAGGCGAACCAGATGTTCATCTGCCAGAAGA
>JBHIAB010000183.1:0-7226 GCA_046758385.1 Methylomirabilia bacterium | reverse complement strand
AGTTATGATCTACAGCTTACCGGAGGGTAACCCTCAATTATGAGTTACTACGGGCCGAAGCGCCCCTGCGGCTACCTCGGAGCGCGGCGGGTGTCGAGGTGGGTGTGGGGCTGTCTCACATCTCGAATCGGACGAGGTCCTGGAAGGCTTCGTAGCGCCTGCGGATCTCTTCTGGCTCGAGGCGAGCCAGGCGGTTGAGTGAGAAGTCCTCCACGGTGAATGACGCCATGACCGACCCGTAGACGATCGCCTGGCGGAAGGCGTTCCCCTCGGTGGCGCCACACTGAGCCAGGTAGCCCATGAAGCCACCCGCGAACGTGTCGCCCGCGCCCGTGGGGTCGAAGGCCGAGTCCAGCGGGTACGCCGGGACGGAGAAGAATTGGCCGTCGGAGACCATCAGGGCGCCGTACTCTCCCCGCTTGACCACGATGGTGCGCGGACCAAAGCCCAGAATAGTCCGCGCGGCCTTGATGAGATTGGGCTCGCGGGCGAGCTGGCGAGCCTCGGCATCGTTGACCAGGATCACGTCCACCTCGGCGAGCACTTTGAGGAGCGCCTCTCGCTTCCCCTCGATCCAAAAGTTCATGGTGTCCAGGGCCACAAGCCGAGGTCGCTCCATCTGCTGGAGGACTCCCCGCTGAAGGTCAGGGTCAATGTTGGCCAGGAAGACAACGGGTGCCTTGCCGAGCTCGGGTGAGAGGACAGGCTTGAAGTGGGCGAACACGTTGAGCTGGGTGTCCAGGGTCCGCGCCTCATTGAGGTCGTGGCTGTACTCCCCTATCCACCTGAAGGTCTTCCCCTTGGCGATCTGTAATCCGGAGAGATCTACCCCTCGCGCCTTCAGGAGTGCCAGGTGCTCGCTGGGGAAGTCCTCCCCCACCGTCGCCACCAGTCTCACGGTGGTGAAAAAGCTGGCTGCATAGGAAAAGTACGTCGCCGATCCGCCCAGGGCTTCGGTCGCCTGGCCGAATGGCGTCTTAACGCTGTCCAACGCCACCGATCCCACGACGAGCAGGTCAGCCACGGCGCGTTCTCGTCTTTGGCCGTGAGGGTCGCGTCGGGGGGAAGTACTTGTCGAGCAAGAGTGCGAGGGACTTCCGAGTTCGAGCGGGGAAGACGGACGGGTTGGTGATGATGGCGTTCTTGAGGAGCGAGGGGCAAGGGCAGTGGCGTGGCGGCCTCACCTCGCGGATCAGCCGATGGAGAACGTCCTTGGCGGTCGCCACGTTCTTCATGAGGTTCGCCACCACCGACTCGACGTTCACCGCTGCCTCGGTCTCGTGCCAGACGTCATAGTCGGTGACCAGGGCCAACGTGGCATAGCACAGCTCGGCCTCCCGGGCCAGCTTGGCCTCAGGCATGTTGGTCATCCCGATGACGTCGGCTCCCCACTGTCGATAGATCCTCGACTCTTCCCTGGAGGAAAACTGTGGTCCCTCGATGCAGAGATAGGTCCCACCGCGGTGCACTGTGGCTCCGGCGAGCCGAGCGGCACGCTCCAGCCGATCCGCGAGGTCAGGGCAGACCGGATCAGCCATGCCCACATGGCCCACGATCCCACTGCCGAAAAAGGTCGACACTCGGCGGCGGGTCCAGTCGACGAACTGGTCCGGGATCACCAAATTGAGAGGGTGGATGACCTCCCGCATGCTTCCCACGGCGCTGATCGAGACGAGCCACTCCACGCCCAGCTTCTTGAAGCCGTACACGTTGGCTCTGAAGTTCAGCTCGGAGGGCATGACCCGGTGGCCCCGTCCGTGCCGCGGCAGGAACACGACCGTGCGGTCCCCAAGGCGCCCGACGCAGTAGGCATCGGAGGGCTCACCGAATGGAGTCCTGACCCGAACCCAGCGGACGCCGGTCAACCCCTCGAGCTCGTAGAGGCCACTGCCGCCGATGATGCCAATTTTGATCATCGCTCTCTCGGAGGGGGGCTCTGCCCCCCTTCCGAACCTCCCCCCGTAGGTTGCGCGGGCAAAGCCCGCGCTCGATCCCCTCAACACACTGAGCCCGCCGCGGCCAGGACCTTGCGCTCGAACGAGCCTTCCGAGGCTGCGTTCGGGTTGGACTTCGGTGACCTGAACGGTTGCGAGGTGGGTCATCAAGGAATCCGGCCCGTCGAAGAGCACTTCGACATAGTTGCCGGTGAGGCCGACCAGTAAGCCCGTGGCCTTGTCCCGGCGCTCCAGGACGAGGACTTCCTCGGGCCGGCGCAGCAGGCGGGTGCGGAACTCGAGGCCTTTGGCCTGACTCAGGTCCCTGAGGACCTTGCTGCGCCGCGCGACGGGCCGTGGGTCGACATGACCCGGAAGCCTGGTCGCCTCGGTCCCCCTCCGGTCGGAATAGGAGAAGACATGGAGGTACGAAAAGGGCATAGCCTCGATGAATGCCCGTGTGGCCTCGAAGTCAGCCCTGCTCTCCCCTGGGAAGCCCACAATCACGTCGGTTCCGAGCCCGAGGAGTGGGATGGCCTCGCCGAGTTTATCAAGTATAGATCTGTAAACTCCTATGTTATAAGGCCTTCTCATCACCCTGAGAATTCGATCACTCGCGCTCTGGAGGGGAATGTGGAGGTGGGGGACGACGGCAGGTGATCCGGTAATGACCTCGACCAGCTCCGGAGTGAAGTAAGCCGGCAGAATCGAGGACAGCCGAAGTCGGCAGAGCCGTGGGACCTCTTCGGAGATCTGGCGGAGCAGGGCGGCCAGACTGGTTCGCGGGACCAGGTCCCGTCCATAGCGCCCCATGTCCACCCCCGTCAGCACCACCTCCTTGTAGCCCGCCTCTACGACCTCGGAAACCTGGTCTACCACTCGCTTGACCTCTTGGCTCCGACTCGTCCCCCTGGCGTACGGAACGATGCAGAAGGCGCAGCGGTGCTGGCAGCCGTCCTGGATCTTCACGAAGGCGCGAGAGCGTCCTCTGAACTTTGTGAAGGGCGCGGTGGGGACCGTGCGGGCCTGGAAGATGTCGCCCACCCGGATCAGAGGCTCCGCGCGCTTTTTCAGCGAGTCGAGCAGGCCAACGAGCTGATACTTCTCGCGGTTCCCCACAATGAGGTCGACTCCGGGGATCCGGGCAACGGCATCTGGGCTGGTCTGGGCGTAGCACCCGGTCACCACCACCAAAGCTCTGGGATTTCGCGCCACTGCCCGGCGGATCATCTGGCGCCCGGAGAAATCGGCGTTGCCTGTGACGGTGCACGTGTTGATAACGTACACCTGCGCGGGGTTCTCAAAAGGGACTGCCCGGAACCCTCGTGCCTCCAGAAGCCCTCGGATCTCCTGGGTCTCTACCTGGTTCAGCCTGCAGCCCAACGTGGCAAAGGCTACGGTCACCGGGGCACTCATGTGTGCAGGGCCGCCTGGCGATCTCCCCGTCGGCGACCAGCGGGTCGCACCCCGGCCAGCTGCCCGCACGCGGCGCCGATATCTTCTCCCTTGCTCCACCGGATGGTCGTCGTGGTCCGGTGCTCGAGGAGGAAGGCCTGGAAGGCCAGGATCCTTGAGAGCGCCGGTCGCCTGAAAGTCGAGCCGGCCCAGCCGTTGTAGGGAATGAGGTTCACCTTGGCGCGGATGCCCTTGAGAAGCCGGGCGAGATGCAGTGCATCCTCGAGCGAATCGTTGACTCCATCGAGCAAGACATACTCGAAGGTGATGCGCCGACGCACGGGCAGCGGGAACCGCCGGCAGGCGGCGAGCAAGTCCTCGAGCGTCCAGCCGCGGTTGGCCGGCATGAGTCGACTTCGCACGTCGTTGGAGGTGGCATGCAGTGAGATGGCGAGCTTGACGTTGAGATTCTCCTTGGCCAGCCTTTGGATCCCGCTGACCAGCCCGACGGTGGAGACCGTGATCCGCCGGGGCGAATATCCGAACGCCTCGGGATCGGTGAAGACGCGGAGCGATTTGACGGTGGCAGCGTAATTGGCCAGGGGTTCTCCCATCCCCATGTACACCAAATGGCTGACCCGTCTCTCGGCGGCAAGCGCCAGGCGCACGGCGGCCAGCTGCCCCACGATCTCTGCCGCGCTGAGGTTCCGCACCAAGCCCATCGTCCCCGTCAAACAGAAGGCACAGGCGAAGCCGCAGCCCACCTGCGTGGAGAGGCAGAGCGTGAGGCGGTCCGCATCGGCCATGAGGACCGACTGCACCAGAGCGCCATCGGCCAGCCGCAGGAGAAATTTCTGACAGCCATCACGAGAAGCGATCCGCTCGAGCATCTCCGGGGCGCGGATGACGGCCTGCTCGGCCAGCCCGTGGCGAAACTCCTTCGGAAGATCGGTCATCCTCTCGAAGTCGAGGACCCCTTTCTTGAATAGCCAAGTCGCCAGCTGGCGGCCCCGGTAGCGTGGCTGACCGAGGCGGTCGGCCAGGGCTTCGAATTCCATAGGAAGATGTTCGAGCAGCTGGACTGGAGGCATCGGCCTTTAGAATACTGGAGCGTCGAAAGGACTGTCAAACCACCACGGGACCACCTGACAGAGTCTCTTGCGTCGATCTCGAAGACTCCGGTCTGGAGTTGTCCACAGATTCTGTGAGCTGGCTGTGGACAACCCTGTGGGCGAACACGCGCAGGGTTCACCAAATCAACCACTCTGCGCGTTTCGCTTATTTTTGAGTCAGGCGACCGACGAGAAGCAGGTAGAGGTCGAGGAGGTTGGTGTTGGTGGGGCCCGTGCTCACCAGCGCGCCCAGGGCGGAAAAGAAATGGTAGGAGTCGTTGTCCTCCAGGCTGGCCCGCGCATCGCGCCCGATCTCTTTGCCGCGTCCAACAGTCTGGCCGTCAGCCAGTGCCCCGGCTGCGTCCGTCGGCCCGTCGGTGCCATCCGTGCCCGCCGCGAGGATGACCACGTCCGGCATGCCCTCGACGCCGAGAGCGGATGCCAGACAGAACTCCTGGCATCGTCCCCCCATTCCCCTTCCCCGCACAGTGACCGTGGTCTCGCCCCCCGCAATCAGGCAGGCCGGTGGGGCAACCGGTTTCCCCTGGGAACGGATCTCGCGGGCCAGGCTCACGAGCTGCCGAGCCACGTCTCGCGACTCTCCCTGGAGCGCGTCGGTCAGGAGGTGGGTGTTGAAGCCGAGGGCTCGGGCCCTGGCCTGGGCTTCATCCACGACCAGGCGGTTGTTGCCGATGACAACATTGGTGACCCGGCCAAAGATGGGATCTCGGGCCTTTGGGGTTTCGGGAATCCCTCCGCGGGCTCCACGCTCCAGATGGTCTCGGACCGCGACGGGGATCTGATTCCTCAACTGGTACCGGTCGAGGATGGCCAGAGCTTCGGCGTAGGTCGTCTCATCGGGGGACGTCGGGCCTGACGCGATCACGTCCAGCGGATCGCCGATCACATCTGAGAGGATCAGGGAGACCACGAACGCGGGAAATGCGGCCTTGGCGAGCTGCCCCCCTTTCAGCCGGGAGCAGTGCTTGCGGACGGCGTTCAGTTCGTTGATGGAGGCTCCCGCTGCCAGGAGCTGTCGGGTCAGGGCCTGCTTCTCGGCCAGGGTGATCGGAGGGGCTGGAGCGGGGGTCAGGGCTGAACCGCCGCCCGAGATCAGCACCACCACGAGGTCGCCTTCCTGCGCATCGCGGGCCAGCTCGAGGAGGTCGCTCGCGGCTCGGAGGCCCCGCCGATCGGGGATGGGATGGCCGGCCTCTACCAGGCGAGTCCGCCTCGTCGGGGCGGTGTAGCCATCCTTGACCACCACGAGGCCGCGCGCGATCCGGTCATCCAGGACTTCCTCAAGGCGCTGGGCCATGGCCCCGGAGGCCTTGCCCGCTCCAAGGACGAGCACGCGCCGGATCCGGGTGAGATCGAAGGTCCGAGGGCCGAGGCTCAAACGGGCGCCCGCGAGGCTGACGGTCCGTCCGAGGAGCGAGCCGACGTGGCCGGCCGCGAGGCTGGCGTGAAAGATGGAGAGGGCGGCTTCGCGGAGGCTCACGCCTGCGCGAGTTTCTGGAGGCGCTCGCCGGCTTCTTTCAGGGTCTCGTCCGTCTTGGGGAAGCAGAACCGGATCTCGGTTCTTCCGAGCTCCGGATGAGCATAGAACGAGGAGCCAGGGACCGTGGTCACCCCGATTGCTTTCACCAGGTAGAGGGCGAACGCCATGTCGTCGGGGCAGCCGGCACGCTCGATCAGGTGGCCCGCTTCGGTCAAGAGGTAGTAGGCCCCCTTGGGCTTGAAGGCGAGGAAGCCCGCCGACTCCACCAATCCCAGCAAGAGGTCCCGCTTGGCCTGGTACATCTCCCTGAGCCACAGGTAGTAGGAGTCCGGAAGCATGAGTGCGGCTACCGCCGCTTCTTGAAGAGGGTGAGGTGCGCCCACGCTCACGAAGTCGTGGGCACGGCGGATCCCAAGCGTGATGTCGGGTGGGGCGATGGCATACCCGATCCGCCAGCCGGTGACCGAATAGGATTTGGAGATCCCGGAGATCGTCACGGTGCGCTCGGCCATGCCGGGCAGCGTGGCGATGGGGACGTGCTCTTCGCCATCGAAGATGATGTGCTCGTAGATCTCGTCAGTGATCGCCAAGAGGTCATGGGTGAGGCAGAAGTTGGCAATGGTCTCGAGCTCTGTCCGGCTGAAGACCTTGCCGGTGGGGTTGTTGGGGCTATTGAAGATCACCGCCCGGGTCCGCGGAGTGACGGCCCGGCTCAGGCGGTCGGGGTCGAAGCCGAAGTTGGGCGGCTCGAGGGGCACGAAGATGGGTTCGGCCCCAGAGATGATAGAGCCCGGACCGTAGTTTTCGTAGAACGGCTCGAAGATGACGACCTGGTCGCCCGGGTTCAGCACCGCCAGTAGCGTGGAGAGCATGGTCTCGGTCGACCCGCAGCAAACCGTGACGTTCTCGTCTGCGTCTGCCTCGATCCCGTAGCACTTCCGGTACTTGTCTGCGATGGCCCGGCGCAGTTGGGGAGCTCCCCAGGTGATGGCGTACTGGTGGAAGTCGCCCTCCAGCGCGCAGTGTGCGGCTTCGATCACCTCTTTTGGGGGCGGGAAATTGGGCATCCCCTGGGCCAGGTTCACCCCCCCGTGGAGATTGTTGACCCGGGTCATCTCCCGGATCACCGATTCGGTAAACCCCTGCACCCGAGTCGACAGCCTCACCGGGGCCCTCACGTTCGCCGCGTTGAACTGAGCCATCTTCCTCAATTCGCACCTTCGAGCGCGGGCTTTGCCCGCGCAACCCAAGGGGGGAGGTTCGGAAGGGGGGCAGCGCCCCCCT
>JBHIAB010000182.1:0-7286 GCA_046758385.1 Methylomirabilia bacterium | reverse complement strand
CAGTGAGTGCTCACGAAGGCCTCGAGTTCCGTGGCCTGGCGCCCGGGGTCAGCCACCAAGAGCAGGACGCGCGAGGGATGTCGTGCCACGATGGTTGGGATCTCCTGGGTGACCTCCGCCTCCTCCCGCTCGTTTCGGCAGAAGACGACGAGGTTGGCCATGCAGGCCCGCGTGGGCGGCAGGTCGCCCGCGCCTCCTCGCGGATGAACCCAGAGCCGGGCGAGCTCGCGCTCGATCTTGGCCACATCGACCGGCTTCGGCGCCAGGGAGGCAAGCTCTGGCGGGCTCACAGGGTCTTCCATTTCCGGCCGTCGGACTCGATCAGTTTGTCGGCCTCAATGGGGCCCCAGCTGCCCGCCGGATACTCGGGAACGTAGCGGGTCCGGCTCTGCTCCCAGGCTTCCAGAATTCTCGTCACCCAGGCCCAGGACACCTCCACGGCGTCCCGCCGCATGAAGAGGGAAGCGTCACCGGCCATGACGTCGAGCAGGAGACGCTCGTAGGCTTCCGGGGAGTCCTCACCGAAGGTGGTGCCGTAGCGGAAGTCCATCTTGACGGGGTAGATCCGCGCCTTGGGTCCGGGCAGCTTCGAGGAGAGCCGGAGCGAGAACCCCTCGTCGGGCTGAATTCGAAGGGCAAGCACGTTCGGCTCGAGGGGGGCGGTGGGGTCGGCGTTGAACAGGATCTGCGGGACCTCCTTGAAGAAGATCGCAACCTCGCTGGCCCGCTTCGGCATCCGTTTTCCGGTGCGGAGGTAGAACGGAACACCGGCCCAGCGCCAGTTGTCGACGAAACACTTGAGGGCGACGTAGGTCTCCGTGGTGGAGTCCCGGCGGACTCCATCCTCGCGTCGGTAGCCGGGGACATCCTCACCATGAAGATAGCCGGGACCATACTGGGCCCGCACCATGGTCTGCTCCACCGCCCGCCCGCGCAGGGGGCGAAGGGAGCGGAGCACCTCGAGCTTGGCGTTTCGCGTGACCTCGGCGTCCAGTGACCAGGGTGGCTCCATGGCGATCAGCGAGAGCACCTGGAGCATGTGGTTCTGCACCATGTCCCGAAGCGCACCGGCTTCCTCGTAGTAGCCCGCGCGAGTCCCGACGCCTTCTTCCTCCGCGACGGTGATCTGGACGTGATCCACGTACTTCTGGTTCCAGATCGGCTCGAGGATGGAGTTGGCAAAGCGCACGACCAGAATGTTCTGGACCGTCTCCTTGCCGAGGTAATGGTCGATCCGAAAGATCTGGCGCTCGTCGAGCACTCGGGCCAGCGTCTCGTTGATCGCGTGCGCGCTCGCCAGATCCCGCCCCACCGGTTTCTCCACGATGACCCGCGTGCTCGGGCCCTGGTCTGGATGGGTCACCAACCCTCCGGCCTTGAGCTGATCGAGACACGTGGCGGTCAAGCTCGGTGGGATCGAGAGGTAGAACACTCGGTTGCCCGGGATCCCGAATTCGCCCTCGATCTTCTCGAGCCGTCGCTTGAGCTCCGCATACGCCGCGGGATCCTCGAAGGAGCCGGTGACGTAGAAGAGGGCGCGCTCGAAGTCAGGCCAGTGGGCCGGATCCACCGGACGGCGGGAGAACCGTTCCACCCCCTCTCGAGCGAACGCCCGGAAGGTCGAGTCATCCCGCTCGTTCCGCGCGAACCCCGCCACGGCGAAGCTGGCGGGGAGAAGGCCATCCAGGGCGAGATTGTACAGCGCCGGAAGGAGCTTTCGCCGGGACAGGTCGCCGGCTCCCCCGAAGATGACGAGCGACGAAGGCTGAGGGACCAGGTCTCGCGGAAGGCCTGACATCAGGGGGTTCGGGGTGTCCGTGTCGATTCCGTGCTCCTTACCGCCGGACGGCGTGCCCGCCAAAGGCGTTGCGGAGGGCCGCCAGGAGCTGGCCTGCGTAGGACTCGGGCTGGCGTGACCGGAACCGGGTGAAGAGCGACGCCCTGATGGTCGCGGCCGGTACGTCCTTGTCGGGCTTCAGTTCGCCGCCGCGTCGGGCGTCGTCCTTGTCATGCGAGTTTCCGCCGTCCACGATGGCGTCATCGGCTTGCATGAGATGCCCCGTTCTCTCGCTACTTTGGCCATGAATCCTCCAACAGTGTAAACGCCCGGTCCAGCGCTGTCGAGTCGGGTCGCGGCAGGTGGATGCGGGCTGCCCGCCGTCCGGTGGCCTGGAGCGACTCGAAGTCGCCCAGGGCCTGTGCCAGCTCGAGGGTCCCGAAAGAGTACCGCTCTCCGGGGATCGCCACATCCGTGACCGGATCCGCGGTGAAGAGCAGGAACACCCCGGAGTTCTGTCCGCCCTTGTGGAGTTGGCCGGTGGAGTGGAGGTAGCGGGGACCATAGCCGAACATGGTCGCGGTCCGCGTGCGATTCCGGAGAGCGAGGCGGAGGGCGGCCAACCGGGCTTCCAGGTCGGCGTCAAACGGGAGGTAGGCGAGTAGGCCGATGTAGTCCCCGGGTTGGACCAGGCTCAAGAATTTGCTGAGGGCCTGAAGCGGGTCAGAGCCAGGATGCCCCATCTCGTCCAGGGCCACCGGACCAAAGGTCACGCCGATGCCGTCGACGGTGAGTTGAGGTGGTGGCACTGGGAGCCGCCCCTCGGCGGCGTAGCGCGCCAGCAGAGCCTTGGTGGCGTCCTTGGCCTGCTGGACGTTGGGCTCGTCGAAGGGGTTGATCCCCAGGATCGCCCCCGCCGTGGCGGTGGCGATTTCCCAGCGGACAAACTCGGCCCCAATGCCCAATGGCTCCACCAGCCGCACAGTCACGATGGGGTGACCGGCCGAGCGCAGCCGCTCGACCTTCCCGTCCCGGTCGTGCTCCTTCGGATCTCCGCCGTGCAGTCTGAGGCGCACGAACAGCCGATCGTCGCCGTACACCTCGGAGCTCCCGAGGGACTCCCCGGCCACCGGCACGACGCCCATCCCGCGTTTTCCCGTGGACTCTGCGATGAGCTGCTCGATCCACAGACCGAACGGTCTGAGCCGCGGGCCGGTGATCAGCGTGAGCTTGTCCCGCCCGCCGCGCGCGGCGGTGCCCATGACGATCCCGAGGGCCACACCCGGGTTCTGAGTTATCGCGGTGGTCGGGCCACAGAGGCGCGCCATCCCCTGGCCCCACGCGATGAGGCCGTCGATGTCAAGACCCATCAGGGCCGCGGGCACCAGACCGAAGAAGGACAGGGCGGAGTAACGGCCGCCGATGTCTTGAGGGTTGACGAACACCTCGCGGTACGCCTCCTGGAGGGCCTGCTCGTGCAGCGACGTCCCTTCATCGGTGATGGCCACTAGGTGCTTGGCTGGCTGTGGCGCTCCGGCCGCCTTCAGCCGCTCCTTGAAGTAGGCTGTCAAGGCATTCGGCTCGATTGTGGTGCCCGATTTGCTCGCCACCAGGAAGAGCGTCTCCCGGATCGCAATCTTGCGCTCCACCTCGAGGATGGCGGCCGGGTCCGTGGAGTCGAGCATGGTGAAAGCGGGGGCGCCAGGCTGAACGCCGAGCACGGCGCGCATCACCTCGGGGGCAAGGCTCGAGCCCCCCATCCCGAGCAACACGACGTGGCGGATCCCCTCTGCCCGCACGGCGGCGGCGAACCGCTTCAATCGGGGCAGATTCTTGGCCATGAGCTCGGGGGACTCCAGCCACCCCAGGCGGTTGGCGATCCGCTTTTGCTCCTGCGGGTCCTCGGACCAGAGGTCAGCCCGCTTGGCCCACATGCCCTCGACGAACCCGGTGAGCTGCAACTCCACGTTGTAGCGGTCCAGCTCCTTCCCGAGGCCGGCCCCGGCGATCTCGTACCGTCCCTTGAGAAGGGCAGCTTTGCGCTTGGTATCGATGCCTAGCATCAGGGCGTCGAAGGAGTCCTCGAAGGCTTGGAGCCCGTCGGCCTTGAGCCGCCCGTAGATGGCGGCCGGATCCACCCCCACGGACTCCAACTCGGTGAAGACGCGGCGGGCACCGTCCACGTCTTGGTCGATGGTCGGGCGCGCGTGGCCGTGGTCGCGGAAAGCGGCCAGCGCCCCTGGCGGCATGGTGTTGACGGTATCGGGACCGACGAGCTCCTCGATGTAGAGGACGTCGCTGTACTTCGGGTTCTTCGTGCCGGTGGAGGCCCACAACGGTCGCTGGCGCCGGGCGCCCTTGGCCTCGAGGCCCTGGAACTCCGCGCTCGAAAAGAGCTCCTTGAACCGCTGATAGGCGAGCTTGGCGTTGGCAATGGCAGCCTTCCCCTTGAGGGCGTCCAGCCGCCGTTTGGCCTGGGGTTCGCGTGCTGCGGCGCGTAGCTGGTCGAGCGCCTTGTCCGCCGCGGTGTCCACGCGACTGACGAAAAAGCTGGCTACCGAGGCGACCTTGCGGAGGTCGCCACCCCTGGCCAGTCGATCCTTCAGGCCGTCGAGATAGGCCCGCGCCGCTCCCTCGTAATCCGCCAGCGAGAAGAGCAGCGTGACATTGACGTTCACCCCTTCGGCGATGAGGCGCCGGATCGCGGTGAAGCCGGCGGGAGTGCCGGGAACCTTGATCATGACGTTGTCCCGGCTCAGGAGCTTCCAGAGGCTCAGAGCCTCCTTCACCGTGCCGTCGGCGTCTTGCGCAAGGGACGGCGACACCTCCAGGCTCACGTAGCCATCCCCGCCCTGCGTCGCCTCGTGGACCGAGTGCAGGATGTCGGCGGCCTCGGCGATGTCGGCAGTCACCACGCGCGTGTAGATCTCCTGGACCGACATTCCCCGGCGGGCGAGAAGCGCAATCTCCTCGTCGTAGGCGTCGGTCTTGTTCACCGCCTGCTCGAGGATCGTGGGGTTGGAAGTCACGCCGGCCAGTCCGTCCCGCGAGATCAGGCGCAGCAGCTCCCCCGAGGCGAGGAGTTGGCGGCTCATGAAGTCATACCAAACGCTCTGGCCGTACTGTCGCAGATCGATCAACGCCATGGCTTGCTCCTTCACTCGGAAGGGGGACTTCGCTTCCCTACGCTCCCCTGCGGCTCGCGCTCTCCTGAGCCTCGCCGAGGCGAGGCTGCTCCGCGTATTCAGCGTTTGCGCGCCGGGTACCCACGCCGCAGGCGTGCGTGGCGCGCTCGAACCACGGGGCGGCATTAGCGCGCGGCAACGGCAGTACCCTTCTCCTTGCGGATCAGGACGCGGTCGATGGCGCCGAGCATGTGCTCTGTGGTAAGGCCATAGGCTCGGAATAGCTCCTCCGGGGTGCCGGATTCAGCAAAGGTGTCCTCGAGCCCAACGAACTCAAGCGGCACGGGGTGGCGCTTGACCACGGCCTGGGCGACCAGGCTCCCCAGCCCGGGCCTCATCAGATGCTCCTCGGCCACCACGATGGCCCCGGTCCCTGCGGCCGCCATCTCAACGGTTGCCTCATCCAGGGGCTTGGCCGTATGGCAGTCGATGACACGGACGTGGATCCCCTTTCGTTCGGCCAGCTCTGCGGCCTGACAGGCGATGGCAACCATCGACCCGTTGGCGATCACGGTCACGTCGTTGCCATGGGACAGGGTCTTGGCCCGTCCGAAGGAGAAGCGCTCACCGGGAGCGTAGATCCGAGGTGCCTTCGGCCGCCCTACCCGGAGGTAGACGGGCCCGTAGTGCTCGGACGCGGCGCGCACCAGCGCCTGCGTGGCGACCTCGTCTGCGGGCACTGCCACCGTGAAGCCGGGCAGGCAGCAGGCCATGGCCACATCCTCGATGGACTGCTGGGACGGGCCGTCCTCCCCCAGGCTGATCCCGCCGTGGCTCCCCACAAAATTCACGTTGAACTCCATGTAGGCGCAGCAGACGCGGAGCTGCTCGTACCCCTTGCACATGAGGAAGGAGGCGAAGCTTGAGGCGAACGGGATCATGCCACCGGCTGCCAGCCCGGCGGAGATGGCGCACATGTTGGCCTCGGCAATGCCGACGTCGAAGAACCGGTCCGGGAACTTCTTGCCGAACAGGGACGTGTAGGTGGACTTGGACAGGTCGGCATCCAGCACGACGATCCGCGGATTCTCCTCGCCCAGCTCCGCCAACGCTCGCCCGTAGGCCTCGCGAGTGGGCATGCCGAGCTCGAGCGGCGATGGCCACCGCCGGATCACGACTTCACCTCGGCACCGATGTCCCGGAGTGCCCGCTGGACCAGCTCCGGCTTGTCCGGGACGCTGCCGTGATACTTGATCTGGTTTTCCATATATGAGACTCCCTTCCCTTTCACCGTCGAGGCCACGACGACAGTCGGCCGGTCCGTGACCCGGGCTGCGCTCGCGAAGGCGCTCAAGATCTGCTCGAAATTGTGCCCGTCGATCTCGATGGTATTCCACTTGAAGGCGCGCCACTTTGCGGCCAGCGGCTCGAGATCGGTAATCTCGTCCACACCTGCGTCGAGCTGAAGCCGATTGTAATCCACGATGGCGCACAAGCTCCCGAGCTTGACGTGCGGCGCATACATGGCCGCTTCCCAGATCTGCCCTTCCTCGCATTCCCCATCACCGAGGAGCACGTAGGTGTGCGACGGGCTCCCGCGCAGGCGGGCAGCCAAGGCCAGACCGATCCCCATGCTTAGGCCGATGCCGAGGGACCCCGTCGAGGCCTCGATGAGCCCGAGCTTCCGCCGATCCGGATGTCCCTGCAGTGGACTTCCGAAGCGACGGAGGGAGGTGAGCAGGTCGTGGGTGATGTAGCCTGCCTCGGCGAGGGCCGCGTAGAGGACTGGACAGGCATGTCCCTTGGACAGGATGAACCGGTCGCGGTCATCCCAGAACGGCTCGTCAGGCTTATGGCGCATGACAGCGAAATAAAGGCAGGTGACGATGTCGGTCGACGACAGGCTCCCTCCGGGATGGCCGGTGCCCGCGGCAGCCAGCATCTCGATGATGAGCGCGCGGATCCTCCTGGCCCGCTCGCTGAGCTTTCCGATGTCTACGCTCTTCGGATCCATGGCTCAGCCCTCCTTAACGCCTCAGCTCTCGGACCACCCCACCTTGCGCCACGAGCACCGTGTGGGCAGTTCCCAGAAACAAACCGGTATCCACCACTCCCGGGACTCTGCGGATGGCCCGCTCGGCGGCTGCCGGGTCTTCGAGAGGTTTGGTGCCGCAGTCAAGGATCAGATTGCCGTTGTCGCTGACGAATGGTCGTTCACCGCTCTGGCGAAGTTCCGGCCGGTACCCGAGGGCCTGCAGACAGCGGCTCGAGAACGGCACGGCGAATGGGATTACCTCGACCGGAAGCCGACCACGCCTGCCAAGGATCGGAACGAGCTTGTCCGCCGAAACCAGGATGATTTGGCGGCTGGAGGCCGCCGCCAC
>JBHIAB010000181.1:0-7286 GCA_046758385.1 Methylomirabilia bacterium | reverse complement strand
TCGACAGCGTGCGCCAGCTCGCGGAGGAGTAAGGTGGCCTCTCTCCCTGAGCTGATCGAACGCGCCCGGGCTCTCACGGCGGAGCGGGACCGCCTGGAGGAAGCCCTGGCGCGGCAGTGGGTGAGCGCCTTCAAGGATCAGTCCCTGTCGCCGGAGGATCTGGAGGAGTTCTGGGCTGGCCTCACGGAAGACGCCATTCGCTGGCTTCTCAAGCACGGTCAGACTCGCTGGCCGCCGGAAACGGTCCAGCAGGAGGCCCTCGGAGTGATCAGACGGGTGAGAGAGCGGGTCGAGCGGGCGCTGGCGGAGACGGATGAATCGGTCAACAACGCGTGATAGCCGGCAGGCCACGCTGCGGGCGCTACCGTCGGTCGATGAGGTCCTAAGGCGCCTCGAAGGGCAGGAGGCGCTGGCAGGGCTGCCCCGGACCCGGCTGGTCGCCGCTGTGCGTGCGGTCCTGGCGGCGGAGCGCAGCCGGATTGTGGAGGGAGTGCCCGCGGCGCCGGATGTCGACGGCCTTGGGCGACGGGTGATGGCTGACCTGTTGCGGGCCGGACCCTTCTCGCTGGTCCCCGTGATCAACGTCACGGGGGTTGTCCTCCACACCAACCTCGGGCGCGCGCTGCTTTCCCCGCTGGCCATCGAGCGACTCGAGCGGATCGCGGGCGCCTACTCCAACGTGGAGCTCGATGTGACGGAGAAGTCGCGTGGCTCCCGTTACGTCCATGTGGAGGGCCTGCTCTGCCGGCTCACCGAGGCCGAGGCGGCCATGGTAGTGAACAACAACGCGGCCGCCGTGCTTTTGGCCCTCGAGAGCCTGGCTCGCGGCAAGGACGTGGTCGTCTCGCGGGGTGAGCTGATCGAGATCGGGGGGGAGTTCCGGATCCCCGACATCATGCGGCGGGCAGGGGCGGTGCTGCGCGAGGTCGGGACCACCAACCGCACTCATCTCCGGGACTACGCGGGAGCCATCGGGCCCGACACCGGGCTCCTCCTGAAGGTCCATAGCTCCAACTACCGCGTGCTCGGCTTCACGGCGCAAGTGTCCGCCCGAGACCTGGTCGAGTTGGGGCGCGAACGCGGGTTGCCGGTCATGGAGGACCTTGGCTCGGGCTGCCTGGTGGATCTCAGGCCCTACGGCTTCCCCCACGAGCCCACGGTTCAAGAGGCTATCGCGGCGGGGCTGGACCTCGTCACGTTTTCGGGCGACAAGCTCCTCGGCGGTCCGCAGGCGGGGCTCATCCTCGGGCGGCGCGAGCTCATCGATCGCCTCAAGAAGAATCCGCTCAACCGGGCGCTCAGGATCGACAAGCTCACCCTGGCGGCCCTGGAGGCCACTCTTTACGCCTACGAGGCCGGCACCGCCCAGGAGACGGTCCCGACGCTTCGCATGCTCACCGAGCCGCTCGGCGCGGTCCGGCGGCGGGCGCGCCGCCTGCTCCGGCTGCTCTCGTCGGCAGATCGAACGAAGCTGGGGGCGACGCTGGCGGAGGGCCGAGGCGAGGTCGGTGGCGGCGCACTGCCGCTTGTGGAGCTGCCTACGGTGACCGTTGCCCTGTCTCCGACGGGCTACTCGATCCAGGAGCTGGACCAAGCCCTCCGGTCGGGCAAGCCGCCTGTGATCGCTCGCATCGCCGAGGATCGGCTGATCCTGGACTGCCGGACAGTCCAGAACACCGAGGTGCCGCTGCTGGCCCAAGCCCTCTCCCGCCTCCCTGGGCTCACCCCCGGCGGCGGTGGACCACCCCGACCGGCCTGAACACGTAAGGGGCCTACCGGCAGAGAGTCGAGCATGAAGCACGTAGTGGTGGGGACAGCAGGGCACATCGACCATGGCAAGACTGCTCTAGTCAAGGCCCTGACGGGCATCGACACAGATCGCCTGCCCGAAGAGAAGGCGCGCGGGATCACCATCGACCTCGGGTTCGCCTACTTGGAGGAGCCCGACGGCCTCACCATCGAGATCGTGGATGTCCCAGGTCACGAGCGCTTCGTCAAGAACATGCTGGCAGGGGTGGGTGGCATCGACCTCGTCATGCTCGTGGTCGCGGCCGATGAGGGCGTCATGCCCCAGACCCGGGAGCATCTGGCCATCTGCCAGCTCCTCGAGATCAAGTCCGGGCTCGCCGTGCTGACCAAGAAGGACCTGGCCGAGCCCGACTGGCTCGAGCTGGTCCAGGACGACATGGCGCGGCTGCTCCGGGGGAGCTTCCTCGATGGGTGCCCGATCCTGGCGGTCTCCTCCAAAACCGGCGAGGGGCTGCCCGAGCTCAGGAGCGAGCTTCGCGAACTGGCCCGGCGGATGCCTCCTGCGAGCACAGACCAGTCGGCGCGCTTGCCCATCGATCGCGTCTTCACCGTCAAGGGGTTCGGCACCGTGGTGACCGGCACCCTCACTGCGGGCCGCCTTGCCCTCGACGACCGCGTGGAGATCTACCCGAGGGGCCTCCAGGCCAAGGTGCGGGGGCTTCAATGCCACGGCCAGCCCGTGGAGTCGGCCGTGGCGGGGCAGCGGACCGCCATCAACCTCCAGGGTGTGGAGCGGGCGGCCATCGAGCGGGGGGATGTGGTGGCGCTGCCCCGAGCCTTTGCGCCGACCCTCCTGGTGGATGCCACCCTGGAGCTCGTTCGTGACGCTCCCCGCCCACTCAAGATGCGCGACCGCGTGCGCTTCCACCTCGGGACCAGCGAGATCATGGCGCGGGTGCTTCTCGTCGACCGTGCAGAGCTTGAACCGGGCGAGACCACCTACGCCCGCGTCCGTCTTGAGGCGCCGCTGGTGGCCCTACCGGGCGACCGCTACGTGATCCGCAGCTACTCCCCGATCATCACCATTGGGGGCGGCTTGCTCCTGGATGTGGCCCCGCCGCGGTTCAAGCGCAAGGCGCCCCAGCTCCTGGCCCACCTCGAACGCCTCCAGCATGGCTCCCACGAGGAGATCGTGGAAGAGCACCTCAAGCAAGCCGGCCCTGTCGGAATCCGGCTCGCGGGGCTCAGGGCGCGAACGCCCTTCGGGCCGGAGCGGCTGCGGGCGTTGCTCGAGCGCCTGCGAGAGACCGGCCGCATCGTGGCGGTAGACCGCGAGTGGTTCGTCCACGCCGAGGCGCAGGCGCGGCTGCGGGCGCGGGTCCTGGAACTCCTCGAGCACTTCCACAGGCAAAACCCACTCAAGCCCGGGATCTCCCGAGAGGAGCTCCGGGTCCGCGCGGGAGGCATGGAGGAGCGGATCTTTACCCACCTGCTCACGGCTCTGGAGACTGAGGGCGCGATCAGGGCGGAGCGTGACAAGGTGCGGCTCGCGGCCCATCGGGTGCATCTCTCCCCGGAGCAACAACGGCTGGTGGAGCGTCTGGAGCGAGAGTTTCGGTCCGCCGCCGCGGCGCCCCCGAGCCCCGTGGAAGCGTTGGGGAAGGTGGGGCTCTCGGGCGCTGAGGAGCACGAGCTGTTCCAACTCCTCCTCGAGGATCGGAGGCTGGTGCGGGTCAAGGAGTCGCTCTTCTTCCATGCCGAGGCGCTTCGGGCCATTGAGGAAAGCCTGACCAACTACCTCAAGAAGAAGAAGGAGATCACCCCCGGCGAGGTCAAGGACCTCCTGGGCGTGTCGCGCAAATACGCGATTCCGCTGCTCGAGTACTTCGATGGCCAGCGCCTCACGGTCAGGATGGGTGATCGGCGCGTGCTCCGTGACGGTTAGCTCGGAGGGGGGTTCTGCCCCCCTCCGAGAGTAAGCCCGCGAGTTGACAGGCCTGGAGGGGAGGCGTAAGGTAAAAAAGCCTTTAGGGTATCGAAAGGGGTGAAGGCCATGTTTGGTCTCGGCTACCAAGAGTTGCTTCTGGTTCTCATTATCGTGATGGTCCTCTTCGGCGCCAGCCGGCTGCCCCAGCTCGCGCGCTCCATCGGTTCGAGCGTCAAGGAGTTCAAGAAGGGGATCAACGACGTCGAGAAGGAAGTCGACTCGGCCACCAAAGAAGTGGAGAAGGAAGAGAAGAAGGCCTGAGCCCCCCGCTCGAAAGGTTGTTGCCTCTCCGCGCGCCACAGAGCTGACTACCGGCCCTACCCTGGTCCTGCTGGTGATCCTGGGCCCCTCGTGTGCCTTGGCTCGGCATCGCCGCCGAGGTCGGTGAGCGCGCCTTCCCTCTAATAAGCTGGAGCGCTGTCGGCGTTGACGCGTCCGCCGACCGGGTGATAGCATGAGTGTTTACTAACTACTGGATTTCTCAGTCACAAGAGAGCTGCACGGCGGCGTCGCTCGTCTCAGTGGGGCCGTTGCCGGGCGAGGCCCAACATGGACTACAAAGCGACCCTGAACCTCCCCAAAACCAACTTTCCAATGCGTGCGAATCTCCCCCGACTCGAGCCGGAGCTGCTCCAACGGTGGGAGGCCATGGACATTTACGCCAAGCTCAGGGAGGCAGCGGCGGGTCGCCCGCCCTGGATTCTGCACGACGGGCCCCCCTACGCCAACGGCCGCATCCACATGGGGACGGCGCTGAACAAGATTCTGAAAGACTTCATCGTCAAGTCTCGGTTCATGCTCGGCGCAGACGCGGTCTACGTGCCGGGGTGGGACTGCCATGGGCTTCCCATCGAGCACCAGGTGGACAAGGAGCTGGGGCTCGATCAGGCGGGAGTGGATGTCCGCCTCGCCATGGACCCCATGGAGAAGCGGCGCCGCTGTCGCGAGTACGCGCTTCGCTTCGTGGACATCCAGCGCGAGGAGTTCAAGCGCCTCGGGGTTTTCGGCGACTGGAAGAACCCCTATCTGACCATGGCCCCCGCCTATCAGGCGGTGATCGCCGGCGAGTTTGGTCGCTTCGTCGGCCGCGGCATCGTCTACAAGGGGCTCAAACCGGTTCACTGGTGCATCTATTGCAAGACCGCGTTGGCCCAGGCCGAGGTGGAGTACGACGACCACACCTCGCCCTCGGTATGGGTGAAGTTTCTGGTGAAGGCGGCTACGCCGGCCCTGGCGCGTGCTCTGAGCGGTCGGCCGGCCTCGCTGGTGATCTGGACCACGACGCCGTGGACGCTGCCCGCAAACCTGGCCATCGCCGTGCACCCGGCCCAGCCCTACGCGGTGGTGGAAGTCGACGGCGAGCTCCTGATCATGGCCGAGTCTCTCGCGGATCAGACGCTGAAGGCTGTGGGAGCGCGAAGCGGTGCGAGGCGCGAGGGCTTCCGTCTCAGCGGCACAGAGCTGGAAGGCACCATCTGTGCCCACCCGTGGATCGCCCGGGATTCGAGGGTGGTGACGGCGGAGTTCGTGGCCATGGACCAGGGCACCGGCCTCGTGCACATCGCGCCGGGCCACGGCGAGGAGGACTACGAGCTGGGCAGGGCGAAGGGGATTCAGATCTACAACCCGGTAGACGACGACGGCCGCTTCATCCCCGAGGTAGAGCACTTCGGGGGCATGACAGTCTGGGACGCCAACCCAGAGATCGTCGAGCACCTCAGCCGGATGGGACGGCTCCTGGCCTTCCAGGAGGTGACCCACACGTACCCTCGTTGCTGGCGGTGCAAGCGGCCCACCGTCTTTCGCGCCACCGAGCAGTGGTTCATCTCCCTGGACCGGGATGGCCTCCGCCAGCGGGCGCTCGAAGCGATCCGGAAGGTCCGGTGGATCCCATCGTGGGGCGAGGAGCGCATCGCCAAGATGGTGGCCACGCGCCCGGACTGGTGCATCTCGCGCCAGCGGGTCTGGGGCGTTCCCATCGTGGCCTTCTACTGCACGACCTGCGAGGCCCTGATGCTGGAGGAGCGCCTCGTCGAGCATGTCGCCACCCTCATGCGTCAGGGGCAAGGGGGGGATGTCTGGTATTCGCGGGAGGCCAAAGACCTGCTCCCCCCCGGGACCAGGTGCCCCCGGTGCGGGGGTCAGGAGTTCAGGAAGGAGCGCGACATCCTTGACGTCTGGTTCGACTCGGGATGCAGTCACGCGGCAGTGCTCGAGCCGCGCCCCGAGCTCAAGTGGCCGGCTGAGATGTATCTGGAAGGCTCCGATCAGCACCGCGGGTGGTTTCACTCCTCGCTCCTCGAGGCCGTGGGGGCTCGGGACACTGCGCCCTACCGGGAGGTGCTCACCCATGGCTTTCTCGTCGACGGTGAAGGCCGGAAGATGTCCAAGTCGCTGGGGAACGTTATCGTCCCTCAGGACATGATCCCAGAACACGGGGCCGAGATCCTGAGGCTCTGGGTGGCGGCCGAGGATTACACCCAGGATGTCCGGCTCCCCGAACCCCAGATCGTGGGCCAGCTGACCGAGACCTACCGCCGGATCAGGAACACCTGCCGCTTTCTCTTGGGGAACCTCTACGACTTCGATCCCGACCGGCATCTGGTTCCCTACCGGGATCGCGACGAGGTGGACCGCTGGATCCTGCTCAGGCTGGCGCGTCTCGTCGCCCGTGTGCGCCGAGCCTATGAGGGGTATCAGTTCCACCTGGTCTACCACGCGCTCTCGAACTTCTGCGCGCTGGATCTCTCCGCCCTCTATCTGGACATCCTGAAAGACCGGCTGTACACCTCGGCCCCCGACGACCCCCGCCGGCGTGCGGCGCAGGCGGCCTGCTACGAGGTCCTCACCGCGCTGGTGCGCCTCATGGCCCCGATCCTGGCCTTCACCGCCGAGGAGGTTTGGGGGTACATTCCGGGGCGCGCTCGGGCCGAGAGCGTGCACCTCACGCTCTTCCCGGAGGTGCGTGCGCAATGGCTCGACGAGCGCCTCGAGCAGGAGTGGGAACGGCTCCTCGAGGTGCGCCGCGAGGTGGCTCGGGCCCTGGAGGCCGCGAGACGGCGTCGTGACATCGGAAGCGGGCTCGAAGCCCGCGTCGCCTTCCTTTCCGCGCCGGAGGATCTGCCCGGCCTCCTCCGGCAGAAGCAGTCTCTGCTCGGCTCCCTGTTCATCGTGTCACAGGTGGCCGTCGACGCCAGGCCTGGGGCTAGGTCGGCGCTTCGCTACGAGAGCCAGGAGATTCCGGGTCTCACCATCGAGGTGGACCGGGCACGTGGTCGGAAGTGCGAGCGATGCTGGGTGTGGAGCGAGCGGGTAGGCGAGGACCCGGAGCATGCCACGCTGTGTGAGCGGTGTGTCCCGGTCGTGCGGAGGCGTCCATGATGCTGGTCGCGGGCGTGGCCGTCGTGGTGTTAGCCCTGGACCAGATCACCAAGTTCGTGGCCCTGGAGCAGCTCCCGCCCGGATCTCCGGTGCCGGTGGTGGACGGCTTCCTGGCCCTCACGCTGGTGCTGAACCCCGGCCTGGCGTTTGGGATCTTCTCGGCGACCTC
>JBHIAB010000180.1:0-7397 GCA_046758385.1 Methylomirabilia bacterium | reverse complement strand
CGACCCAGATCCAGGTCGTGGTCCACCCCCAGTCCATCGTCCACTCCATGGTGGAATACATCGACGGCTCGGTGCTCGCCCAGCTCGGAGTGGCTGACATGGGGATCCCGATCCTTTACGCCCTGACGTACCCCGATCGCCGGCCCTGCCCGGCGCCGCCCCTCGACCTGGCCCACGTCGGGCAGCTCACCTTCCACGAGCCGGACCCGGAGCGGTTCCCGTGTTTGACCCTCGCTCGGGAAGCTCTCGCGCGGGCGGGAGCTGCGCCGGTCGTCCTCAACGCTGCCAACGAGGTGGCTGTGGAAGCCTTCCTGACGGGTCAGATCCCCTTTCCCCGGATTCCCGAGTTGATCGCCGAAGCCTTTGAGCACCTCTCCCCGGGCGAGCTTGATTCCATCGAGGAGTGCCTGGCCCTTGATCGCGAGTGCCGAAGCTTCGTCCGCGGAGCACTGCTGGGGCAGCAGATCGCGGCCCCGGCCGGTCCAGCACCCTAGGCGAGGAGGCCCTTCTCAGTGACGACCTTTGTCTCGTTTGTCATCGTCATCGGCATCTTGATCCTGGTCCACGAGCTGGGTCACTTCTTCGTGGCCCGGTGGATGGGTGTCGGGGTCGACCGTTTTTCGATCGGCTTCGGGCCGGTGCTCCTGCGCTGGCGGAGAAAGGACACTGAGTACTGTCTCTCCGCGGTCCCCATGGGTGGCTACGTGAAGATGATGGGAGAGGAGAGCCCCGTGGAGGGTGGGGGGTCTGACGACGTCGACGCGGCCAAGTCGTTCGCGCTGAAGCCTCTCTGGGTGCGCGCGCTCATCGTGTCCGCGGGGCCGGTGATGAACTTCGCCCTGGCGGCCATGATCTTTGCCGGCTTCTTCGCCTTGGTCGGACGGCCGGTGGACCCCGCGGTGCTGGGGCAGATCGAGCCGGATGGCCCCGCTGCCCAGGCGAGCCTCGAGACCGGCGATCGAGTGGTGGCGGTGGACGGTCGGCCGGTGACCCACTGGGAGGACCTCTTTCAGGCCGTCCAGGACGCCGACGGTGAGACCACCCAATTCACCGTGCGCCGTGGCGTGGATGAGCGAACGGTAGCCCTGACCCCCACACGCTCCACGGTGCGGGACATCCTCGGCGATCAGGAAGAGGTCTGGAGTCTCGGAGCCAGGCCCTACCTGCCTCCCAAGATCGGAAATGTGCTTCCCGGCTATCCGGCGGCCAAGGCCGGCCTCGAGACCGGGGACAGCATTGTGGCCCTCGACGGCTCTCCGGTTGCCACCTGGGATGACCTCGCCGAGGAGATCCGCAAGCGACCGGGGCAGGAGGTGGAGCTGACCGTGGAGCGGGGAGAGGAGACCCTGACGGTGTCCATCACCCCGCGGGCCATTACCGAGCGCACCTTGACGGGCGAGGAGACGGAGGTGGGGCGGATCGGCATCAGCCGCGCGTCCTCCGCCATCTACGTTCGGTCCAATCCAGTCGTCGCGGTGCGACGCGGCCTGGTCCACACTCTAGACATCACCAAGTTCACACTGGTGGCGTTCTGGAAGCTGGTCACCGGCCAGCTGCCGACCTCCACGCTCGGAGGCCCGATTCAGATTGCGGTAGTGGCCGGCGAGCAGGCCAGGCAGGGAGTCACGAGCCTGGCCCTCTTCATCGCCGTCATCAGCGTGAACCTGGCTATCCTGAACCTCTTGCCTGTGCCCATGCTGGACGGGGGACATCTGCTCTTCTTCGCCTTCGAAGCCGTCATGGGCCGCCCCCTCTCGCTCAGGAAGCGCGAGCTGGCGCAGCAGGTCGGGTTGGTCCTGCTCCTCCTTCTGATGGTGTTCGCCGTGTACAATGATCTCGCCCGGATCTTCAGGTAGGTACGACCGGTGACACCACGACGGAAGACGCGGCAGATCCAGTTGGGCGCCGTGACGGTAGGAGGCGATGCCCCTATCACCGTGCAGTCCATGACCAAGACTGACACGCGCGATGTGGAGGCCACGCTGCTGCAGATCTGGGCCCTCGAGGCGGCTGGGTGTGAGATCGTGCGAGTGGCGGTTCCCGTCAAGGATGCGGCGGAGAAGCTCGGAGAGATCAAGAAGCAGATCCGCATGCCCCTGGTGGCCGACATCCACTTCAACTACAAGCTGGCCCTCATGGCCCTCGAGCAGGGCGTGGATGGGCTTCGCCTCAACCCGGGTAACATCGGCGGGAAGCCCTTCGTCATGGACGTCGTCAACGCGGCCAAGGACCGCAAGATCCCGATCCGGATCGGGGTCAACGCAGGATCGCTAGAGAAAGACCTCCTGACGAAAGATGATGGTCCGACGGCTCACGGCATGGTGCAGAGTGCGCTCCGGCACATCCACATCCTGGAGGACTGTGGCTACCCGGAGATGAAGATCTCCCTCAAGGCCTCCGACCCGGCCATGATGATCGAGGCCTACCGGATGCTGGCCGAGCAGGTGGACTACCCTTTTCACCTGGGCGTGACCGAGGCCGGGACGCCCAGCGCCGGCACGATCAAGTCCGCTCTGGGGATCGGCACCCTCCTGGCCGAGGGGATCGGCGACACCATCCGCGTTTCCCTCGCCGCTGATCCGGTCGAGGAGGTGCGGGTCGGCATCGAGATCCTCAAAGCCCTCGGGCTTTGCAAGCAAGGCCTGACCTTCGTGGCGTGTCCCTCCTGCGGGCGCGCCGACGTGGATTTGGTCAAGCTCGCGCGGGATGTGGAGGAGCGACTCAAGGGAGTCAACGCCAACGTGCACGTCGCCGTTATGGGCTGCGAGGTAAACGGGCCTGGGGAGGCCCGGGCCGCCGACATCGGGGTGGCGGGCGGAAAAGGAATCGGTCTGATCTTCCGCCACGGAGAGGTGGTTCGAAAGGTCCCGGAGGCTCGGATCGTGGATGCCCTGTGGGAGGAGGTCGAGCGGTTCATCGCTGGCGGAGCAGCCGAGCAGACGACGACCTCGCGGGAATAGCCCGCAGGCATGATGGGCCGGAACGTTCCGCATCCATAGGCATGCGCTGGTCGCGTTCCTTGATCCCCACGCTGAGGGAGGACCCGGCCGACGCCGAGGCCGTGAGCCACAAGCTTCTGGCTCGAGCGGGAATGGTGCGCCAGCTCGCCGCGGGAATCTACGTCTATCTCCCGGTGGGCCAGCGGGTGATCGACAAGGTCAACACGATCATTCGGGAGGAGATGAATCGGATCGGAGGCCAAGAGATCACCATGCCGGTGCTCCACCCGGCGGAGATCTGGCAGCAGTCGGGGCGATGGGAGGCGATCGGCGAGGAGATGTTCAGGCTCAAGGACCGCAACCAGCGCGACATGTGCCTCGGCATGACCCACGAGGAGGTCATCGCCTGGCTCGCGTCCAGAGAGATCCGCTCCTACCGTGACCTGCCCCAGATCTGGTACCAGATTCAAACCAAGGAGCGGGATGAGGCCCGCCCTCGTTCCGGCGTGCTCAGGACCCGCGAGTTCCTCATGAAGGACTCCTACACCCTGGATCCCGACGAGGCGAGCCTGGCCAAGGCCTACGAGGCCCATCGGGAGGCCTACTGCCGGATCTTTGACCGGTGTGGGATCCGCTACTACGTGGTCGAGTCTGACCCGGGAATGATGGGGGGCTTGGGCTCCCACGAGTTCATGGCGCCAAGCCCAGCCGGTGAGGACGAGATGGCGCTCTGTCCAGAGTGCGGCTACGCGGCTAACCTGGAGCTGGCCCGGGGAGTGCCGCAGAAACCCAAGTTTCCCGAGTGGGCCCGCGAGGAGGTGGAGACCCCGGGGGTGCGCACCATCGCCGAGGTCTCGGCCTTCCTCGGGATTGACTCGCTTCTGACTGTCAAATCACTCTGCTATGTGACTCGGGAGGGGCCTGTCCTGGCCCTGGTGCGTGGGGATCAGATGCTCCAGGAGAGGAAGCTGGCACGGCTACTGGGCACGGAGTTCCGCCCGGCGCATCCGGATGAGGTCAAAGCCCATTTCGGCGCTTCGGTCGGATCCATCGGTCCAGTGGGGGTCGGGGCCCCAATTGTCGCCGATGAGTGTCTGGCGGATGGGGTGTATGTGGTGGGGGCCAACCGGGACGGCTACCACCTGAAGGGAGTGCGGCCGCGCTCGGACTTTGCTGCCCGGTTTGCCGACCTGCACGCAGTGCAATCCGGAGAGGGATGCGCCCAGTGCGAGGGCCGGCTCGCCGTCGAGCGCGTGATCGAGATCGGGAACATCTTCAAGCTCGGGGTCAAGTACTCCGTCCCGCTCCGGGCCGTCTTTCTTGACGAGCATGGGCAGGAGCGCCCCATCGTCATGGGGAGCTACGGCATCGGCCCTGCTCGGATCGCTGCTGCCGCCGTGGAGCAGTCGCACGATGCCGACGGCATTGTCTGGCCGTGGAGCATTGCTCCGTTCCACGTCCACCTCCTGCCGGTGAACGTGAAGGATCGGGCTCAGCTGGGAACAACCGAGGAGCTGTACGCCGAGCTCTCCCAGGCGGGGGTCGAGGTGTTGCTGGATGACCGGGATGAGCGGGCGGGGGTCAAGTTCAAAGATGCGGACCTGATCGGGGTTCCCATCCGGATCACGGTGGGGACCGCTTGGGTCAAAGAGGGGCAGGTGGAGGTCCGCGCTCGCGGAACCCGGCGGGACCGAAAGGTACCCAGGCGGGAGGTGACAGCAACGGTCAAGGAGCTGGTCCGTGAGCTGAGCCAAGCCTGAACAGTCCGGGGTGTCCGATAACCCCGCGGCGCCCGAGGAGGGAAGGCTTACTAGGGGGCCCTCCTCGTTGACCTTTCGGCGGAGGGGCGGTATGCTAACTAGCGGAAGAAGTGGGCTCAGCCCACTTTTTTGTTGGAGGAGGGGGGATGGACACCGAAGAGAGGTTTGCTGAGATCGAGGCTCTCGTAGCCCCGATCCTCCAGGCCCTCGGCCTCTTCCTGGTGGACATCGAGTGGCGCCGCACGGGGCGCCGCGGGATGCTGCGCTTCTTCATTGACAAGGCTGGCCCGCGGCCCGAAGAGTTCCAGGCCGGGCCGGGAGGGGTGAGCATCACCGACTGCCAGCGCTTCAGCGAGGAGGTGGGAGACCTCCTGGACGTCTCGGGACTGGTCCCGGACGGCTATGATCTGGAGGTGTCGTCGCCGGGCCTCGACCGTGAACTCAGGAAAGACCGGGAGCTTCGCTGGGCCATCGGCAGGGCTGTCCGCTGCTGGCTGCGAGAGCCCCTGGACGGACAGACGGAGTGCTCGGGGCGGCTCCAGGCGGTGACCGAGGAGGCGCTCATCGTGGAGGAGCCCGGGGGACGTGCGCTGGAACTTCCGAGGACGCGCGTGGCCAAAGCCCGGCTTGAGCTTCCGTTTCCGAAGCGGCGCGGGCGGCGGTCAGGTGTGAGGCGATGAATCGAGAGCTGATCTACGTCATCGAGCAGATCGGTCAGGAGAAGGGGATCAACAGGGAGGTTCTCTTCGAGGCCCTGGAGTCTGCGCTCCTCTCTGCCTCGAAGCGCACCATGGGCGGTGCCGACAACGTCCGGATGCACCTGGATCGCCAGAGCGGCGACCTCAAGGTCTATTGCAAGAAACTGGTGGTGCCCAAGGTCACCGATCCCAAGCTCGAGATGACGCTGGCTGAAGCGCGCGCCATCAATCCCGATGCCCAGCTGAGCGACGAGATCGAGGAAGCGCTGGAGCCGCGTGAGTTCGGCCGAATCGCCGCGCAGACCGCCAAGCAGGTGATTCTCCAGCGGGTGCGTGAAGCGGAGCGAGAGGGGATTTACGCCGATTTCATCGGCAAGGAAGGGCAGATTGTCCGTGGCGTGGTGCACCGGATTGAGAGGCGTAACGTCATCGTGGAGCTCGGCAAGGCCGAAGGGATCGTCCCCGAGCGCGAGCAGATTCCCGGGGAGCGCTTCAACCCGGGCGACCGAATCCGGGCCTACGTCTTCGAAGTCAAGAAAACAGCGAGGGGACCGCATATCATGCTCTCGCGCACCCACCCGGGGCTCTTGGCTCGCATGTTTGAGACGGAGATCCCCGAGATCACCGAGGGGATCGTGGAGGTAAAGGCTGCGGCCCGCGAGGCGGGAGAGCGGGCGAAAGTGGCGGTGGCATCCACCAAGCGGAACGTGGATCCGATCGGGGCCTGCGTGGGGCTCCGCGGCACCAGGATCCAAGTGATCAGTCGTGAGCTCAGGGGGGAGAAGATCGACATCGCGGAGTGGTCGCCGGACCTGGCGACCTTCGTGGCTCGCGCGCTCTCGCCCGCCAAGGTGTCCTCGGTGACCGTGCGGGAGGACGAGAAGTGGTCAGTCCTCGTGGTCGTCCCGGACAACCAGCTCTCGCTGGCCATCGGCAAGCGAGGGCAAAACGCTCGCCTGGCCGCCAAGCTCACTGGGGCCAGGGTGGACATCAAGAGCGAATTGGAGGTGGAGGAGGAGCGTCGGCGAGAGGAGGAGGAGCGGGCCCAGGGGGTGGCGGCGCTCCAGGAGTTCCCCGGCGTCGGGCCTCAGCTCGTCGAGAAACTCGCGGAGGACGAGCTTTTTTCTCCCGCTCGGATTGTAGGGGCTGGCCTCGAGCGGCTCATGGAGGTGCCTGGGGTGGGGGAGAAAAAGGCCGAGAAGCTCCTGGCTGCGGCTCAGGCGTGGGTGGCAGAACACGCGCCAGCTCTTGAGGGTGCCGAGGCTCAGGCGTCCCTCCCGGGAACGGCCGGAGACAGCGTCGACGAGCCGACTCAGGAAGGCCCCGGCCCGGTCGCGTGACACCGGCCGTCCTTCGGACTTGCATTGGCTGTCGTCGGGTGCGACCGAAGTCGGAGTTGGTCAGGCTGATCAGGCGGGGCGATGGGCGGGTGGACGTCGATCGGTCGGGAACGGCGTCGGGACGGGGGGGGTATGTGTGTCCGGGTCGCGGTTGTGTGGGGCTGGTCCTGAAGCGGGGACGGCTGGCGCACGCGTTCCGGGGACGGGCGGAGGCCTCCGAAGAGCTGCTAGCGTGGGTCCACGCCCTCGGCGAGACCGATGACTGAACGGATGAACGGAACGGGGGGATCATGGCAGGACGAGTAAAGGTGATTGACCTGGCGAAGGAGCTGGGTGTCACCAGCAAGGATCTGTTGGTGGCCCTGGGGGGTATGGGTCTCAAGAGCAAGCGTGCGACGAGCCCCCTCGATCAGGCCGCTGCCAACCAGCTCCGTATCCAGCTGGGGCGGGGACGTGAGCTCCCCACGGAGAGTAAGCCCAAGAGGACGAAGGCGGTGAGGGAGGCGGCGCCGAAGGAGATGGCAGCCAAGGCACCCGGGAAGAAGGCACCGGCCAAGGCTCCGGCGGCAAAGAAGGCGCCGTTGCCGCGCGGCAAGCGCGCGGCTCGTGCCCCCGCAGTGATCGAGGCGGCCGGCGCTGCGGCCCCCCCCCTCGCGAGTG
>JBHIAB010000179.1:0-7471 GCA_046758385.1 Methylomirabilia bacterium | reverse complement strand
CGACAGCAGCGGTACCCCTGACTCGATGCTGCTACGCTCTTCCTGAATGAGCCCGCCGATCAGGACCGTCTGGCCATCAGCGACGACCACCGAGGTTTCAGCTTTCCGAATTGGAAACGCGAACGTCTGGGTCCCAGCAACCGTGGTGGGCTCCACAGTGCTGACCTCCTGGACAATATCCATCACGACCACGCGCTTCTCGTTGATGTGTGGGGTGACCCGCAGGATAACTCCGGTATCCCGATACTGAATCGTCGACGTGATATTTTGCAGTCCACCGGTCGTCTGCGCGGTGGAAGTCGAACTGGTCGCGACTGGGGTAGATTCGCCGATCTGGATCACGGCCGGCTTGTTATCCGACGCAAGGACGTGAGGGCTCGCGAGGATTCGAACCCGCTCGGCCTCACTCAGCGCCTGGAGCAACGCTGACAACCTGTTTCCGGAGGCGACGACCGCGCTGAGCCCGAGACTCCCGCCAGGCACCAGCGCACCAAGGTTCTGAACGACGTCCCCGAAGTCGAACACCTGGTTGCCGAGCCGAACCTTCCCCGTAGTCCGGATCGTGTACTCCAATCCAAAGCTCGTCGCGTCGTCGAGGCTGATATCGGCGATCAACGTCTCGATCACCACCTGGCGCTTCATGATATCCAGCTTCTTGATGGTCTCCAGCACGGTGGGATAGAACCGCGGGTTCGTCACGATGATGAGGGCATTTGTATCGTCATCGGCAATGATACGGAGTGGAATAGCCGTTGCGCCAGCCGGCCCGGCTCCGGGCGGCGCCGCGCCCGGCGGCGCCCCCACCGCCACCACAGACGGCGGTGGCCGCCGGGCACCCTGTGCCGGGGGCGCCTTCGGCTTTGTAGGAACGGGCAGGATCGAGGGCCGAGGCGCGGGAGGCGGCGCCCCAGGCCGTCCGGGGAGCCCGGCGGGCTGGGAGATCGGCGGAAAGCCCGGCGGGCCCACTGGCCCGGTCGGTGCTAGCTGGTAGAGCTGGGTGAGGACGCTCGCAATGTTGGAGGCTTTACCGTTCTCCACGTAGTAGACGAAGATCGATTCCTCGCCCTGGGTGTCCTGGTCCAGGGCCTCCAGCCATCGTTCTATCTGCGATCGAAGCTGCGGGAAGCCGTTGATCACCAAAACCGAGCCGAGCCTAGTGATTGGGAGAAACTTCAGCAGCTGGTCCTTTCCCTTGCCGTAGCCGAGTTCGGCGAACAGCCCCTCCAGCTCGCTGGCGAGATCGTCCGGGTTCGCGTGCTTGACCTCGTAAAGCTCGACCTGGTAGCGGTCAAAAACAGGGGTGTCGAGGAGCTGGATCAGCTCGAAGAGACGCCGCGCGTTGGAGCCAGTGTCCACGAGGAACAACGCGTTGGTGCCTGGCACCACCTGGAGCATGGCCGCCTTGGAAATCAGGGGCCGGATGACCGGTTCGACCGAGCTGGCTGGGAGATGCTGCAGCGAGATTACGAGGAATGCGGGGCGATCTTCCGGCGGGATGGCCTCAGGGTCGCTGGGCATAAGAAGCTCAATGGGCCGCTGCCGGGCCTCGGCGAGCGGCGCGATCCGGTAGAACGGGCCGCTCTTCACCATCATGAGGTTGTTCATCTCCAGCAGGGTCAGAAGGATTCTGAAAAGCTCGGCATTGGTGAACTTCCCCGAGATCTGGATGGTCACACGGCCGCCGGGCACCGAGGGCTCCACCACGTAGTCGAGGCCGAGCCGGGGGGCGAGCATCTGGAGCACGGTCAACAGGTCGGCGTTCTGAAAGTTGAGGGTGATCTCTTTGGCCTCGAGAGAAGGAGGAGCGCCCGCCTCAGCCGAAGCTGCGATCGCAGGCCTTTCCGGCGTGGCGCCTTCAGCTTGTCGGCCAAGAAGCTTTTCGAAGGCCGACGACAGGCCCGGGGCCTTCTTCTGGGCGGGAGCGGGCTTCGCGGGAGAGGGGGCTTCCTTTGACGGCTGGGGCGGGAGTTCCGCCTCAGCAACCGACTCTGCGATCTGAGCAGCCGGGGACTCACTCGGCGCTCCCGGAAATGCTTTCTCGACCTCAGCACGGGCGGGCTTGGCCTCCGGGCGGGCCTTCTTGAAGACCGCGCATCCGGTGGACCCGGCCAGGAAACTTAGAAGTAAAAAGCTCAGCAGCAACCGGGAAAGTCTCAAGCCCGCTCCTCCTTCAAGGCTGCAACTCACCTTGTGCCACCCTCACCCTAACCCTCTCGCTCGCCGGAGGGAGAGGGAGACGGCAGGGTGAAGCCGGACACGACCATCTCCACCTCGAGGTCCCGCGGCATTTTCGGATCTGACACCCGGATGGACAGCTCAGGGACGTCCAGCACCAAGGACGAGGCCTCGATCGTCTTGAGGATCCTCGCGAGCGCGTCGATCGGCGCCTGAAACCTCACGTGAACAGGGATCTCCAGAAAGTCGCCCAGCGCGATGGGCCTTTCGGTCCGCTGGCTCGCCAGGCTCACGCCGACGCCCCTGGCGGCTCGGGCCAGGCGAGCCTGAAGCGCCGCGGCTGCAAGGGCGGGAGTCTCCCCCGGCAGGAGCTGCTGGCGGGTAACCTCCAGCCGGTCACGAAGCTCCGCCCGGCGGGCAGCGACCTTCTCTTTCCTGACCAGGAGCTCCCGAGAGCGGTTGAGGGCCCGCTCTTCCTGACCCAGGCGTTCCCGCACGGAGCCCTGCTCGGTCAGGAAGGGATCGGCCACATAGCTCCAGAATAGGATGAGGGGGACGGCCACGCCGGCCAGTCCGAGGAGTCTTCGTTCTCGCTCGGAGAGCGTCCTACCGAGCACGGTCTCCCTCCTTCGCGACGCTCATTCTGATCTTGAACCGCTCGCTCCCTTCCTCCTGCTGGATGTCACCTGAGAAAGTGACTTCCTTGAGCACGGCGGATCCCTCGAGCAGCGCGATGAGGGGCTGTGCCTGGGGGGCGTAGCCGATCACCTCCAGCTCTCCTCGCTTGTAGACGAGCTGGGCGAGCCAGGCTTCTCCGGGAACCCGCACCGTGAGCTCCCGCAGCATCGCCAGTTTCGAGATTTCCCGCGTCTTGATCTGCTCGAAAGCCACGAGAAGCCCCCGGAGGCGATCAGCCTCCTGAGTGCCCCGTTCCACCTGGACCACCAGAGGCGCGAGCCCTCGGCGCTCGGCGCTCAGCTTCTGAAGCTTGCTCCGGTCCTCCAGTGCCTGCCACGTCCACCATCCAGCCCACAGGAGCAGGAGAGACCCAAGTAGAGCAGTCGCCACCCGGATCGTGCGCTGTTTCGTTGAAGGGACGGGCACGGGCGTCCGTAGGTCCACAATCGGCTGGGGCTTGAGCCCGAGCATGGCAAGCCCCATCGCCGTGCCCGACACCCCCGACTCGCCCAGAGGAGGTGAGCTGATGCAGGTCAGCGGGCTGAGCTCGCCAGCCGCGAGTAAGAGACCGTTGGGGCCCATCGCGTGCACCGTCGGCCGATCCTCCCCTGTCTCCTCCGCGGGAAGCGCTTCAAGACACGAACGGACGAGGGGTTCGACCTCCGGCTCCTGAGCCCCCGGAGGTCTGGAGACCGATCTGGAAACCGCGATGCCGTCGGCTCGCGTGACCACCTCCACGTTCACTCGCTGGGAATCTACATCCACCAGGACATGGGGCGCCGAGGCCTTGCTGAACTCCCGGCACCAGTGGCTGTGGAGAGCCCAGTGAGCGACCGGGGGAACCGATACCACAGGCGACGTCTCACCCATGGCGGCCACCAGAGCCACGGCTCGGCCAACGGCGCTTCGGGGAGCTGCCACCAGAAGAAGCCGCCAGCGACCGTCGCGTTCACGGCGCTGGGCCAGAACGTCGAAGCCGACCTTTTCGGCAGGAACCGGCAGGTGTCGCCCCAGCTCGTACTCGACCCCCTGTCTGAGCTCCTCGCGCTTGACCGCAGGCAAGGTCAGGCGACGAATGAACACCTCCTGGCGCGGCAGACCGACCACCACTCGGCCGGGCTGACGGCGATCTCGGGCCAGCCACTGCTGGATGGCCTGACCCAGCACCTGCGGAGATTCCTCCGAGCGGCGAGGGAGGACCGTCGCAGCGATCAGCCGAACGCCTCGGAAGCCCTGCGCGAGCAGCGCGAGCCGTGCCTCGTCCTGCCGGAGATCAATGCCCAGCGCCAATCGCCGCGGCATGTGCGGATCTATCCCCTTCACCATCTTCAGCGCGCCACGGCCGGCCAGGCGGGCACCGCATAGTCGTCGTTCCAGGAGCGGATGACGTAGCGGGGACGCTGCTCGTCATTCTGCTTTGCTCCGGGCTCCTCGTCGGGGAGGCGGGTGACCACCACCTTCACGAGGCGATCCGCCCGGCTCGTCGCCCCCCGCCCCCAGCCGGCGATGGAGAAGGTCGATGAGCGCACGATTCCAGGAGCCGGCGCGCTGAGGAGGGGGGTTGCTCGACGCTGGTTCATCAGGCTCAGCGCATCGTTCGGGAAGACCGTCTGCAGGACAGCCAGGGGCGCGGTGTTCACGTTCACCCGACCGGTTCCGTAGACAGTGAGGACCTGGGAGAGGAGCCCGTAGAGCTCAGGCGTGATCCCTTTCACCAGCAACAGCTCACCCGGTTCCACCATCGGGGCGTTCTTGGGCAGATAGGGGATCCCGAGCCCGAGGTAGTACTCATCCTCGGCACCGTTGAGCCGCCTGAGCTGGTCCGAATCCACCCAGTCGAGGATCGCGTCGACCACCTCGTCGATGTTGGTGCCCGGAGGCAGCTCCAGGTTGCGGAGGAGAGAGGTGAGCAGCTTCTGGTTTGCACGGTTGACGTTGATCTTCCCCTCCTCATCGATGATCTGATAGCCGATCGCCCCCGCCGCGAGCCTGACCGCCGTGCGAGGGCTCGGCACCGGAGAGCCATCCTTCTCGGCGAACCCCATGACTCCTGAGGAGTCGAGGAAGTTGACCTCCCACTCCCCCAGAATCTCCGCCAGCCCCTGCTGGACTCCGCCCAACGCCAGCGCGTACCCCTCGAAGTCCTCCCCGGCGTTGCGAGTGGCCAGCGCCTCGGTGCGGACGGCCAGGGCGAAGGTGCCCCCGATCATCGAGAGGAGGAGAAGCACAAAGAGGACGAGTATCAGGGCGAACCCTTGTTGTCGAGCCTCTCCCCGGGGAGGGGAGGGAAACCAGCGGGTCATGAGGCTTTCCCTTTCGCCTTCCCCTTCCCCACCGGCTTGGTTCCGCCTGCCTTCCCCTTGGCCTTTGGCTTCGGTGGAAACTGGCTCGGGATCAGGATGACCAGCGGTGGCAGGCGCTCCTCCATGCCCTCCTCGTTCAGGAGCGTCAGCTCCACCGCCACGGCGCCGGGGAAGAAATCGGCCGGATCGGTCTCCTCGTCCTTCTCCTCCTTGAGGTTGATGACGGTCGACGGCCAGCTCTCCTGCCAGGTGCCGGACGCGCGGTCTAGATACTGGAGAGAAAACTCCTTGACCCCGGACTCGAGGAGGACGCTGACCCCGCGGCCGGGCTCGAAGAAATGGCGATCCGACGCCGGGGCCTCGATCCGATAAAGCCCGCCGGAGCCGAACGCGTACGTCACCTCGCGCAGGCCGCCCTCGGGAACGGCCGCCGCGAGGCCTCGTGTCACGGTCATAAACCTGACCGAGGATGGCATGCCGCTGAAAGCCACCGCCTGCTCGTCCTTGCTCAGGCGGACCAGGTAGGGCAATGCCGAGCGCAGCTCCCGCGTCATGAGGTCGGTGACGAACCGAGCGCGCTGTGTGGTGTCGAGTGCTGCCTCTCCCCGCTCCCAGGCATGGCTCACCAGCCGGAGCGAGAGCACCGCGATCACCCCCACGAGCCCGACCAGTGCCAGCGCGATCAGCACCTCCAGGAGCGTCAGCCCGCGCTGGTTACTCATCCCCCGCCCCAACCCGAAGTGTCTCGAAGCGAAGGGGGCGCGCTTGGGGTCGCTCGATGACCACCGAGACGTGATAGAGCGTCACCTGATCGCCACCCTCCCATACGGGGCTCGCCGTCACCCACCAGCGGAACTCCTCATCCTGGCCCGCCCGGGTGGTTGGAGTCTCCTCCAGGCTCAACTCGTCGATCCTGGCCTGGGCCACCGCCAGCGCCCGCGAGTAGTCGTGGGCCGTTCGCTCGAGTCTCAGCGTGCCCGAGACTAGGCGCAGGAGCACCACAAGGCTGATCCCCAGTACGGCAAGCGCCACCAGCACCTCGATCAGCGTGAACCCGCCGTGGTTACGTGCCGCGCGTCGCATCGCTGATCCTCACCCTCCCGGTGAGCGAATCCACGAGGATACCGTAGCGCCGCCCTTTCTGGCCCTCGAGCCAAAGCTGGCCACCGTAGGCGCCGCCGCGGGGAAAGAACACGAAGCGGACGACCCCGCGCTTTCTGGAGATCGCCTCGCCCAAAGGCTGCACCGCGACCTTCACCGTTTCCGGCAGCGCGTAGCTCGTCCGGACCTCCTCCCGAGTCCGCCCTGGAGCCACCACCCCTAACCAGTACTCGTCCCGCGAGAGGTCCAGCCCCACCACCGAGACCGTCCGCTCGGAAATGGCGAGGACCCGCGCATAGCGGAGGACACTGGCAAGCTTCCGCGTCGTAGTCTTCAGGCGGAGGGTTTCCACCCCCTTCCCCACCTGGGGCAGGGCCAGGAGTAGAACGGCGCCGACGATGGCCAGCACCACGATCAGCTCGAGGAAGGTGTATCCCCGGTGGCCGAGAGTTCTCACCGGCTCTCCCAGCTCACGATATCCTCGTTCTCCCCGTCGCCTCCCAGCGTCCCGTCAGCGCCGTAGGAGATCAGATCGTAGTCGCCGTGCTCCCCCGGGGACTTATAAATATACGGTTGCCCCCACGGATCGAGCGGGATCTCCCGCTTGAGGTAGGGGCCATCCCACTGCGCAACCCCCGAAGGCTCGCTCCGGAGGGCCTCGAGCCCCTCCGAGCTGGAGGGATAACGCCCGGTATCCAGACGGAAGGTGTCGAGCGCCGTCCCGAAGAGCTCGACCTGTGCCCGGGCCGCCTGTATCTTGGAGGTCCCCACCTTCCCGAGCAAGCGGGGGGCGACCAGCGCGGCCAGGAGCCCCAGGATGACCATCACCACCAGCAGCTCGATGAGGGTGAACCCCCGCCCCTCGAACAGCGGTCTGAGCAGCCCGCCGAGCCACTGCCGGCGACAATGCGAAGACGGACTATTTTTCATCAGGATCCACCTAACAAGTAAAGTCTAGCCATGGGTTTCCCGGTACCCCAACATTTTCGGAACGGGTCTAAATGGAGCCCCATGATTTGGAGTGATCAAGCAGGCCATACCAGGCATGCGCCGGGGCGCCCTCCCGCGCTCGGGCCTCCTCGCCTGCTACCTCGGAGAGGGGCTCCGCCCCCCTTCCGAGCCTCCCCCCATCGGTTGCGCGGGCAAAGCCCGCGCTCGATCGGGGCCCGCTACGGCTCGTCGGCATGTCGCTCGGGAGGGCATCCCCGGCGCAT
>JBHIAB010000178.1:0-7506 GCA_046758385.1 Methylomirabilia bacterium | reverse complement strand
CGCGCGCGCCTATCCCTCCCACCGAAGGGCCTGGTGGGTGGTCCCGGTCGTCAAGGTGATCATGGATCTGGGAACCGAAGTGGGCCGGTGGAAGGCCCTGCTCTTGAGGAAGCGCTGATGAGCAAGACGCGCACCGTGCTGGTGCTGTCGAATCACGGTGAGATCGTGGGAGGCGGCGAGGTGAGCCTGCTCGCGCTTCTGAAAGGTCTGGACCGCTCGCGTTGGGCTACAGTGGTTGTGGTCCCATCCGAAGGTGCGGTGGCGGTCGGCTGCCGCGCCCTCGGGCTCCCCACGCACGTCATTCCGCTGCCCAGCCTGCGCCGGCCGGGGCCCGCCACGCTCCGGAGCCTCGTCGCCCTTCACCGTCTAGTCAAGGGTAGTGGCTCAACGCTCCTACACGCGAACGGATCGCGAGCGATGCTCTACGCTGGACTGACGGGCCGACTTGCCCGCCGCCCGGTGATCTGGCACGCCCGCGTCGCGGACCCAGACCACCTCCTCGACCGGTTGCTCGCCAGCCTGGCTCACGCCGTGATCGTCAACTCGAACGCGGTGAGGCGCCGGTTTTCCTGGGCACCGGCGGACAAGGTGCACTGCATCTACAACGGCGTGGACCTCGCTCCCTTCAGCCCCAGGCCATCCTCGCCGGGGCTCCGAGCCTCCTTGGGGCTGCCGCAGGGTGTACGCGTGGCGGGAAGCATCGGGCGGTTCGTCGCATACAAGGGGTACCATCACCTCCTCGAGGCCGCTGCGATGGTGCGGGAGAAGTTTCCTGACCTCCACTGGGTCCTGGTGGGAGAGGGGAAACTGCGGGGGGATTTGGAACGGCAGTGCCGGCGTTTCGGCCTGGAGCGGACGGTCCGCCTCACCGGCTGGCAGGAGCGGATTCCCGAGCATCTGGCCCTGTTTGATCTCTTTGTTCTGCCTTCCCTCGGCGAGCATTTCGGCCGAGTGATTCTCGAAGCCATGGCGATGGAGAAGGCGGTCGTCGCCACAGACGCGGGAGGGGTTCCCGAGATCGTCCTCGACGGAGAGACCGGAATCCTCGTCCCGCCTGCCGATCCCGCGGCGATGGCGGCGGCGGTGATCAGCCTGATCGAGGATCCGGCCAAGGCTGCCAGGTTAGGAGAAGCGGGTCGGCGGCGGGTGGCGTCAGAGTTCACTCTCGCGCGCCACGTGGATGCCGTGGACCGCCTCTATGCGAGCCTACTCGATGAGACCGGTGAGCGCCTGTAGTCTCTGCGGCGGAACCGAGTGGGCGACGCGAGAGGCGGCGCCACCGTTTCAGGTGGTCCAGTGTGGCTGCGGGCTGGTCTTCGTCACCCCCCAGCCCGAGCGGGGCGAACTGGCCGCGGCCTACGACCACGACTACTACGATGCCTGGCAGGGGCAGGCACGGCAGCGAACGCGCCTCTGGTCCCGGCGCCTGGCCGCGGTCGAGGCGCTGGCGGGAGCTCCGGGCAGGCTCCTCGATGTGGGGTGCGGGACCGGAGAGCTGCTTCGCCTGGCGAAGACGCGGGGCTGGGAGGTGACCGGGACGGAGATCTCCCCTTACGCCGTGAAGGTGGCGGAGACCGCGGGGCTGACAGTGGCTGAAGGGGAGGTGTGGGAGGCCGGGTTCCCCGCCGGCTCCTTTGATATCGTCACGTGCTGGCATGTCCTCGAACACACACGAGACCCGAAGCGGCTCCTGGACGAGACCCACCGTCTCCTCCGGCCCGGGGGCCGGCTCCTCCTGGCAACCCCCAACCTGAATGACCGCTTCTTCCGGGCCATCTATCCGCTGATCCGGCGGAGGCGGCTCCATCTCTTCGATCCCGCGGACCGGGAGATCCACCTCTTTCACTTTTCCGCTCGGACCCTTCGGGCTCTGGTCGAATCCGTCGGGTTTACCGTCGCGAGAGTCGAGTTCGACCGGGGCGCAGCAGTGGTCTGGCCCAAATCGCTCCTGAACCAAGTCGCCTACCTCTGGTACCGGCTCTCCGGGCTCAACTGGGGACTGGGGCAGCTGGTGATGGCCGAGAAGCCGTGACAGGCGTGAGCCGGATCGGAGTCGATGGCCGCGAGCTCGCCCGCGACGCCAGAACCGGGATCGGCCGGTTCCTTCGCGAGATCCTTCGAGCAGCGGCGAGTCTCGAAGGGTTCGAGTTCGTCCTGTATGGGAACGCGAGTACCTGGATCGAGCCCGCGCTCGGTCGGATGGAGTTGCGGATCCTCGGCGGGAGATGGACGCAGTGGTGGGATCAGGTGTCGCTTCCCCGGCAGCTCGCCCGGGACCGGGTTGCGGTCTTTCTCTCCCCCTACTACAAGTGCCCGCTCCTTGCTCCTTGCCCCGTGGTCCTGACCATCCACGACCTCTTTTTCATCCACTACCCCGGTCAGCGGCGACCCTTCTACGATCTTGCCATGACGGCTCTCGCGCGGCTCTATGCCTTTCGCGCGAGAATCATCATCGCGGATTCGGAGCATTCAAAGCGGTCCATCGTGGATCGGCTTGGCGTGAGCCCGGCGAAGGTGATTGTGATTCCCGTGGCTCTGGGAGCGGAGTTCAAGCCGGAGGCATTGACCGATGCGGTGAGGCGCCGCTACGGGATCGCCTCCGCCTATATCCTGTATCTGGGGAATTTTAAGCCCCACAAAAACCTCCCGCGTTTGCTCCGGGCCTACGCTAGGCTCCCCCATCCGCTCCGGGCGACGTACCAACTGGTCCTTGCAGGAGGCGACAGGAATCATCAACCAGCCCTGGGGAGTCTCGCCCGGAGCCTCGGCGTGGCTGACCGCGTCCTGTTTCCGGGCCAGATCGAGGATAGGGACCTGGCCGCGCTCTACAGCGAGTGCGCCCTGTTCGTCCTCCCCTCCCTCGAGGAGGGGTTCGGGCTTCCGGCCCTGGAGGCGATGGCGTGTGGGGCGCCGGTGGTGGCGTCCGGACGGGCCACCCTGCCCGAAGTGGTCGGTGAGGCCGCGCTGCTCGTTGATCCCGAGGACGAGGCTGCAATCACGACGGCGATGAGCCAGGTGTTGACGGCGGGTGAGATCCGGGAAAACTTGCGACGTCGTGGGCTCGACAGGGCCCACGAGTTTTCCCCCGAGCGTACCACCGGGCGCTTGCTGGCGCTCCTCCGCGAGGTCAGCGAGGCGCGATGATCGACAGCACTCAGGGTGCGCGGCCGTGTCCGCTCTGTGGGAGCCCGTCTCTCACCCCGGTGTTCTACCCGTCGCTGGTCCGGTGTGGAGAATGCGGTCTGGTCTTCAGGAACCTTGAAGGAGTCCGGGAGCGGGTCAAGGAAGAGTACGAAACCCGATACTCCGCGCGCGCGCGCGAGCAGTGGGTTCAGGACCGGCGGAGCACGCTCTACCGCGAGTTCCTCACGCGCTACCGCCCCACCCCCGGGAGGAATCGCCTCCTGGATGTCGGCTGCGGGACCGGCCAGTTTCTCATGCTGGCAAGAGCTGAAGGCTGGGATGTGATGGGGGTGGAGATCGCGGAAGCCGGTGCCGAATCAGCTCGCGCGGCGGGGCTGCGGGTCCTCGCGGGGTCGCTCGCGAACGCGGCGCTGCCGGAGTCCTCCTTCGATGCCGTCACCCTCTGGAACGTGCTGGACTTCGTTCCGGACCCCGTAGAGCAAGTCAGCGCGGCGAAGCGCGTCCTGGTGCCGGGGGGGATCCTGGCGGTGCGGGTGCCTAACGGATCCTTTCACCTGGCGGTCTACCGATTGAGCCGCGCTCTCGCTTGCTGGCCGCGCGTGGCTGCTCTGCTCCGGAAGCAGTGCATCCTCCACCAGATCAGCTTCAACAGCCGCACTCTTCGTCAGACCCTGGAGCGGGCCAAGGTTGGGAAGATCGAGATTGCGAACAGCCTCCCGAGCTACGGCGATCCCTATCACACGCTCCGTTGGAGCGGCGATCGACTGCTCCAGGCGATGAAGAGAGCTGTCTACGCTCTGGCCTGGTCGATCGCAGTCGGCTCCGCGGGCAAGGTGCTGCTGGGCTCTTCGCTCTTGGCAACCGCGGTCAAGGAAGACGATCTGGCCCCGCCCGGAGGCGGGAGAACAGGTCCTTGGTCGCAGGACCGCGCTGCGCCAACCTGCCGGGGGTGACGACTTTCATGGGGCATTGGGTGCCGCGGCGCGATACCGAGCAGGGCGAAGGCTAATGTGCGGGATCGCGGGCTACGTTGGAGGGGGGGCGGCTGAGCTGCTGCCTGTCATGCTTCACACTCTCAAACACCGCGGGCCGGACGACACGGGAACCCACGAGGAGCCCGGAGTGGGACTCGGCCTGACCCGTCTGGCCATCATCGACCTAGCTGGCGGCCGCCAGCCCATGAGTAACGAGGACGGCTCGATCTGGATCGTCTTCAACGGAGAGATCTACAACTACCGGGAGCTTCGCCCCGGCCTGGAGGCCGGGGGCCACCGATTCAAGAGCCGGAGCGACACCGAGGTGATCCTTCACCTCTACGAGGAGGAGGGGGAGCGCTGCGTGGGGCGCCTGCGGGGAATGTTCGCGTTCGCGCTCTGGGACGGTCAGCGACGGCGGCTTTTCCTGGCGCGGGATCGGCTGGGGAAGAAGCCGCTCTACTACTGGCACCGGGACGGTCTGTTCCTCTTTGCCTCCGAGATCAAGGCTCTGCTTTGCTCCCCCGCGGTCTCCCGGACCATGGACTGGGAGGCCTTCCACCACTACCTGGCCTTCGGGTACACGCCGGCCAGCCGGTCTATCTTCGCCGACATCGCCAAGCTTCCGCCCGCTCACACCGCCGTCCTGCAGGATGGCGTCATGGCGCTTCAGCGATACTGGACGCTGGCCCCCGGCGATCCCGGGGTAGACCGTCCCATCTCTGTGCGCGACGCCGCGGCGCGTGTGCGTCACGCTCTCCGCGAGGCTGTCCGGCTGCGGCTGGAGAGCGACGTCCCCCTGGGCGTGTTCCTGAGCGGAGGCATCGATTCCAGCGCGGTGGTCGCAAGCATGCGGGAGGTGACGGACCAGCGGATAGCGACGTTCTCCATCGGCTTTGGCCAGGCGGCGCTCTCCTACGATGAATTGCCGCACGCCCGGCTGGTCGCCCGACGCTTCGAGACCGACCATCACGAGGAAATTCTCGAGCCCAACGTGGCCGACCTCTTGCCGACTGTCGTAGATCACTTTGACGAGCCGTTCGCCGACTCCTCAGCTATTCCCACCTTTGTGGTGGCTCAGGCAACGGCCCGCCACGTGAAGGTGGCGCTGTCCGGCATCGGCGGTGACGAGACCTTCGCAGGGTATCCCCGCTACCTCGGCGTTCGGCTGTCGGAGCGGTATAGCCGCCTGCCCCGCTGGGTCAGAAAGTACACCCGCGCCGCCGCGCTCCGCCTCATGCGCGAGAGCGAGGCCAGCCGGAACTGGGGGGATTGGGTCCGGCGGTTCGTGACCGGAGCTGACCGGCCCCTGCCTGACCGCTACATCGGATGGATGCGCTTCTTCAGCGAGCCCGACCTGACGCGCCTGGCCACGCCCGCGCTCCGGGAACGCTGGGGTGCCGACGTGGAGAGTCCTTACCGCACGGCCTTTGCTAGCCACGGCCACGGAGACCCGATGGACGGCGCCTGGCGCCTTGACCTCGGCAGCTATCTCCCCGATGACCTCCTCGTGATGGCTGACCGGATGAGCATGGCTCACTCTCTCGAGCTCCGGGCCCCATTCTGTGATCATCACGTCATCGAGGAGAGCCTCTCGATCTCCCCGCCGCTGAAGCTTCCAGGGCTCCGCCTCAAGGGGCTCCTGAAGACGGCCTTTGGCGACGTGCTGCCGCCGCCGGTGCTGTCACATCGGAAACAAGGTTTCATGATCCCCATCGGCCGCTGGCTCCGCACCGATCTCCGCGAGGTGATGGAGGATCTCCTTTCTTCGGACCGGGTCCGGGCCCGCGGCCTGTTCGTCCCCGCAGCGGTAGAGCAGCTAAAACACGAGCACCTGAGCAGGACCGGCACCCACAGCGATCGACTGTGGACGCTCATGATCGCCGAGCTGTGGATGCGCCGGTACCTGGACACCAGCGGGCTCTGGGCGCTCCGGTGAGGCTCCTCGTGGCCTCGGATCTCTCCCCGTCCGTCGTCAGGGGTGGCGGCGAACGGATGCTGTGGGAGCAGACCTCCCGCCTGGTCAAGGGTGGGCACCATGTCCGGGTCCTGAGCCGGTCCCCCGCGGAGGGTGCTGAAGAGACGGTGGAGCAGCAAGGGGTGCAGATCCGGCATTTCCCGGTCGACCGACGGTCCCCCCTTCGGTTTGCGCTGAGCTCGATCCTCGAGGCGCGCCGGGCGGCTGCCAAGGCACTCGCCGAGGTGGAGACCGATGTCCTGCATCTCCATCAGCCGTTGTCAGGGGTCGGCGTGCTGAGTTCGCTGGCGGGCCGACGGATCCCGAGTCTGTACACCTTTCTTTCCCCGGCTCCTCTGGAGTACCGGTCCCGGCGGGGGATGACCGCTTACCACGCAGGGGGCTGGGCGGGAAGCCTGGGCATGGCGCTGCTGTGGGTCATCGAGGGGATCAGCCTGAGGCGCGTCACCCGCATCCACGTGCTGAGTGACTTTTCCGCGGGTCAGGTCCGCAAGCTCTACCGCATCCGGTCAACGCGAATCGTGAAGATTCCCGGGGGGGTTGATCCCGAGCGATTTCACCCAGCGGCAGACCGCAGGGCGGTGCGAGACGCGCTGGGGCTCCCGGGTCGACACCCGCTGCTGTTTACCCTCAGGAATCTCGAGGCCCGCATGGGCCTGGACACTCTGATTCGGGCCATGGCGACCCTTCGCCAGTACGCCCCCGAAGCCCGACTGCTGATCGGCGGGACCGGCTCCCTCCGTCGGGATCTGGAGTTGCTCACCGCCACCCTTGGGCTTCGAGATCGCGTGAGCTTTCTGGGGTTCATTCCGGAGACCGAACTGCCGCTCTACTACCAAGCCGCCGATGCCTTCGTGTTGCCGACCCGGGAACTGGAGGGGTTTGGTCTCGTGACGGCCGAAGCCCTGGCGTGCGGGACCCCGGTCTTAGGAACCCCGGTGGGGGCGATCCCGGAGGTGCTGGGAGGGCTGGGCGCGGATCTGCTGTTCGACCGTAGAGATTCTGAGGCGATCGCGCGGGGGATTCGGGATCACCTGAGGCGAGCCGTGGCTGATCCCGAAGGCTATGAGGCGCTGCGGAGGCGCTGCAGGGGCTATGCTGTCAGCCGCTTCGGCTGGGATCAGGTCACCAAGCAATTGGAGCAGGAACTGCTCGCCCTGGCAGGAGGTCTTGAGGGAAGCGCCTCAAGGATGCCGTGATGAAGAAAGGGGTGATGGATGGTCGTTGGAGAGCTGAAGAATCGCTTGGCGGAGAGAAAAGCCCCGGATGGGGCCAGCCGGGAGGCAGCGGGCCTCCCGGAGAGATGACACACTGTCGCAAACATCCAAGAGGAGGATGAGGGAGATGACCTTACGCACGCTCGTGTATATCCTCTGGGCAGTTTCGGTCGTGGTCCTCGTGATCGGCGGG
>JBHIAB010000177.1:0-7573 GCA_046758385.1 Methylomirabilia bacterium | reverse complement strand
GGGGTTTGGCTACGTGATGGATCACTTCAAGGGGGAGCGGCTGGTCATCTCCGCCTTTGCCCTCGGCGTGATGGATTGCCTCTGGGAGGAGGCGAGGCGCTACGCGGCAGAGCGATCCATCTTCGGCCAGCCGCTGGGCAAGTTCCAGGCCTGGCGTCACCGCCTGGCGGACGTGCGGGCGACCATCGAGGCAGCGCGCCAGCTCACCTACTGGGCCTGCGACCGGCTGAACCAGAACGCTCCAGACGCCAGCGAGGCGGTTTCCATGGCCAAGCTCTTCACCTCTGAGAGCGTCAAGCGGGTGGCCAACGAGGTCTTCCAGCTCCACGGCGGCTACGGGTACATCGAGGAGTACCCGGTCTGCCGCCTGTACCGCGACGTGGCGGGCTTCACCATCGGCGCGGGAACCAGCGAGGTCATGCGGGAGATCATCGCCCGCGAGGAGCAGCTCTGAGCGCGGAGGGGCGAATGGAACGGGTCGGAGCGATCGACGCCTGGGCGTCGCTCATCACGCCGGAAGGGGCCAAGCAGTGGCCGGAGGAGTTCGTCCATGTCTTCCGGCGCTACAAGGTGGACCGGCGGATGCTGGAGGGGATGACGCTCGAGACGATGCTGGCCGAGATGGATGAGGCCGACGTGGAGCTGGCAGTCTTCTCCGCCTTCGGCTACGGCGACCTCCACGTCGTCTCCAACGAGACGGTGGGAGAGGTGGTCAAGAAGCACCCGGATCGGTTCATCGGAGCCGGCACCGTGGACCCGCGGAAGAGGCCGATGGAGGTGGCCCGCGAGATCGAGCGGATGGTGAAGGACCTGGGAATCCGGCTCGTGCGTCTGGAGCCGTACGCCTACGGCGGCGACAGCTACACCGGGCTCCCCCCCAACGACAAACGCTACTGGCCCGTGTACCTCAAGTGCGTGGAGCTGGGCGTGCCCGTGGCGATCCAGGTGGGGCACACCGGGCCCCTCATGCCGTCCGAATGCGGCCGGCCGATCTACCTGGATGAGGTCGCGTTGGCCTTCCCCGAGCTCGTGATCTTCGGCTGCCACCTGGGCCAGCCCTGGCACGAGGAGATGATGATTCTGGCTTGGAAACACCCGAACGTGTACGTGGAGACCTCCGCGCGCCCCGCCAAGTTCTGGCCGCCGTCGTTCCTCGAGTTCGTCAGGGGCTGGGGGCAGGACAAGGTGATCTGGGGCACCGACTACCCGCTGGTCTCCTTCAAGCGGGCCCGCGAGGACGTGGAGGCCCTGGGTCTGTCGCTCGACATCAAGAAGAAGCTCCTCCGGGACAACTTCCTGAGGGCCCTTAGGCTCCCGCGCTGAGGGGGACGGCCGACTCGTACGCGTAGTCCCCGGGCCGTGCGACCCGCCCCGATCCGAAAGTTGGTCGGCGTTGCTATTGGGACGAGAGACGGCGCTGAAGCTCTCCCTCTCCTTTCCAGACTCCGTGGGAGGGAGAGGGTCGAATTGTCGGGGAAGCGCTCCACTTCTTCGGGACGGAGGCTCAGAAGCAGCGCTACCTCGGGCCGATGCTGGAGGGGCGCCTCCGCTGCGCCGAGGCCCTCACCGAGCCCCGCGGCGGGTCGGACTTCTTCGGAGCCACCACCCTTGCCCGCCGTGACGGCGATCACTGGGTGCTGACCGGGCAGAAACGACCGCGAGCTGGGCGCCCGGGCCCCACAGCAGCGGGACATCGAGCGGGATGCCGCCGACGCGGATCAGGTCGAGGAGAAGGTCTACGAATAAGAGGCCGAGGGCTTGAGGTCACCGGCGGAGAAGAATTCATCGGGATTGAGGATTCTCATGGAGAAGACGCATGGCTGAGGCTTACCGGCATCTCCTGATCAGCGAGGAGCCGCCCCTCGCTATCGTCGAACTGAACCGGAAGCGGCAGATGAACGCCCTCTCCATGGCCCTCCGCGACGAGCTGGAGGCCTGCCTGTCAAACCTTGAAGCCGACGGAGAGGTCAAGGCGGTCATCCTTACCGGAGGACGCGACTGCTTCAGCGCAGGCTTCGACCTCCGTGAGGTGATCGAGACCGATTTCGGGGCCTTCGGCCATCGGTCCGTCGAGTTCGTGGAGAAGACTTATTTCTTCAAGAAGCCCCTGGTGACCGCGGTGGGCGGCATCGCCTACGCCGGCGGTTTCGACCTCGCCCTCTCTGGAGATGTCATCGTCGCGGCGGAGAACGCATCGCTCGGCCGGCCGGAGGTCCGCTTCGGGATCAACCCTCTCATGGCCAAGCTCTGGCTCAGGATCGGTATGCCTAGGGCGCTTTCCCTCTCCCTGACGGGAGAAGTCCTGACCACGCAGCAGGCCCTGGCCATCGGCCTCGTGGACCGGGTGGTCTCGGCGGAGGGACTGCTGGAGACGGCGAAGGAAGAGGCGCGGCGGCTGTCCCAGAACCCGCTTCCGGCCCTCATGGCCGTGAAACGGGCGGCGCGGACGGTGCCCTTCATGGACGCGAAGAGCGGCATCGAGTACGAGTTCGGCCTCACGGCAGAGATCATCGCTGAGGGAACGGTGAAGGCATCCCTCCGCAAATACGCTCGGGAGTTGGGGATCATCAAGGACTGAGGGGAGCGACTGTGAGCGGAGTGGCAGTCATCGGAGTGGGGCAGACCCCGTACGAGCGCTCCAAGCCCCACCAGTCGATCCCGGAGATGGTCCTGGAGGCGGTGGAGCTGGCCCTCAAGGACGCTCGGATCTCCATGGAGGAAATCGAGGGCGTGGTCACCGCTTCGGTGGACCTCTGGGATGGGCGCACCGCTTCCAATATCCAGGTCACGGAGGTCGTAGGGGCCGTCATGAAGCCCGAGGCTCGGGTGGCCGGTGACGGACTCCTGGCCGCCATCCATGCCGCCATGACAATCTTGTCTGGGGCCTACGGGACCGTTCTGGTGGTCGCGCACTGCAAGATGTCAGAGGGCGAGCACTGGAGCTGCTCCAACTGGGCGGTGGATCCTATCTACCAGCAGACCCTCGGGGTTGACTTTCTCTCCGCCGCGGGGCTTCAGGCGCGCGCGTACCGGCAGCGCTACGGCGTGGGCGAGGCCCACTGGACCCGGGTTGTCGAAAAGAACCGGCTCAATGCCGAAAGAAACCGACTCGCACGCGTCAGAGCCAACGACTCGGCGGCCGAGATTCCTGGCCCGTCCCTCGTCGCTGACCCACTGAGAGCCCTCGATCTTGCCCCCGTTACCGATGGCGCTTGCGTGGTGGTCCTCGCCAACCCGGAACGAGCGGAGGCCCTCGGGCGCTCGAAGCCGGTCACCCTGCTCGGGTTTGGCTATGCCTCCGAGGCCCATTACCTGGGGGACCGCGACCTCGCCGAGCCTCGCTCCCTGAGGGCGGCGAGCCGTGAGGCCCATGCCATGGCAAAGATCACGGATCCCCGCCATGAGATCCAAGTGGTCGAGTGCGCGGAGGCGTTTTCCTACCAGGAGCTGCTCTGGTGTGAGGGACTTGGGCTCTGCGCGGCTGGACACGGAGGGAGGCTCCTCGACGAGGGCGTCACCGTCCTCGGGGGTGAGCTTCCCGTGAATCCCTCGGGCGGAATGCTCGGAGGCTCGCCGTTCGTCGTCGCGGGGCTCGCCAGGCTCGCCGAGGCGGTGCTGCAGGTCCGGGGAGAGGCCGACGGCCATCAGGTAAAGGGCGTGAGCCGCGCCCTGGCCCACGGGAGCTACGGGCCGGCGGGCCAGCACCATAGCGTCGCCGTCGTGGGAGCGTGAGGTGAAGTGGCGCCGGCAGGTAGCCATCATCGGGACAGGCCAGACCAAGCACGTTCGCAACCGCGAGGACGTGAGCCAGCAGGAGATGGTCCGTGAGGCCGCGCTTCGGGCCCTGGAGGATGCTGAACTCTCTGCCCGCGAGGTCGATGCCGTGGTCCTCGCCAACATGGAACTCTTCGAGGGGCGAGCCTTCCCCGACCTCTGGTGTGGTGAGGGCGCCGGAGGCCTCGGAAAGCCCACGCTCAAGATCGCCACCGGCGGCACCTCGGGAACCTCCGGGGCCATCGCCGGCGCGCTGCAGGTGGCCTCGGGGGTGTTTGACACCGTCCTCGTGGTGGGCTTCGAGAAGCAGTCCGAGGGGCAGACCACAGCGGGGATGGCGCTCACCGATCCGATGTGGGACCGCCACGTGGCCTCGGCCGCCATCGGAAACTTCGCCTTGTCCATCTCCCAGTTTATGGCGGCGCGCGGGGTGACTCAGGAGCAGGCAGCGAGAGTGGCGGTCAAGGCCCGGCGGAACGCGGCCAACAACCCTTACGCCCACCTCCAGCAGCCCGACCTCACGGTCGAGCAGGTGCTGGCTTCGAAGGTCCTGGCCTGGCCGATTCACCTGCTGGAGATGTGCCCCACCTCGGACGGGGCCTGCGCCCTGGTCTATGCCTGTGAGCAAGTGGCTCGGCGCCGGTGCCCGCGGCCCGCGTGGGTTCGTGCTGCCGCGACTCGTCACGATCAGCCCTATATCGGCGATCTGGATCAGCGCCTCCTGACCATGCGGACGCTCAGGAGCGCGGCGAGCGAAGCCTACCACCAGGTAGGGATCAGAGAGCCGCTGAAGGAGCTTGACGTCGCCGAGATCTACGAGCCGGTCTCCTATGCCGAGCTGGCCTGGTACGAGGCACTCGGCTTCTGCCGTGAGGGGGAAGCGGGCCGGCTCGTCGAGGACGGCGCCACGGCCATGGACGGGGAGCTTCCAGTGAACCCCTCCGGCGGGGTGCTCTCGACAAACCCGGTGGGCGCCTCGGGAGTGATCCGCACCGCCGAGGCCGCGATTCAGATCCACGGCAAGGGCGGTCGCCGTCAGGTTGACGACGTGGATTTGGCTCTGGTCACGGGCTACGGCGTCTATGCCTGGTCTGACGTCCTGATCTTGTCGGGGGGCGCAGGGTAGGCGATGGCTGACGAGCTACTCCGCGTTCAGATCCCCCTGAGCCTCTCCTGGCGCTACGCCGCGGGGTGCCAGTTCACACGATTTTTTCAGGCGCTCAAGGAGTCGGGGGTGCTCCTCGCTCTCCGCTGTCCCCGCTGCCGCCGCGTCTATCTCCCGCCCCGGCCCCTTTGCGGGAATTGCTTCTGCCGCATGGAGGAATGGGTTCCGGTGGGTCCGCGAGGCACGGTGATGGCGTTCACGGTGGTCGACTTCCCGTTCCTCGATCCCGCCACGGGCCAGCCCAGGCCGGTCCCGTTCGCCATGGGGTTGATCCGGCTGGATGGTGCCGATACCACCATCAATCACTACTTGGATGAGACTGACCTCGCCCGCCTTCGGCTGGGCATGCGGGCGGAAGCGGTCTTCAGAGAGCCGCGCGAGGGGACCATGGGAGACATCCGCTTTTTCAGGGTGCTCGCGCCATGATCGAAGCCGTGGTCATCCCGGGATCGATCAGCATCCCGTTCCGCTACTCGGCCGGGCGGACGGCGAGTCGCTTTTTCGTCGAGCTTCGGGACCACCGACGGATCATGGGAACGCGTTGCCCGGCCTGCGGGAGGGTGTTGGTACCGGCCCGGAGCTTCTGCGCCGCCTGCTCTGTGGAGACCGATAGATGGATCGAGGTCGGGCCGGAGGGGACACTCGTCACGTGGACGACCGTCCACCTACCGCTGCCTCATCTGCCAGTGCCGCCGCCGTGCACGCTGGGCCTCATCCGCCTGGATGGGGCCGACACAGACTTTCTCCACCTCATCGGCGGCGATGAGCGGGCCCTCAGGGTTGGCGAGAGGCTCCGAGCGGTCTGGGGCGAGAGGCGGAGCGGCAGCCTCCTCGACCTGGCTTATTTCGCTCCCATCGTAGGATCGCGCGTGAATAGCGCCCCATGATTTGGGAGAAGCGGACCCCCGTGTTCCGAGGAAGATAAGGAGATCACGGGCGAGGAGGCGGCGATGCTCTACCAGACGATCCGGTACGCGGTCCAGGAGGGAGTGGCGACGATCACCCTCAACCGCCCAGAGGTCCACAACGCGATCAACGCTCTGATGCTCCAGGAGATTCAGGCCGCGGTTGGCGAGCTTCAGGCTGACCCCGCGGTGCGGGTGGCGGTCGTGGATTCCGCCTCGCCCCGCGCCTTCTCAGCGGGAATCGACGTGGCGTTCGTGAAGGACCTCTCTCCGTTGGAGAGCCGGGAGGTGGGTCGGCTCCTCCACGAGACCTTCGGGGCGATCCGGTTCGCGAACAAGCCGTTCATCACCGCCATCGACGGCCTCTGCCTGGGCGCGGGCCTGGAGCTGGCCATCTCCTGCGACCTCCTGATCGCCACGGACCGCTCCCGCTTCGGCCTTCCCAATATCAACGTGGGTATCCCGGCCATTGTGGAGGCTGCAATCCTTCCCCAGGCCGTCGGAATCGTCGGGACCAAGGAGCTGTGCTACACGGGCGAGTTCTGGGACGCGGCCAAAGCGGAGCGGCGGGGGCTCTTGAACGCCGTGGTCCCTCCGGAGCGGTTGCGGGAGGAGGTGCGGACGTGGGCGCTCCGGATCGCCGCGAAGAGCCCCTGGGCCCTGGCGACCCAGAAGGAGATCATCAACCAGTGGATGACCGCCCCGCTGGAGAGTGCCATCGACTTCTCCATCAACACCGTGGTGCTCAACTGGCTCACGCGCGACCAGAAGGAGGGGATGGGCGCCTTCCTCGAGAAACGGCAAGCCCGATTCACGGGAGAGTAGCGAATGTCGGACAAAGTGATCGTGACCTGCGCGCTGACTGGGGCCCAGCAGGGGAAGGCAGCCAATCCCAACCTGCCCGAGCAGCCTCACGAGATCGTTCAGCAGGCGGTGGATGCCTGGCGAGCGGGGGCAGCCATCGTCCACATCCATGCCCGAGACCGGACCGGCCGGGCCACCTCGGAGGTCTCCATCTTCCGGCAGATCGTCGACGGGATCCGCGGCCAATCTGACGTAGTCCTGAACCTGACAACGGGCGGCGCGGTGGCGGGGCTCCCCTTGCAGGAGCGAATCCGGGTCGTACCCGAGCTTCGGCCGGAGATCGCCTCTCTCTCCGTCGGGGGCGGAAGCCTCCTGGGCCGGTACGATCGCGAGGCGCGGAGGTGGCTCAGAGACCAGTTCGTCACGCTCTTTCCTTCCTATGCCGAGATGGAAGCCGCGGCTAGGAGTTTCAGAGACAACGGGGTCAGACCCGAGCTGGAGGTTTATGGCACTGCCTTCCTCAACAACGTCTGGCTCCTGCGCGACATGGGCGTCCTGGAGGAGCCGTTGCTCGTCAACCTGGTCACGAACATCCCCGGGGAGTGCATCCTCTGGTCGCCGAAGAACGTGCTCTTCCTGGTGGAGTCGCTTCCCCCCAACGCCCAGTGGGTGGTGACCGCGATCGGGGGAAAGGTCCATTTTCTTTCGGTCGCTCTTTCCGTCGCCCTCGGCGGACACATCCGGGTCGGGATGGAAGACAATGTCTATATCGAGCGAGGAGAGCTGGCCAAGTCCAACGCGCAGATTGTCGAGAAGGCAGTGGGCATCCTCCGCGCGGTGGGGAAAGAGCCGGCCACCCCCGAGGAGGCGAGGGCAGCCTTTCGCCTTTCGGGCGGCAGTAGGGTCGAGGGTGCCTCATGAGGGC
>JBHIAB010000176.1:0-7578 GCA_046758385.1 Methylomirabilia bacterium | reverse complement strand
CTCGAATACACCTTCAAGCACGGCCTGACGTACCAGGTGACGTACAACTCCCTCCTCCAGGAGCGGCGCCGCGCCCTCCACGCCCGGACCGTCGCGGCGCTCGAAGCACTCTACCCCGATCGGCTGGCCGAGCAGGTCGAACGGCTGGCGCACCACGCGTTTCGGAGTGAGGTCTGGCCCGAGGCGGTGGCCTACCTCCACCAGGCTGGCACTAAGGCAATGGCGCGCTCAGCTTACGGGGAGGCGCTCGGTTTCTTCCAGCAGGCGCTCTCAGCCCTTGCCCATCTCCCCGAGAACATGGAAACGCTCATGCGCACCATCGATATTCTAGTCGAGCTTGGTCCCGCGCTGATGGCAACAAAGGGGTTTACAGCCCCCGAGGTCGAAGCCTCGTACAACCGTGCGCGAGGGCTCTGCGACCGCGTCGGAGGAAGTCCACAGCTGTTCCCAGTGCTGTGGGGGCTGTGGATGTTTAATCAACAGCGCGGGCAGACCGAGACCGCGCAGGAGTTGGGAGAGCAACTGCTCACCGTGGCTGAGCGCGAAGGAGATCCCTCCCTGCTCCTGCAGGCCCATCACGCGCTATGGACCACCCTCCAGCAGCACCGCTCTCACGCCTTCCGGTACGGCGGCCATGATCCAGGAGTCTGCTGTAGGAACTTTTTGGCAAGGACCCTGTGGTTGCTTGGCTATCCTGACCAGGCGCTGCAAAGTGCGCAAGAAGCGCTAAGCTTAGCAAGGGAGTTGTCGCAGCCGCTCACTACTGCCCTCGCTCTTAACTACGCTGCCTGGACGCATTACCATCGAGGAGAAAGAGAAGATGCGGCAGCGAGAGCGGAAGGAGTTGTGGCGCTTGCACGGGAGCAAGGGTTCTCGGTCTGGATGGCACATGGTTCAATGTTGCTAGGGCGCTTGATGGTCGAAGAGAGGCGCGGCGAAGAGGGGATTGCGCAGCTGCATCGTGGGCTGGCGGCCATCACGAGGCAAGGAGTGGGGGGTAGAGAAGTGTTCTTCCTTTGTCTCCTCGCCGATGCATACGGGAAGCAGCACCAAACGGAGAAAGCGCTCGAGGTGTTGGCCGAGGCGTTGGCGAAGACTGAAACGCATATCGAGCGTTACTACGAACCCGAGCTTCACCGGCTCAGGGGCGAGCTGCTAGCGGACGTCGCCTCGCAAGATGCGCAGACCTGCTTTCGCCAAGCCATCGACGTCGCTCGCCGTCAGAGTGCGAAGTCGCTGGAGCTGCGGGCGCTGATAAGCCTGAGCCGTCTGTGGCGGCAACAAGGGAAGAAGGAGGCAGTCCGAGAGATCCTAGGCGAAACTTACGGATGGTTCACCGAGGGGTTTGACACCGCAGACCTGAAGGAGGCCAAGGCGTTGCTTGAGGAACTGTCGTGAATCCCTCGCCACCGACCTTGGCGCGCGCCGGCTCGTGGCCCTCTGCGACCTCGGCCTCTGCAAGCTGTACCGGCGCACAGGGGACCACCTGAAGGCTCGGGAGCATCTGACCACGGCCACCGCGCTGCAGCGCGAGGTGGACATGCGCTTCTGGCTCGAGCAGGCGCAGGCGGAGCTGAAGGAGTTAGGGTCTAAGGGCACCAAGAAAGCGAGGGGACGCAGGTGAAGGTCAGAAGGGCCGCAGTCATCGCCAGCCTCGCCCTTGGGTTTCTCTCAGCGCCGCTGCCAGCCGACGCGCAGAAGGCGGTGAAGGTTTGGTGCAAGGAGAGACCCTGAGCAGCAACTGCCGTTGACACGGGCCGAGTCTGAGCTGCGGTGGAACTGAACGTCGCGATGCCGGCGTGGAGTCACCGGGTTCATCCGAGTCGGCCGGTATCGCTGGGGACTCCGGACGTAGCCGTTCGGAAAAACAGCGAGGAGGAAGTCATGGACCAACAGCTCGACCGGAAACGGATCCAGGATTTCGCCCGCAAGATATTCGGCCTCTATACGAGCGGGCTCTTGACCCTGATGGTGGATATTGGACACAAGGCGGGGCTCTTCGAGGCAGCGGCGAAGGGCCCTGGCACCAGCCAGGAGATTGCCGATCGGGCTGGACTGAACGAGCGCTACGTCCGCGAGTGGTTGGCTGCCCTGGCGACCGGCGGCCTCATCGAGTACGACGCCGCGTCACGGCGCTTTACCCTGCCGCCCGAGCATGCCATGTGCTTGACCGGAACCTCGAGCCGCAACCTGGCAGCCACCAGCCAGTTCTTGCCGATGCTCGCGAAGCGGCTGCCCAAGGTCACTGAGTGCTTCCGGACAGGTGGTGGCGTGCCCTACTCGGAGTTTCGGCCGGACTTCACCGAGGGCATGGACGCCTCCTGGCGCCTCCTTTACGACGGGCTGCTCATCAAGGGCTTCCTGCCCGCTGCCAAAGGCCTCCCCGAACGGCTCAAAGCCGGGATCCGCGTGGCGGATCTCGGGTGCGGCACGGGCCATGCCATCAACGTGATGGCCCGTGAGTATCCCCAGTCGACCTTCCTCGGCTACGACTGGAGCGAGGAGGCGGTCTCCCGGGCGAGAGCCGAAGCCCGCAAGATGGGACTGTCCAACGCGCGCTTCGAGGTGCTCGACGTCACCCAACTGCCTGACGAGCCAAAGTTCGATTTGATCACGTCCTTCGACTCGACCCATGATCAGCGGGACCCGGCTACGACTCTCCGGCGCGCCGCAGCGGCGCTGGCACCGGAGGGCATCTACCTGATGATCGAGCCCAAGGCCTCGAGCAACCTGGAGGACAACATCGGCAACCCGTTTGCGCCGTACATGTATGGGATGAGCGTGCTGCATTGCATGACCGTCTCGCTGGCCGAGGGCGGAGCGGGGCTGGGCACAGCGTGGGGCGAACAGAGAGCGCGGCGCATGCTCGGCGAAGTGGGCTTCACCGCCGTCGAGGTGGTCGACGCCCCCGGCCCCCAGAACAGCATCTATATCTGCCGGAAGTAAGCTAGTCAGCCACGAGCGGTGCCCTCTTTCCCGGCTCGCGTCTGCTCGATCAGCTCGCGGAGACGGTTCGGCGTGAGCGGCATCTCTCGCACGCGGACCCCAAAGGGAGCCAGCGCATCGTCGAGCGCCTCGGCAACGAGCGCTGGCACGGGGATCGCGCCAGCCTCCCCCATGCCCTTGACCCCGAGGGGGTTCAGGGGCGATCGCGTCTCAGTGTGACCGATCTCGATCTCAGGGATCTCCGATGATGTGGGAATGAGAAAGTCCATGAAGGTCGCTGAAAGCGGCTGACCGTTCTCGTCATACACGAGCCGTTCGTAGAAGGCGCCGCCGATCCCTTGGGCGACGCCACCGTGAATCTGGCCCTCGACGATGGTCGGATTGATCATGATGCCGCAATCGTGCTGAACGACGTACTTGAGGAACTTGAGGTCACCGGTGTCGACATCGACCTCCACGATGGCGGCATGACAGCCACTGGCGAACGTTGACTGGGGCGGGGCATAGTAGCCGTAGGCCTCGAGCCCTGGCTCCTCACCGTCTGCCAGGACAGCCCCCGCGCGCGGCTTGACGAGCCTCAGCGCTGCATCGGAGGCGTCTTCGCCGTAGGCGTACCGGATCGGGTTGGCCACGCTCGCGAGCGCACCGAGCGTCAGCTCCCTGCCCGGCACGCCTTTCACCCCGACGGTTCCCCCCGCAAGCTCGAGGTCCGCCGGGGACACCTCGAGGAGATCGGCCGCCAGCGTGAGCGCTTTCTGCCGCACCCGGCCCGCAGCAACGCTGATGGCGTTTCCGCTCGTCACGAGCGCGCGGCTCGCAAACGTGCCAGCTCCCCAGTTGAACTTGCTCGTGTCCCCGGTGATGACGGTCACATCACCGGGGTCACACCCGAGCGCGGCCGCGGCGATCTGGGCAAACGTGGTGTAGTGGCCTTGCCCCTGGGTCGTGAGGCCGGTCGCGACAAGCACCTTCCCGCTGGGCTCCACGCGCACGTGGGCACCCTCATACGGGCCGATGCCCGTCCCCTCCACGTAGCATCCGACCCCCAAGCCCAGGCAGCGCCCCGCCGCACGAGCTTCCCTCTGTCTGCCTCGAAAGTCGCGAAAGCCCACCATCTCGAGCGCCATGTCGAGGCCGGCCTGGTAGTTCCCGCTGTCGTAGCGGGTCGGTCCGCCATCCTGGAAGGTCAGGCCCACGTCCCACGGGAACTCATCGGGCTGGATGAAGTTGCCGCGCCGCACCTCCACCGGCTCCAGCCCCAACTCCCGGGCGATCAAGCCGATGACGCGCTCCATGACGAACGTGCCGTGCGGCCGTCCTGCCCCCCGGTACGGGGTCACCATCACCCTGTTGGTGTAGACCACGTCAAACTCGACGGCATAGTGCGGGAGCTTGTAGGGACCGGGGAGCTGCGTGGAGGTGATGAGCGGCACCACGATGCCGTACGGCGTGTAGGCGCCAGCGTCATGGATGAACCGGTCCCGCAGTGCCAAGATGCGGCCGCGATCGTCGGTCGCCACCTCCACGTAATGGAGCTGGCCCCGCTCCTGGCTCGCACTGATCAAGTGCTCGCGCCGGTCCTCGGTCCACTTGACCGCGCGCGCGAGCCGGATGGCCGCGTAGGGGATCAGGATCTCCTCCGGGTAGAAGAGCAGGATCTTGGTGCCAAAGCCCCCCCCGACGTCTGGCGCGATCACCTCCACCTTGAACTCGGGGAGACCGAAGATCCGGGCGAGGCCGTTTTTGATCGGCAGGGGCGCCTGGGTCGAAGTCCAGACTTTGAGCGTGCCTGCCCTGGGATCGTACTCTGCCACCACCCCGCGAGCTTCGATCGGGCTTCCGCAGCTCCGCTCGATGTAGAGTCGGTCCCGGAAGGCACGCGCCGCGCGCGCAAACACCGCATCGGGGTCGCCCACGCGCTGGATCACGCGGGCAGCCCGATTGGCGGGGACGTCGGCGTGCACAAGCGGGGCCCTATCCTCCAGCGCGGCTTCCAGATCGCTCACGACTGGCAGCGGCTCGTACTTGACGTCGATCCGATCCGCCGCGTCTTCCGCCGTGTACCGGTCGTCGGCCACCACCACCGCCACGAGCTCGCCGACGTAGCGAACCTCGTCGACTGCGAGCGGGTGCTGCGTGCGGGGGTGGATGAGGTCCGGGTGGGGGATCAGGAGTGGGGTCGGCTGGTTGAGCGATCCCAGCTCGGCGGCTGTCATGACGAGGTGAACCCCGGGCAAGCTCCGGGCTCGGGTGGCGTCGATGGACACGATGCGCGCGTGCGCATGCGGACTTCGGAGACCGGCGGCGTGGAGGATACCCGGCGGGTTGATATCATCCACGTAACACCCTAGCCCACGGAGAAGCCGCGGGTCCTCCATTCGAGGGATCCGCGCGCCAAGGGTGCGCGTGCTCATCGCCTCCCACTCTCTGCCGCCAGGAGCTCGCTCGCCTGCCGAACTGCCCGGATGGTCTCTTGATCCAGCCTGACGCGCTCGAAGACCGGCGGCTTCATCAGGGTGCTCCGCCGGGCCCAGGTTAGAGGAAGTCCACCTGGGCCGCACGCTCGGTGACCTTCCTTTGAAGCACGTCAAGCGCCACCAGTTCCGGTCCCCGCTCCAGTGGGTCTCCCCAGCCGCCCCCGCCGGTCGTTTCGATCCGAATGAGAGTTCCGGCCGGGACGGGCTCGTCATCCACGAGGCCCGGCAGGACGCGCTCCTGGGGGCCACATCCGCAAGGTGCTCCACGTCGCCGGTGGTGGTTGAGTCGCGGCGGTCTCATAAAATGCTTCGGCGTTGGCACGATGGAAGATGGTCCTAAAGCTGTCCCTAACGAAACGAGCTTCCGGGTAGTCCACCGGTAGGCACCGATTCCCTGAGGGTAGATGTCAACCCTAGATAATTCAGGGTGCTCAGCAGTGTCAAGGGCTTATTCCCGCCTTTGTTGTGGCCTTCGTCGCATTGCTCGGAGACTTGGCACTCGACAGGCAAGCCGGTCCTGGAGGATGATCGGGGAAGCCCGGTCGGGGCTCGCACGCGGTGAGGGCACGGCGATTCTCAGATGGCGGGGGCGCTGGGAGCATGCGAGACGAGGGAGTAGCCATGGATCTCATTCTCAGGAACTGCCGGCTCAGGGGAGAAGAGGGGTTGCGCGACATCGGCATCGCAGCCGGGCATGTGGCTTCCGTGGAAGAGCGGCTCGCAGCTTCGGCAGCGCAGGAGATCGACGTCGAGGGAAGACTCACCACGCCGGCCCTCATCGACCCCCACATCCACCTGGACAAAACCCTGATCAGGGCCGAGGTTCGCCCCAACGCTTCCGGCACCCTGCGTGAGGCCATCGAGATCGTCTGGGAGAAGAAGGCTCGCTACACCGTCGAGGAGGTGCTCCAGCGGGCGCTCCGAACCATCGGGATGGCGGTGCGTCACGGGACCACCAGGATGCGCACCCACGTGGACGTCGATACGATTGGAGGCTTGACGCCGCTCAGGGGGCTCCTCGAGGCGCGGACGCGAAGCGCCGATCTCATCGACCTCCAGATCGTCGCCTTCCCCCAGGAGGGCATCGTCCAAAACCCAGGCTGTGAGGATCTGCTATGGCAGACCATGGAGCTCGGTGCCAACCTGGTGGGAGGGATGCCCGCCAATGAGGCCACGCCGGGCGACAGCCAGAGACACATCGAGACTTGTTTCAAGATCGCCAAACGCTTCGGCGCGGATATCGACATGCACGTCGATGAGACCGACGATCCGTTCTGCCGGACCCTCGAGATGCTCGCTGACATGACCCTGGCCGAAGGGTACCAGGGGCGAGTCAGCGCGGGCCACACCTGCGCGCTTGCTGCCTACGACGACCACTACGCCAGCTACGTGATCGACAAGGTTCGGAAGGCCGGAATCAACATGATCACCAACCCGGCGACAAACCTCATGCTCCAGGGTCGAGACGACCGGGAGCCCAGGCGACGAGGGATCACCCGGGTGAAGGAGCTCCTCGAGGCGGGCGTCAACGTGGCCTTTGGGCAGGACTGCGTGAACGATACCTTCTACCCCTTTGGCAAGGCGGACCCGTTGGAAGTGGCGTTGATCACCGCCCACGCCGCTCATCTGAGCCTCCCCCACGAGATCGAGACGCTCTTCGACATGGCGACGGCCAACGCCGCCAGGGTCTGGCGGCTTCGCGATTACGGGATCGCCGCCGGCAACCGGGCAGACATCGTGGTGATCGATGCGGAGAATGCACAAGATGCCATTCGCTTCCAGGCCGACCGTCTCTATGTCATCAAGCAGGGGCGGCTGGTCGCCCAGACTACCACCACATCCCGGTTGTTCCGGAACGCTGGGACATAGTCCCTGCGTCGCGCCATTTCCCCTCGCCCCCCACTCGCGCCCCTCTCCTTTCCAACGAGCTCACCCAGACACGAAAAAACTTTGAGCAGTGCAGGACCGAGGGTCAGATGGGCCTTTGGCATTCCAATTGATATCTTCCACGTATCTTCTGCGCCACCTAACGAGGCGCTGCAGACTGACCACGCACCGCGTGGGCCCACCGCTTGGTGGTGCCATCTGGCAGTAACCTGGAGCGCCTCAGCGGTGCCGGTTGGCGCTGTGCGCGGCAGCTGAGCGCCCAGGTTAG
>JBHIAB010000175.1:0-7600 GCA_046758385.1 Methylomirabilia bacterium | reverse complement strand
GCATGCCTGGTATGGCCTGCTTGATCACTCCAAATCATGGGGCTCCATTTAGGTCACCCTGACCCTCCAGTCCAAGCCACGTGTTCTAACCAAGGGACGGCGGACCCTCGCCGACTCCGGGTCAACCTCACCGTCCTCTGCGCCGCCGAGACGGCGGCGCGGGGGAAGATTCGGATGCTGGTCAGCGACCCCGCCCGCGCCAAGGAGGCTCTCAAGGCGGCTAAGTGGCGCCCCGCCGAGGAGCCAGCCCTGACCCTGGAGCTGGAGGTGGCCGTCACCCGCGCGCTGACACTGAATTTCCGGTCAGGAGTGGAGGATGAGGTCGGTGAGGCTCGGGGTGAGCAGCGAGAGGCGTTCGAGCGTCTCCTCCGTCATCCGCTGGACCCGCGCGTAACCTCGTCCGTGCCCCTGCCGGGCTCAGCTGATGGCCGGCAGCGGACGCAGTGCCTGAATGCTGATGCGGGCGGCCACCTGACCGGCCAACTTCCGGAAACGCTCGGCCTGCTCGGATTCGGGTGCGGCCACCACCACGGGCCGACCGGTGTCGCCACCAGTTATCGTTTGCAGGTCATAGGGGAGCTGGCCCAAGAGCGGAACGCCATGGTCGTCGGCAATCTTCTGGCCGCCACCCTCTCCGAACAGGGCGATCCGCTCGCCGTGCGGGCAGGTGTAGTAGCTCATGTTCTCCACAATCCCGAGGATTGGCACGTTCAGCTTGAGGAACATCGCGAGTGCTTTCCGCACATCGTGGAGGGAGGCGTTCTGGGGGGTCGTGACCATCACCGCCCCGGTCAAGGGAATCACCTGCGAGATGGTGAGCTGGGCATCACCGGTCCCCGGCGGCAGGTCGATGACCAGATAGTCCAGCTCTCCCCAATCGACGTCGAACAGGAACTGCTTGATGGTGGAGGAAAGCATCGGGCCGCGCAGGATGGCGGCGTCCTCCTGCTGGACGAAGAACCCGAGGGAGATCATCCGCGTGCCGTGGGCTGCTACGGGGATGATCCGGCCCTGGAACATGCCCGGCAACCCTCGAGCGCCCATCATCATCGGGACGTTGGGGCCGTACACGTCGGCGTCCAGCAGCCCCACGCGCGCCCCGCTCCCGGCCAGGGCGAGGGCGATGCTGACGGAAACCGTGGACTTGCCGACGCCGCCCTTGCCCGATGAGACCGCCACGGTGTTCCTGATCTTGGGCATCTCGTCGCCCTGACGGGCGCCGGCGGCGCGCACCCGCGAGGCCATCCTGATCCGCACCTCGCTCACGTCCGGGATCTTGAGCACCTCGTCGCGCGCCTGACGCTCCAAGAGCCCTTTGACAGGGCAGGCCGGTGTGGTCAGCTCGAGCGTAAAGCTCACCCGACCTCCCTCTATCTCGAGATCGCAGACGAAGCCTAGCGTCACGACATTCGTGGAGAGATCCGGATCCTCGACGCGTCGCAGAGCCGACAGGACAGATTCGTGCGTCACTGCGCTCAGTGCTTTTGACTCCCCTCTTGCGGCGGGCGTATCATAGCCCAACGCTCGGGCCCTGTAAACCGGGCGGGACCCTGTTTGCGTCTGGAGTCGTCATGGGTTGGAAGATCGTTCTGTGCAGCTGTAACGAGACGCTCGACTGGGACGCCCCAGCGATCCAGAGGGCACTGGACCTGGCCGATCGACCGGTGGTCTACCATCGGCTGCCGCGCGATGAGATCCACCGCTTCATGGACCTCGTGAGCCAGGGAGGCTTCGACGGCCTGGTCGTCGGCTGCTGCGGTCCCGAAGGGCTCTTCCGCGAAGCCGCTGGCGCGGCGGGTGGGGACTCAGCGCGGGTCGTTGTCAGGAGCTTCAAGGAGAGCTGCTTCTGGCCACACGCAGAGCGCGCGGCCGCCAACACCAAGGCGGCCCGGCTGCTGCGCGCGGCGATCCGGGCTGCCGAGTCCGCGCGTCTTCAGCCCGAGCTGCCGGTCAAAGTGGGGCCCACGGTGCTGATCGCGGCTGATTCGCCAGCGGGCCTGGAGCTGGCGCGGCGGTTGGGCGAGGTCGGCAAGCCGGTGCTCGTGCTCGACGAGCGCTCCGCGGCCTTCGACCGCGAGTTCATCTACCCGCTCCCCTGGCAGGTGAACTGGGGGAGTGTGGTGAAGGTGGATGGCAGCCTCGGCAACTTCCGCGTCACGGTGGTGCGCGACCAGCCCCTCAATCTTCAGACCTGCGTCTACTGCCAGCGGTGCGTGCCGGTCTGCCACACCTCAGCCATCAGCCAGGGGTTGCGCCTGCGCATGGAGCTCTGCGACCGGTGCGGCGACTGTCTCAAGGCCTGCGAGCACGTGGGGGCCATCAAGATCCCGCGGCACGACACGGAAGTCCTCCGGGCTGATCAGGTCGTGGTGATCTCTGGAAACGGCGCTCCCGAGGTGTCACCCCGGACGGGCTACCACCTGCTCACGAACTCGTCCGCCGGAGGAGTAGACACACTCGCCTGGAAGGTGTTCGGGCTCATCGGCGATTTCCAGAGGCCGCAGTATGTCCTGTACGACGCGGAGACCTGCGCCGGAGGGGCGGCGGACCACGAGGCCTGCGGGCTCTGCATCACCGCTTGCCCCTACCACGCCATCTCGCGCAGCCCGAAGAATCCGCTCCGCGTGCAGGTGGACCCGCACGCCTGTGAAGGGTGTGGGGCGTGCGTAGCGGCATGCCCGACCTCCTCGCTCACCTTCACCGATCCCCCGCCGGCGGACGTCTCGGTGCGCCTGCGTGCGCTGCTGGCGCCGCTGCCGGGGCGCCCGGATATGCACTCGGTCATTGCCTTCCATTGTCCCGAGAAGGGCGCGGCCGCGCTCGCCGAGGCGGGGCGGCTCCGCGTGCCATACCCGGCTTCTGTGCTCCCGGTGTCGATGGCTTGCCTGCGCCACGTCTCGGAGGCCAACATGCTGACGGCCTTCCGGGTCGGCGCTGCTGGCGTGGCACTCGTCGGCTGCGAGTCGTGCCCCCACGGGGAGCGCGAGTTGGTCTTCCAGAAGCTCGAGGTGACTAAGGCGGTGCTCGACGCCTTCGGGCTCGGAGCGGAGCGGGTCCATCTCATCACTGGCGAGGGGCGCGAGATCATCGAGGCGCTCGACCACTTTGCCCGGTCTCTCGACCGCTCGCCCGTCAGCTGGGATGGCCAGGAGGGCGAAGGCGCTGCCGGCAACCGCGAGAGCATCGCCGATGCGATCGATGTGCTCCTTGGCGCCACCGGCCGTGAACCTGGACGCATCAGGGTCCCTCCGTCGGCGGCGTTCGCCTTCCCTGATGTGCGGGCCGGCGGCTGCACGGTTTGCCGGAGCTGCGTGAACGTCTGCCCGACCCATGCCTTCCGCTATGTGGAGGAGTCGCAGGCGCTCGAGCTCAAACAGATTGATTGCGTGAATTGCGGGCTCTGCGTCACGGTCTGTCCCGAATCGGTCATTACGCTCAAGAACGAGCTGTACCTGGACTGCGGTGCCCTCGCCTACCAGGTGGTCGTCCAGGATGAGACCCTCCACTGTGCCCAATGCAACGTTCCCTTCGCCAACAAGCGGGCGGTGGAGGTGGTCGAGGCCACGGTCTTCGGGATGGCGGACCTCCTCGACACCTTTGCGGGCGAACGCAGGGACCTCCTTCGGATGTGCCCGAACTGCCGGGCCGTGAGCGCCATGCAGGAGATGGAGAAGGGATGGGAGCCCTGAGGCTCGCGGTCGTCATGGCGCTCGTCGTGGGGCGCGGGGGTATCTATCTGACTCTGCCGCGTGGAGGCGCTCGTGAGTGAGCGCAGGAAGCAGAAGGGGGGCAAGCGGAAGGGGAAGGGATTCGTGGATGTCGTCCACGATGGCTTCATCCGCTACACTGCCCTCCGCAAGTGGCGGGAGGTTGAGGGCATGATAGCTGCCGGGACCTCTACCGAGGTGGTGCTCCAGGAGGCCGGGCGGTTCCCGGAGCGGGGACGCTACCGGGCGATCTGGGAGGAGTGCTGGGAAGCTCACGTGAGGCGGGAAGCGCAGCGCTCGCCGCTGGTCGGGGCCATCGAGGCGGCGGTGGGGGAGGCAGTGGAGCGGGAGACGGAGGAGCGAAAGCGGAACGGTGACCGGGCTCTGGATGAGGGCCCCGACTTCAAGGAATTCATTGACGGCGCCTTCGAGCGGCTGTTTGCCGAGGAGGCGGAGACGCTCGAAGAGCTCGATTGACAGGCGCGGAGAGGCGCGGCAGTGATCGGTGACGAGGAGCTGGCTGAGTTCAGGGAGGGGTATTACCGTGTCCTGGCCAGCCTGTTCGCGCGCGAGCCGGCAGCCGACTTTCTCCGCTCGCTGAGTGAGGGGCTTGCCCGGCGCATCGAGGCCTCGATCAACTTGAACCCCACGCTCGGGGAGGGGTGGACGGAGGTCGCCTCGTTCCTGAGCGCCGGTGCCGATGTCGCCGAGCGGGTGGCCGACGAGTTCACCGTCCTCTTCGTCGGCCCACGCCCCGCGCTCAACCCGTACGAGTCGTACTATCTCGCGGGCAAGATGTATGCGGAGCCCCTCTCCGTCGTCCGGAGCTTCCTTCGCCGTGCCGGGCTGACCAAGAATCCCGAAGCGCCCGATCCCGAAGATAGTGTCGCCTCGGAATTCGAGGTCATGGGCCGGCTTGTCGAGCGTCAGCGGCAGGCTCGTGACCCGGATGGCGAGGCCACCGGGCTCCACGTTCAGGCCGAATTCCTCAAGCACCACATCCTCGTATGGATCCCCAGGTTCGCTTCCGACCTCTTACAGGAAAAGCATGCGGTGTTCTACCGTGGCGCGGCAAAGCTCTGCCTGGGGTTTCTTGAGATTGAACGGGAGGTCATTGCGCCCTGGGGCCCGGAGGGCGTCAAGACCTACGAGGAGGCCCGACAAGCCATGGTTCGCCGAGGGGAGTGGCAGGGCCCACTCTTCGAGCCACCCGGACCTCCCGAAGAAGGGGCGGGATCATCCGGTTGACCCGGGCCGATGACCGGGTGAGAAAGCTTTGTGAAAGTTAAATTTTTCACAAAGTTTCCTCTTGACACCGGTGGTCAGGCCAGATATAAGCTTGCCCATTCGGACACCGAGGATCATCCCTGGGGAGATGTGTCCCCGGAGGGGCTGTCCCCGCAAGGCAGGGTTCCCGAAAGGGGGGTGAGCAATTGTGGTCGAAGGAACCATCAAGAAGCTAGACCTCTCTTCCCGGAGCGCGGTGGTCGAGCTGTCGGATGGAAAGGAGCTCTCCGTCAAGTTCCCCGAGCGGGTAAACATCGAGGTCGCCGAGCCCGAGACCATGGGAACCATGGGCGGGAGTCTCGAAGACCTCCAAGAGGGATTCCTCGTCGAGCTCGAGCTGGAACATCACTCGGACGGTAGCTGTAGCTGCGCGTCTCTTGTCTGCGTCAGCTGACGGCTCGAGAACCGGGGCTCGCTTCGCGCGGGCCTTTTTGATTTGAGGAGGGGGGTATGGCAGAGGGGAAGAAGGGCAAGGGAAACTCTCGCCGGACGTTCCTCTTCGGCCTCCTGACTGGCGCGGGGGTGGCCGCCGCCGTGGCTGCCTTGCCCAAGCCGGCACGAGCCAAGAGGGTCACGTCGGCGACTCCGGCAACCAGCGGTGGGCCCATCCTCTACCGGCGCACCGCCGAAGCCGAGCGTTACTACAAGACGCTTTACCTCTAAGGAGGTCGGGGAATGAAACTTCGAAGAGTCAACGGCACGACGGCGACATTCGGGGCGGAGTGGTCGAAGGCGCCCAGCCCGTTCGTCGGCCGCCGCGACTTCCTGAAGGTGGCAGGCGGGGGGCTCGCGGGGTTGGCCGCGACGATGGGGCCGCCCCGGCTTGTGGAGGAGGCCCACGCCCAGGCGCGTGCGACCAGGGGCGTCACTCCGCCTCAACTCCAGCAGGTGAAGACCATCTGCAACAACTGCGCGGTCGGCTGCGGGATGATCGGCGAGGTGCAAAACGACACCTGGGTCGGCACCGAGCCCTGGTTTGAGCATCCGATCAACCTCGGCAGCCTCTGCTCCAAGGGCGCCGCTGGCCGGGCCAAGGTGATCAGCGAGCACCGGCTCCGCTACCCGATGAAGCTCGAGGGGGGCAAGTGGAAGCGGATCAGCTGGGATCAGGCCATGTCGGAGATCTCAGGTAAGCTCGGCCAGATTCGCCAGAAGTATGGTCCTGACGCGATGATGATCCTGGGCTCGGCCCACCACAACAACGAGGCCGCCTACGCGCTCCGGAAGTTCGCCGCCCTCTGGGGGTCGAACAACATAGACCACCAGGCACGTATCTGACACTCCACAACTGTGGCCGGTCTGGCCAACGTGTGGGGTTACGGCGCGATGACCAACTCCATGAACGACATCCGGAACAGCCGGAGTGTGCTGATCATCGGGGAGAACCCCAGCGAGTCTCACCCGATTTCGATGCTCCATATCCTGACGGCTCGGGAGGTTAACCGGGCGCAGGTGATCGTGGTTGATCCACGCTTCACCAAGACAGCGGCCTTCGCCAACAGGTACGTTCGAATCCGCTCGGGCACGGACGTGGCCTTCATCTACGGTCTCTGCAACATCATCCTGGCCAACGGTTGGGAAGACCGGCGGATGATCAACGACCGTACCTATGCCTTCGAAGACTGGTACGGCGTCGTCAAGGAGTACGACCCAGACACCGTCTCGGACATCACCGGCGCGTCCAAGGAGGATCTCTTCTGGGTCGCCAAGGCGCTGGCCGATAACCGTCCGGGCACTGTCATCTGGGCCATGGGCGGCACCCAGCACTCCAACGGGACCTGCGTTACCCGCTCCTACTGCGCGCTCCAGCTCATCTTGGGCAATATGGGGAAACCGGGGGGCGGGGCCAACGTGTTCCGGGGTCACGACAACGTCCAGGGCGTCACAGACCTGGGCGTGCTCTCCAACACGATGCCGGGCTATTACGGCCTCAGCAAGAAGGCCTACAGGCACTGGGCCAATGTCTGGGACCTGGACTATGCCTGGCTGGAGAAGCGGTTCAATCCCAAGACCTTCAACAAGGTGGGCTTCACGGTGGCGCGCTGGTACGAGGGCGCGCTCCTGCCGGCCAAGGACCTTGGCCAGGATGTGAACGTCCATGCGGTCCTCTACTGGGGGCACAGCTCAAACTGTGAGTCCCAGCTCGACCGGATCAAGACGGCCCTGGAGAAGGTTGAGTTGCTCGTGGACATCGACCCCTTCGTGACCAACACCTCCACCCTCCCCGACCGCAGGGACGGAGTCTACATCCTCCCGGCGGCCACAGCCTACGAGCAGCCGGGAAGCATCACCAACACCAATCGCGACATCCAGTGGCGCAGCAAGGTGGTGTCGCCGGTCTGGGAGTCGCGGACCGACCTGGCGATCCTGCTAGACCTGGTCGAGCGGCTGGGCGTCAAGGACAAGCTGACCCACTCCAGGAAGGGCAACTGGAAGGGCGTGCCGAAGAGCATGAAGAACGTCAAGGAGCTGCCGGAGGACACCTACGCCTCCGTCGTGGGCGAGTGGAACCTCGGCATGCGCACCATCGGCATGGTCGGCCAGACCTATGAACGGATGAAGCGCCAGCAGGAGTGGGCTCACGCCTTCGACGTCAGGACCAAGCG
>JBHIAB010000174.1:0-7699 GCA_046758385.1 Methylomirabilia bacterium | reverse complement strand
CGGTTCAGCACTCCCGGCACGAATGAGGCGCCGATCCCCTGGATCCCGTGGGGACGCGCTCTGCCTCCGGACAGGACGGGCGACTTTGCAGGTTCGACCGCCACCACCCGGACTCCCGGGATCTTTTCCTTCAAAACCTCCCCGACGCCGGTGATGGTCCCGCCCGTTCCCACCCCGGCCACGAAGACATCCACGTGACCGTCGGTGGCCTCGAGAATTTCGAGCGCCGTCGTCCGGCGGTGGATTTCCGGGTTGGCAGCGTTCTCGAACTGCTGCGGCATGAAGCATTCGGGGTGGGCTTTCACCAGCTCGTTGGCCGCATAAACTGCTCCGGTCATCCCCTCGATGGCGGGCGTCAGCACGATCTCCGCTCCGAGCCGCGACAAGAGCCGCTGGCGCTCCAGGCTCATGTCGTCGGGCATGGTGAGGATGAGCCGATAGCCTCTAACAGCCGCCACAATGGCCAGCCCAATGCCGGTGTTTCCGCTCGTCGGCTCCACGATCGTCGCCCCTGGTTTCAGCAACCCCCTGAGCTCGGCCTCCTCAATCATGGCTCGAGCGATCCGGTCCTTAACGCTCCCGCCGGGGTTGAGCGACTCGACCTTCGCCAGCACCTCCGCCCCGCCCCGCTTCGGGAGCTTGCCCAGACGAATCAGCGGAGTGTTGCCGATCAGGTCAAGCACGCTTTCTGCAATCTTCGGCCGACCCCTGGTCTCGCTCTTCCCCAGAGCCATCTCTCCTTTTCCTATCGGGGAGACGGAATTCTCTCCAAAAAAAATTCAGATGTAGTACATCGGCCGCGCCGCACTTCGGCGCGCCTCCACCTGCTGACGGAGATCCTCGAACGTGATCCCGTTGACCACTCCAGAGACGGCCTCGGAGACTTTCATCCACAACCGCTCCAGGTCACCGGCGTGGTCCACCGTCGTCCCGCGGGGGCCTCGCCGGCCAACTTCGGGACGTTCCAAGGAGCCCTCGATCGCGCTTAGCACCGCACCCACCGTGATCTCCTTCGGCGGCTTAGACAGGTGGTACCCACCAGCGGAGCCGCGCTTGGAGGTCAAAAAGCCCGCGCGCTTGAGCAGGAGGAGGACCTGCTCCAGGTAGCGCTGCGGGATCCCTTGTCGCGAGGCGACCTCCTGGATGGGGATCAGACCCTTTTCGTACTGAAGGGCCAAATCCAGCATTGCCCTGATGGCGTACTCACCCTTGGAAGAGACACGCATTCACCGAAGACCGACCTCACTTTACACCTACCGCCACGCCCCCAGCAACCGGCAGGCGTCCTTCGCAAAGTACGTGATCACGAGATCGGCCCCAGCCCGACGGATGGCAGTCAGCGCCTCCAGCATGGCGCGTTCCTCGTCGAGCCAGCCCAGCGTTCCGGCAGCCTTGATCATGGCATACTCGCCGGAGACCGAGTAGGCGGCCACGGGAAGTCCGAACTCGCTCTTGACCCGAGCGATGACGTCCAGGTATGGCAGGGCAGGTTTGACCATCACGATGTCGGCACCTTCATCGACATCCAACCCGACCTCCCGAAGTGCCTCCATGGCATTGGCCGGATCCATCTGGTAGGAGCGCCGGTCACCGAACTGGGGCGCCGACTCCGCGGCCTCGCGAAACGGCCCGTAGAACGACGAGGCGTACTTCGCCGAGTACGCCATGATGGGCAACTCCTGATAACCGGTCTCGTCAAGCGCTTCCCGAATCGCTGCCACTCGGCCGTCCATCATGTCGGAGGGAGCGACCATGTCGGCTCCGGATTCCACCTGGGAGACCGCGGTCCGAGCCAGGAGATCCAACGTCGGGTCGTTCTTCACGCGACCCTGCTCGACGACGCCACAGTGGCCATGGCTCGTGTATTGGCAGAGACAGACGTCGGTAATCACCAGGAGATCGGGGATGGTGTCCTTGATGGCTCTGACGGCCTGCTGCACGATCCCGTCTTCCGCATACGCCTCCGAGCCCACGGGGTCCTTGCTCGCGGGCACACCAAAGAGGAGCACCGCGGAGATCCCGAGGGAGGCCACGTCCTTGGCCTCCTTCGCCAGCTCGTCGATCGAAAGCCGGCTCTGTCCGGGCATGGAGGAGATAGGCTCCCGGACGCCCCGGCCGTGGATGGCGAACAGCGGGTAAATCAGGTCATCCACCTGGAGCGTCGTCTCCCGGACCATCTTCCGGAGAAGCAGCGACTCCCTGAGTCGGCGCGGGCGAAAGACCGGATACGGCATGGCGATCTCCTTTCAGATTCTGAGGGCGGAACGGCCATCCGATCGGGATGTCATTCCCGAGCTCCATAGTACGCGATCAGGGCACGAGCCAGCGCTGGGATCGTGTATTCGGTCGGCATCACATGAGTGGTGAGACCATAGGCGGCCAGAGCCTCGGCGGTGATGGGACCGATGGAGGCGTTCACCACGCCGTCCAGCAGCTCTCGACTCTCTTCGGGGGTAAAGAGCTCGGCGAAGCTCCGGGCAGTGGAGGAGCTGGTGAACGTCACCGCGTCGACCTCCCGGTTTTGGAACGCCGCTTTGAGCCGGTCGGCCTCGCCTCGGGCCGGTCGCGTTCGGTAGGCCGGGACCTCCGTGACATCACCCCCCAGCTCACTGAGGATCCTGACGAGAACCTCTCGAGCCTCGGCAGCCCGGGGGATCAGGATCCTGTCGCCAGGCCGGATCTCTGGGCGCAGTCGCTCCGCCAGCCCTTCAGCCCGGTACTCATCCGGCACCAGCTCGGCAGGGCAGCCCCACCGGAAGAGTGCCTCGGCGGTGGCGGGGCCGATGGCGGCAATTCGGGCGCGCTGGAGGGCCGAGCACGTGAGACCGAGCTGTTCCATCCGCTGCCTGAACGCGTCGACGCCGTTGACGCTGGTGAAGAGGACCCAGCGAAAGGTCCCTAGCTCTCGGATAGCCCGGTCCAGCGGTTCCCAGGAATCGGGGGGTCCGATCTGGATCGCCGGACTCACCAGGACGAGGGCGCCCGCCTCTTCCAGGAGCCGGACGAGGTCGGCCGCCTGATGGCGGGCACGGGTGACCACGATTCGCTTCTCGGCCAGCGGCTTGACTTCCAACACCCTGTTGTGGGTCATCCCCGCCCCCGGTCGATCTCCCTCAAGATCTCCGAGGCACCCCTCGCGTCGAGATCCTCGGCCAGCTTCTGGCCCAGAAGCTCGGCAGCCTCGAGCGTCCCGCTCGCCTCGCCCCGGATTGAACGCTCGGCGTCAGGGCTCGCCACGAACCCTACCACCGAAAGCGCGCCCTTCACCTGCCTCGCGTGGGCAGCCACAGGGGTGTAGCAGCCGGCGCCCAGCCGGCGGAGAAAGGCCCGCTCGGCCAAGGCCTGCCACCGCGTCTCAGTGTGATCCAGGCCGCGGAGCAACTCAAGAACGCGCGCGTGATCGGCTCTGGCCTCGACCGCGACGATCCCCTGCCCCACCGCGGGAATGAACTCTTCAGGAGCAAGCACCTGAGCCCCCTCGGGAGAGAGGCCTAACCGCCGAAGCCCTGCGGCAGCCAGCACGAGAGCGTCGTAAGCTCCTTCACGGAGCTTCCGCAGGCGAGTATCCAGATTCCCGCGGATCGGCTCGATCCTGAGGTCGGGCCGGTGGAGGCGCAGGAGGACCCGCCGGCGAAGGCTCGAGGTCCCCACGATCGCGCCTGACGGGAGGTCCGCCAGCGTTCCCCCGTGCGTGCTCACGAGGACGTCATGAGGAGCCTCCCGCGGCAGAAACGCCGCGAGGCAGAGCGCAGGCGGGAGCTCGGTGGGCAGGTCCTTGAGGCTGTGAACGCCGAGGTCAACCTGCGATGCCAGGAGCGCCTCTTCGATCTCCTTGGCGAAGAGTCCCTTCCCCCCGAAGTCGGCCAGGGAGACCTGGGCGAGCCGATCCCCCGAGGTCTTGATCGGGACGACCTCCACCGGACAATCGGCGAGCGCCGCCAGGCGCTCTGCCACCTCGTCCACCTGCCGGAGCGCCAGTGGGCTCCCGCGCGTCCCAATCCGGATGGCGGTCAAGGCTCGTCTTCCCCGCCTTCAAGGCCAAAGAGCTCAGAGACCAGCCTCGTCCACTGACCCGCCCGCCCTCTGCGGGAGGAATCGCGGAGCTTGACGACGGGGTGGTGAAGAATCTTGTTCACGATGGCGGAGGAGAGGGCCTCGATGGTCTCACGGGTCTCGGGAGAGGCGCCCGGGATTCGGCCCAGGGCTTTGGCCACCTCCCCTTGACGGATGCTTTCGAGCTTCTCTCTCAGAGAGACGATGGTGGGCACCACGGCCAGATCCTGAAGGCGAGCCAGAAACTTCCCCGCTTCCCGTTCCACCAGGGCTTCGGCTCGGTGGGCCTCCCGGAGCCGCTCGCGAATGTTGGCCTCCACCACCTGGCGGAAATCGTCGATGTCGTAACAGAAGACGTTCTCGAGATCATTGACCCCGGGCTCCACGGCCCGCGGCACCGCAATGTCAATGAAGAAGAGAGGCCGTGAGCGGCGCGCGTGGAGCGCCCGCTGGACATCGTCCCTCCTGATAATCGGCTCCGAGGCCGCTGCGGAGGTGATCACGATGTCCACCTGGGCCACGGTCTCGGTCAGCTGGTCGAAGGGAACCGCCGTCCCCGCCAGAAGCCTGGCCACCTCCTGAGCCCGGCTCCAGGTCCGGTTAGCGACGTAGATGGGAAACGCCCGCTGGGCTGCCAGGTGCTTGGCGGCCAGCTCCCCCATCTTCCCCGTTCCGACGAGGAGCACCGATTTGCCCGAAAGACCGCCGAAGATCTTCCGGGCCAGCTCTACCGCCGCGTAGGAGACCGAAACGGCGTGGCGCGCGACACCGGTCTCCGTCCTGACTTTCTTGGCGACGGCAAAGGCCTGCGTCAGCAATCCGTGCAGCAGCGGCCCCACCGTCTGGCAGCCTCTGGCCAGGGCGAAGGCGTCCTTCACCTGGCCCAGGATCTGAGGCTCTCCCAGGATCATGGAGTCGAGGCTCGAGGCGACGCGGAAGGAGTGTTGCACCGCCTCCGCGTCCGTCTTGGTATAGAGCACCGGCTCGAGGGTGGAGGGGTCCACTCCGCGGTAAGCGCAGAGATGCCGGAACGCCAGGTTCCGGGCCTCGCTCACCAGCTCGGCCACGCCGTAGACCTCCACGCGGTTGCACGTGGAGAGGATCATGATCTCGGAGACGGCGCCCGAGAGATGCACCTCCAGAAGGATCTGCCTGAGCTTGTCCTTCTCCACCGCGAGCTGCTCCCGGAGGGCGATGGGAGCGGTGCGGTGATTGACCCCGCCCACGAAGAGAGAGGCCATCAGGAGCCGTGCCTCCCTGGAAGGAAGAGCCCTGCTCCCAAGGTGAGGACCAGGGCCGCGAAGCCAGCAACAGCGAAGTAGGCGGCCCGCCGACCGCGCCAGCCGGCCACGGCCCGTCCCGAGAGGGTTGCCGCATAGATGAACCACGTAAGGACGGAAAAGACGGCCAACGGGTCGAAGGTGAAGACACTTCCCCACGCAGACCCGGCCCAGATCACACCCAAGATCAGCCCCAGGGTGAGGAACGGGAAGCCCAGGGTCAGCGCCCGGTACGTCATCCGGTCAAGGGTCTCCAGCGACGGAAGCCGATAGTAGAACGTCCCCGGCCGCTTGGACTTGAGCTGGCGTTCCTGCAGCAGGTACATGATCCCGCCCGCGAAGTTGAGGACGAAAGCGGAAATCCCCAGGAGCGCCAGGACGACATGCACGGAAATCCAGGCGCTGCGAAGCGTTGGCGCCAGCTCGCGGATCACCCCTCCCGGGATCGCTGCCGCTGACACGCCGAAGGCAAACACCACCGGAAGCACGAAGGCCCCGAGCACCTTCACGCCGAACTGCCGCTCGGCCCAGAGGGTGAGGAGCACGGCGGCCCACACCACCACCGACACAGCCTCGGGGAGTGTCGCCAGCGGAGGCCGGGCCAGCTCAACCCCCCGCACCACGAGGGCGAGGGTGTGGAGGACCCAGCCGGCCTGGGTGGTAAGCGAAGCCATCCGGTAGACGCCTTCCCCTCGCTGAATCAGATGCGTCAAGGCCAGGCCGGTGGCGAGGAGATAGGCAACGAGGGCGAAGGTGAAGAGGAGTTCGTTCACGTGCGTAGCTCGGGGCGGGAGGAACAGTCAGCCGCCATGACATACCCTTGAAAGCGAAACACTGCGAAAAACCGACAGTATTTTAGCAAGCGGGGCGCGGAGATTCAACACTGGCGCCGAGAAATCGCGCTGGAAAACGAGAGCCCGAGCCTCTCACTCGGGGACGCCATCCAGCAGGACGGCGTCCCCGGCGTAGAGATTCAGGCTCTCGGGACGGAGGTAGCCGACCACGGTGAGGCCGAGCTGCTCGGCCAGGCCCACCGCCATCTCCGTGGGCGAGGTTCGGGAGGCCACCAGCGGCACTCCCATGCGAGCAGCCTTCAACAGCATCTCTGAAGAGATACGGCCGGTCGAGAGAAGGATCTTGTCCTCGGTGGGGATGCCCCCAAGGAGCGCCTCACCCATGATTTTGTCCACAGTGTTGTGGCGGCCCACGTCCTCAGCCATGGCCAAGAGCCGATCCCCATCGGTCAGGGCCGCCCCGTGGATCCCCCGTGAAGTCCGATAGATGGCTGCCTCGGCATAGAGCTCCTTCATCCGCTGAAAGAGCCGCTCGGGCCGGACCCGGAGGTTCGAGCTGATCTTCGGGAAGAGCCGTGGGTCGATCCGGAAGGTGATTCCGCCCCCGCAGCCGGAGGTGAGGATGCGCTCGCTGGGCAACTCCACCTCCCGCGCGAGGGTCACGTCAGCCCTGCCGTCGACCTCGGACACCTCGAGGTGGGCGATGTCGTCGAGGGAGGCGATGACCTTCTCCAGCCAGAGGTAGCCCACCACCAGACAGTCGAGCTTGAGCGGTGTGCAGAGGAGGGTGACGAACTTGTTCTCGTTGACGTAGACGACGAGGGGCTGCTCGCGCACCACCTCGCCCTTGACCTCTTGGATCTTGCCGTCCTTTAGCTGGATGAAACTCCTCACGTCTCCTGGCCTCGCCAGCTCGGCCACCAGACCCCCTTCGGGGTGTCGTCAAGTGTACCAGACATCAGGGCTGCAACTTACACCAGCAGAAGCACGGAGATGATCGCCGGCACGAGAAGTTGCCGCGTGAGGTTCGTCGTCAGAGGGCCGGCGCCGGTGCGGGATTCAAGGGCGCTCTCGGCACTGCTCATAGTGTCCTCACTTGCCCGGTGGGGCGCTGCCGCGAAGGGGGACAAATCCTCCGGCCCCGTCGCCTCGGTAGATCACGACCGCATGATGGCTGGCGGACACCAGGGCAAGATCCCTCCTACCATCCCCGTCGAAGTCTCCGGCCTCAAGCGCGATGATATCCTGGCCCGTAGCGATGGGCGTCGCGGCTGAGAAGCCGTTCCCGGTCCCGAGTAAGACTGTCACATCCCTGGAGCTCCGGTTGGACACGGCAAGATCCATGATACCGTCGCCGTTCAGGTCCGCCATGGTAAGGCCAGGGGGATTGACGCCGGCGGGGAGCCGAGATCCCCGCATGAACCCCCCTCGACCGTCTCCTATCAAGAGGTCGACGGCGTCCTCCCCTGCCACCACAACCGCCACGTCCCTCTTGCCGTCGTGGTTCCAGTCCGCGAAGGCCATGTAGTGGGGAAATCGACCGACCTCGACCTTGTGGCGCAGCTCGAAGAA
>JBHIAB010000173.1:0-7700 GCA_046758385.1 Methylomirabilia bacterium | reverse complement strand
GCGTCCTTCGGGAAGAGTTGCTGCGGTACCGCGCTCGGCAGAAGGCCGGTCTAACCCGCCGTTGAAGCTGACGGCCGCCTCCGGCATCCGCAGCTTATCGGCAAGTCGTTAGAGTTACCGATGTTGAGGGGTCTACCCAGGTGGTAAGGAGGACGAATCGTCGCCAGACTGACCCGTTCGATGCTTGCCCAAGCCCGCGTCATTGCCAAAGGCAAACGGATTCGGGATGTCCAGCGCCTCGTTGCCCGCTATGGTGGAAGGGCATCGAAATGGGTGAAGAAGAGCAGCCCACGGTTTGAAACCGCTGGTGAGTACTTTGAGTACCATTGGTACGAACATCCGGGAATTGGTAAGGTGGAGATAAAACGGAAGCAGATGACGCAGCAATGATCGTAAAACTGCGGCGAAAAAGCACCAGGTATCGAGACCTAACGCCTGGTCAGCCATATGTCGTCATTGGCATCGAGGCTGATGATTTTCGCCTTCTCAACGATGCGGGTCGTCCATACATATATCCTTCACGTCTGTTCAAGCTAATTGATCCTCGTGAACCGAGCGACTGGGTTACCGAAATCGGTGAGGATGGCGAACGCTACGCGTATCCGCCGTCGCTCAGCAAGCCAGGGTTCTTTGAAGACTTCTTTGATGAGAAATCTAGAGCAGTAGGAACCTTTTGGCGGGTGGTGAACCAGAGGCTCGCAGCCGTTAACGAGGTTGCCTAGCTCGCCCTCCCTTCCGCTGTCGTGTGCCGGAGGAAGCGCCAGCGCAACTTTCGGCCCCACCGCCATTCAGGACTTGCGCTGACCGAGGGGGGAGCTAACGAACTCGCCCTTAGGGGAGCCCGTTTCCAGGCATCTCTATCAAGGATCGGGCAGAATGCCGGATAGCTCTTACATAACTCTTTGAAAACCCTGAGCAAAGAGATTGGCAGCGGCCTTGCTTCTCCGAAGACAAAGCCACCCGAAGGCGAGGGGATGCATCCCAGCCAATGTGGCACGCAGAGGGGGGAGCGATGAGCACGCTAGCGTCGGACGTCGGGCTGCTGGCCTTGTTTTGCCTCCTGCTCGTCGTCCTATTGAAGCTCTTCGGAATCGAGCTGGGGCTCTGAGGCGCTGATTCGGCGCCAGGCGCTACCGATCGAGCCGAGACGTTGACCACGGGCGAGAGGTTCAGAAAAACCTGGCTACACGAATCTGGACGTAATCGTCCCGGCGCACGCTAAAGAGCAGGTCCGACGACGGGATGTTGATGAACGCTCGCATTTCCAGCTCCACCGTCCACCGGTCCCCGAAGCGGCGACTGGCTTCGATGCTGATGAACGTGGCTTGACTCTCGCGGTCGATGACGGCCCCAGCGAGGAGGTCGGTGCTTTGGGGGTCGTTGAGCGCCACCCGCGCGCCGACGAAGAGATCGTCGTCAGACGGGGTGACCGGGGCTTTGTCATCCCGGCCGTCGTGGAGGTACTCCCCGAGCACACCCAGATCGACAGCGGTGTCGAACACGCCGAAAAAGGTGTATTCGAACCCGGCAACGAAGGCCGCGAAGCGCTCACCCTGTCCGCCCCGCGTGATGGCCTCCAGCTTCCATAGCCAACTCCCCTTGGTAGCCTGGACATCGAGGCTCGTCTGATGAATCACATCATAGTGGGGGATCAGAACCGGACGGGCACTGTCCGGCAATAGCCTCGGCTCTCGGCCCGTGCCCCAGAAGTGCGCCACACCAACGTCCCAATCTCCCAGGACGTGTGCCCAGCGCGCCGCCAGATCGGGCCGCCACTCCTCGAGCGAGGATTCAAAGACAGGGCGATCGGTGTCGACGGGGATCGCCGCCCCCAGGCGCCCCTTCTCCCCAGCAAACGTCCGTTCGCGAAACCGCGGCAGGACGAAGAGATTGAGCATCCCCCAATCCCGTGGAAGAGCAAGCAGGAGCATGGGCTGGCCCAGCTTGTCCTCCTCGTCGAGATCCTCAACGAGATCAGCCTGATTGATGATGTCCACCAGATGCCGGGACTCGGTCACGCCCCAAAAGACCTTGCCGACGCCGAGGCGCAGGTCCCAACTTGGCGCGATGTGCAGCCAGTTCAACTCGCGGAGATCGAAGTGACGACGTGCCTCGTCGTCGAACTCGAGACGGGCGAAGGGCACGACGGTCAGACGGTCCTTGCCGGTGTTCCATTCGTAGCGGAACTCGGGCTGGAAGAGCGCGGACGGGGACACGGTATCCGGACGTTGTCGCGTGAACGCCGGGGAGTCGGCGAACCACCGGACGTCCGCCCCGACAAAGCCCGATAACTCCCCGCCGCCCTCGGCAGTCGCGGCTCCGACGAGGACAGCAACGGCAGCGAGGAAGCCCTTGCACCGACTTTTCACCCTCGTTGTCTGCTCCTTGGAGTTGGAGGATGCGGCGGCCGAATTCTACGTGCAGTCCGGCTGCCCGGCAAGCCCTCCAAACATCGTAAGATCCGAAATAGCTGCCCTCACTGGCGGCGGTTGCCACACGCGCCCGAGGTGTGGCATGGTGTGCAAGGGGTCCACCGAGGTGAGCATGAAGCGAGTCGACTACGTGCCGATCAATGCGCGCCCGGCGCTGTCGCTACCGGAAGGGGCGCGACTGGCGGTCTATTGCCTGGTGGCCGTGGAGGAGTGGCCGCTGGATGCCCCGATCCCGCGCGCTGCCCTCACTCCGCCTGCCGGAGGACCAGGCCCGGTCCCCGATGTCCCGAACTGGGCCTGGCACGAGTACGGGATGCGGGTCGGGTTCTGGCGGCTCAAGGCCGTCCTGGACCGCCACGGGGTGCGGGCGACTGTTGCCCTGAACGCGTCGGTCTGTCGCTCCTACCCTCCCATCGTGGAGGCCGCCCTCGCAGCTGGCTGGGAGCTGATGGGCCACGGATTGATCCAGAAGGCGATGAGCCGCGTGGAGGACGAGCGCGCCACCATCCGAGAGACCATCCGGCTCATTCGCGACGCTTCCGGAAAGGCCCCCCGGGGGTGGGTCGGCCCGGGGCTGATCGAGACCTGGGAAACCGCCGACCTTCTGGCCGAGGAGGGGATCGAGTACTGCTTGGACTGGGTCCTGGACGATCAGCCCGTGGAGCTTCGCGTCCGCAGTGGTCGCCGTCTCGTCGCGATCCCCTACACCCTCGAGGTGAACGACAGCCCCCTCTTCATGGTCCAGCACCACCCTCCGCAGGAGTTTCTGCGCCGAGCAACGGAGCAGTTCGACACCCTGTACGCCGAGGGGCGAGAGTCTGCGCGGGTGATGGCCATGGGAGTCCATCCCTTCCTCATGGGGGTGCCGCACCGCATCCGCTATCTCGACCAGGCTCTCGAGCACATGCGGCGCCAAGCTGGCGTGCTCTTCTGGACAGGCTCGGAGATCCTCGACTGGTACCTAGCCTCCTCCACGAGCCGGGACACGCCTTAAGCGGAGCTGCGCCGGGGATGTCCTCCCGAGCGACATGCCGACGAGCCGTAGCAGGCCCCTTCCGAGGGCCCTAGGGCGGGGGAAGCCGCCGATGGTGGGTGATGACGACGATCCGGCCGCGATCGCTCAGAAAGGCGGTCAAAAGCCAGCTCACCACGCCCACGAAGAGGGCTCCGAAGAATGCCGCCCAGAAGCCATGGATCTCAAATCCCGCCACCAGGGCTGAGGTGAGCCACAGGCACAGGGCGTTCAGGACGAAGAGGAAGAGGCCCAAGGTCATCAGCGTCAGCGGAAGGGTCATGATCAAGAGGATCGGACGGACGACGGCGTTGACGAGCCCGAGAACGAGGCCCGCCCCCAGCAGCGAAAGGACCCCACTGACCTCGATCCCCGGCAACACGGTCGCAGCGGCCAGGATGGCCAGGGCGTTCACCAGCACGCGAGCCAAAAAACCCATTCGGAAGCCTCGATTTCTCTCGTAGTATACTCGGCGCCCCGCGATGCTCCGAAGCCTACGGGCAGACCTGATCACAACTCACACCCACATGGAGGTGTCACGATGCCTTTGAACACGCTGGTAGTCGACCGGGCAGACGGGCTCGCCACGGTGACCCTGAACCGGCCCAAGGCCCTGAACGCGATCAACCAGGAGATGAGGCGTGAACTCTCAGAGGTGGTCGCCGAGTTCGAGCGGGATCCGGGGGTCCGGGTGGTCATCTTCACCGGGGCGGGCGACCGGGCGTTCATGGCCGGGGCCGACATCTCCGAGTTCCAGACCCTGACCCCGGTTGGCGCGCTCGGCTTCTCCCAGGGCATCCAAGCCCTCTTTACCCGCATCGAACGGCTCCCCCAACCCACCATCGCAGCCGTGAACGGGTTTGCCCTCGGCGGCGGCTGCGAGCTGACACAGGTCTGCGATCTCGTCATCGCGTCCGAGCAGGCCCGTTTCGGCCAGCCAGAGGTGAACCTGGCCGCCATCCCCGGCGCCGGCGGCACCCAGCGGCTGGCGCGGCTGGTGGGTCGCCACCGCGCCAAGGAGATCTGCCTCACCGGCGACATGGTGGATGCCCAGGACGCCTACCGGATTGGCCTCGCCAACCGGGTGGTGCCGGCCGACCGGCTCATGACGGAGGCCCGGGCCATGGCCGAGAAGCTCATCGCCAAGTCTGCGGTCACCCTCCGGCTGATCAAAGAGGCGATCGACGAGGGGTACGACCAGGCGCTGGAGGCCGGGCTGGCCATCGAGGCGAAGGCTTGGGGCGTTGGCTTTGCCACCGAGGACAGGGCCGAAGGCGTAGCCGCGTTCCTGGAGAAGCGCAAGGCTGCCTTCAAGGGGAAATGAGTCAGTGCACGAAGGGGTGGGCCAGCTAGCGCCGTTTCAACTATTCGTGACGACTTTCGCGCTGCGCGCAGTCGCGATGGTTCTTGTAAACGCAAGCAGGTAACAGTCGGCGCAACAAGTTGGAACGGCGCTAGAGGACGGGGCCGGGGTCGGAGGCGGGCGCGCGTGCGCTCGGCTGAAGGGTGGAGGGACCAAACGGGGTTGGGACCGTTCGGGGCGGCCGCAGCGTGCCCGCCAGCACCGCTCCCATTCCTCCGACGGCAAAGGAACCCAGGTAGAGCCACGTGTAGCTGCCGAGGTGGTCGTAGACCCAGCCGCCGGCATAGGAGCCGATCCCCATTCCCACGGAGGAGATGAAGAACACGGCCCCGTAGGCCGTCCCCATCACCTGCTCGCCGAAGTACTCGCGCGTCACCACCGCGTAGAGCGGCATCACGCCCCCGTACGTCACACCGAAGAGCAGCGCAAGCAGATAGAAGGTCGCCAGGTCTTCTGCGACGACATAAGAAAGAATCATCACGGCCTGCGCCAGAAGGCCGCCCACGAGCACCACCTTGGCGCCGATGCGGTCTCCGAGCATCCCGAGCCCGATGCGCCCAGCGATGGAGGAGAGCCCGGAGACGCCGAACACGCTCGCCGCGGCCATCTGGGCGATGCCCCGGTCGGTGGCGTTGGCGACCATGTGGAAGATCGGGCCGGAGTGCGCCGTGCAGCAGGCAAAGTGCGTCAGGGCAATGACCCACAGAGGAAACGAGCGAAGCGTCTCCCGCGCCGTGAAGCGCGGGCCATCCGGGATCGCACGCGACGAGTAGCCTGCGGCCACCTCATCAGGACTGTTCCGCACCAGCGTGGCCGCCGGGATGATGACGATCCAAGCCAGTATCCCCAGGAGGAGCATCGCGACCCGCCAGTCGTACGTCGAGATGAACCAGCGCGACAGGGGAGAGATCGTCAACACCCCGAAGCCGATCCCAGACGAGACGAGGCCGACAGCGAGGCCACGGTTGGTGATGAACCACTTGGTCGCCGTGGAGGTGAGGGGGACGTAGAATGCGCTCACGCCGAGACCGACCAGGAGACCGAAGGTCGCGAAGAACTGCCAGAGCGCCGTGACCTGGCTCGAAAGCACGAGGCCCACGCCGAGGACCAGGCCGCCCATGGTCGCCACCCGGCGTGTCCCGATGCGGTCGGAGAGGTTGCCCCAGAACAGCGAGCCTGCGCCCATAATGATCCAGTTGAAGAAGGCAACGGCCGAGATGCTGGAGCGGCTCCACCCCATGGCCGCGCCCAGCGGCTTCAGGAACACGCCGAGGGAAAACAGCGTGCCGACTGCGACGGCGACGATGGCGAAGGCGGCGGCGAGAACGATCCAGCCATAGAAGAAGTTCCGGGAGGACATGCGAAGCATTATCGGGTGCGGGGAAAGGGCTGTCAACGCGCCGAGGGTGGAGCTCCTCGTCGAGTTTGAGATCAGGCAGTTAGCGAATCGGGAGAGGAGCCAGAGGCGGCAGATGCCGCCCCAAACGGCTCAGGGAGCGGATGCCGTGAAGCCATCGCCAACGGCAGAAATCGTGTACGTCCCCGCAACGTTATCGGCCGCATAGCTGTAGCCAGTGGGCCAGCTGCCCCCCACCGGCGGGGCCGGGACCGCTAGCATAAACGGGCCCGCCGTCAAACCACCGGCATTGGATGCCGTAACGGTCAACTCGGACAGAACGGTTGGAAAGCTCCCCACGTGGAACCCGTAGACACCCACGGCGCCTGCCAACGTCCGGACATCCGCCCGGGCCTTGGCGATCCGCCCCCGGGCCTGGACGTTGGCATACAGCGGGATGGCAATGGCCGAGAGGATCCCGACGATGCCCACCACAATCAGCAGCTCGATGAGTGTGAAACCCCTGTGGTTTCCCAGCGTAAGCCGTTTCCTCCACATTCGCATCACGTCTCCTCAGGCCGGTTGCCTGACAGATTGACTGTCTCGAAGCTAGGTCCGAGCCACTATTTTCATTATAGGCACACAATTTACAACCGCGCCCTGTCCGCAGACGAGGTGAAGCGCCCCTACCTCATGGGAAGACAGCCGGCTCTGCCCCCCAGGATCGCGCCCCGTAACGCTCCGCAACAGCGCCGGCCGGTCCTACGGGGAAAGCCTCATTGGGTGGCAAGTCGGGAGCCCTTGACCCCTTGGGTCTCACGTGGCCTGCCCTTTGGGATGGTAGCCTCGACACGCTGCGCCTCAACAAGCTCCCGCGCCTCCGGCACCATGTAGACCGTTTCGCTCTCGAGCCTGGCCAGCGCCCGAGCGAGTGCCAGGACGCGATTCGAAAGCGGAGCGCCCTCATCGAGCAAGACGAGCTGCCCGCCCCGTAAGACGCAGAGACCTCCACCCGTGGTTGCGGGCGTCTCGAAGGCCTCGATGCGCACCTCGACCCCGAGCTTCTCTGCGGCCCGGAGGAATTCGTCAAGGAGATGCTGGTCGTCCATCCTAGAGGGCTACCAGGGAGTCATTCCCCTCACCACCCTCGGCGTGGTGGTGCTGGACCGCGGCCAAGACTCCTGCCGTTACCTTGGAGCCTTTCCCCTCCCGCCGTCGTGAAGAGACAGGGCCGCCCTCGAAGGGGCGGCCCCTTAGCTCGAACCCCTGCTCGGCCCGTTGTGCCGCCCAAAGTCATTCTAAGGCATAGGGTTACAGCGACGGTTATGTGGTGCTCCTCGGAGGATGACGAAGCGCGATGGGTCCAAGCGCTGACTCCTGCACGCCGGACACTTGGACGGCTTGCTCAGTCGAGTGCGCTCCTTGAAGACGAACCCACAGGCGAGGCATTGCGCCGGTTCGACACGCAAGCGCTCGCTGCTCTGCCTGAGCGAGCGCGCTAAGTGCTCGAGGTGGCCGAAGACTTCTTTCTCGCTGATCCCGACACGCGCCGAGAGT
>JBHIAB010000172.1:0-7861 GCA_046758385.1 Methylomirabilia bacterium | reverse complement strand
GGCGGCCAGCGACACCCAGGGGCCCGCCGAGCGGGCCGCCATCTTCCAGGAGCTCGAGCAGCTCGCCGAGGAGATCGACTCGATCTCCATTCTGACCCAGTTCAACGGGGTCATTCTCCTGACTGCGCAGACCCTGACGTTCCAGACCGGGCCGGACGGGGGCAACACCTCGGTGTTCAGCATCTCCAGTGCCTTCACCTCGGCGTCCCTCGGGGTGAACAGCCTGACGGTAGCAACCCAGGCCCTGGCCAGCACCTCGCTGGCGACGGTCTCCGCCGCCATCACCTCAATAGCGACCGCGCTCCAGCAGGTCGGCGCTCAGATGACCCGGCTCAACATCAAGGCGGAGAACCTCGCGATCTCGCGACTCAACACCCTGGCCGCGGCGAGTCGGATCATGGATGCCGACCTGGCTGCGGAGCAGCTGGAGTCCTCCAAGCTCCAGATCCTCCAGCAGACCGCGACGGCGTCGTTGGCAGCCGCAAACTTGGCTCCGGCGAGTATCTTGGCGCTATTCCAGTAATCTGACCGCATCGGAGGCTCGGGAGACCGGAATCAGCCGGCCTCCCACGCTCCGGAGGCGAGACGATGAGCGAAGGAGGAGGAGACATTGGCAATGCCAGCTACCGCTGAGAGCTATGCCCAGGTGGCTTACCGCACGACCCTGACGCAGGGGATGACCCCTCAGCAGGTGCTTCTGCAGCTTTACGATTTTGCCATCGCCGGCTGCGTGGCCCGGGACACGCGCAGGGCCAGTGCGGCGCTGGTTGAGCTGATCGCGGCCCTGGACTTCACCTACGAGGACATCGCTCAGGGCCTCTACCGTCTGTACGAGTACGCGCTCCGGGAGATCAAGGCCGAGCGCTACGAGGCTCCGCTCGGCATCCTCCGGGAGCTGCGCGAGACCTGGCAGAGAGCCTTCGCGTCCATGCAAGAGTAGTTTACTTCGTCTTCGGGGGGGGAGGACCATGGAGATCGCAGGACTTAGCTTTGGATCCGGAGCCACACCGGCTCAGATCGCGGAGCTGGCCGACCGGCTCCTGACCAACGACCGCAAGCCGCTGGAGTTCCTCCAGGCGCAGCAGAGCTTCCTCACAGAGCGCTCGTCTGTCCTGGGAACGCTCCGCACCAAGCTCATCTCGCTCAAGGGCGTCCTGGACGATCTCCTCTCGCCGGGCACGCTCTCGCCGTTCTCGTCCAGGACCGCCACCTCCAGCGACACCAGCATCCTGACAGCGGCGGCAACGTCGAGCGCCACCCCCGGGGCCCACAGCCTCGTCGTCACCCAGCTGGCTCAGCGAAGCCAGTTCGCCTCGGATGTCTTCACCGACACGGACAGCACCATCGCGACTAAGGACAGGACAGACGACTTCAGGCTGACCATCGACGGCACCGATTTTGATCTCCAGATCACACGCGTCAAAGACGAGACCGACCTGAGTGTCCTCACCAAGGTGGCAGACGCGATCAACGCCGGCACCAACGGCGAGGCCACAGCGCTGGTGGTGACCACCGAGACCGGCAAGTCCCGGATCTCGCTGACCAGCACCGAGACCGGAACGGCCAACAACATCACCCTCAGCGATATCTCCGGCGGCAAAATCCTGCAGGACACCGGCCTGGACAGGCCGGGGGCGGCCACGGACACCCAAGGCGGGTTCATCGTCAAGGATCAAGGCGGAAACGAGCTGGACGCCAAGTTCTCGTTCAACGGCCTCAACTTGATCAGGGAGTCCAACACGATCTCGGACGTGGTCCCGGGGCTGACGATTGACCTGAAGTCGGCCGACGCCGCCCAGACCGTGACGGTCAACGTGGACCCCGCCGCCGACAGCATCCTGGACAAGATCAAGGACTTCGTCACGAAGTTCAACGAGGTCGTGGACTTCCTGAACGAGAACAGCAAGATCGACACGGAGGGCGGGAACCACGGAATCCTGTTCCTCGACCCGGTCTTCTCAGGCCTCGGAAGCCAACTCCGCCTGGAGGCGACCACCCTGGTCAACTCCGCGGCGAGCGGTGATCCCAATAGCTTAGCCGCGCTCGGGATCCGGCAAGGCGCCGATGGCAAGCTCTCGATCTCCGACGAGTCGGACCTCAAGGCCCTGATCGAGTCTGACCCCACGGCGGTGGCGACAGTCTTCAACGCAACCACGGACGGAGTGGCCACCAAGCTCGACGACTTCGTCGACGACTTCACGGGAGCCGCGGGTCACATCGGCGTGACCCAGAACCAGCTCTCCATCAGGATCCAGGGGCTCGACCGTCAGATCAGCCGGCAGGAAGAAATCCTGGAGCTGAAGAAGGTCCGGCTCCAGACGCAGCTAGCCCGTGACCAGCAGGTGATCATTGCCCTGACGCAGCAGCTCAATCAAGTGAAGCGCTTCTTCGGGGCATTCACGGGCACGTAGTCGCAGGAAGCAACAAAGGGGGGATGAAAGATGGACATTCAGGCGGTACAGCCGAGTCGGGTAGTCCCGACGACCGCTCCCGCTGCGCCCCCAGTGCCCCGTCCGCCCGCGGAGCGCCCAGCGCCCAAGGAGCGCCCCGCACCCGAGGAGCGCCCCGCACCCGAGGAGCGCGCGAAGGCGGCTCCGCCTCAGGTGGACCAAGTCGAGCTGTCGGCGCCTCGACTGGCGTTTTCAGTCGGAGAGGGCGGCGACATCATTCTTCGCATGTTCGACCGGGGCACCGGCGAGTTGATCCGCCAGATCCCGCCGGAGGAGCGGATTCGGATGGCGGCCCAGATCGCCGACATCGCGGAGCGCTTCATCACTTAGCATGACGGACAGAGCTGGACCGAACGATCCGCTAGCGACGGCTGAGGCCCTCCAGGCGCTCACCCACCAGTTGGTGACCGCCCTGCCAGACGAGGAGGCAGACCTCACACCCGTCCTAGAGCGACGAGCGGAGTTGCTCGCCGTCCCGGTGGATGCCTCCGCCCTCGATGAGGAGGCACGGGACCGAGCCCGCACAATTGGGGTGCGGGTCGAAGCCCTCGAGGAAACCGCCCTCGAGCTCCTCTCCCAGCGCGTGGCCGAGATTCAGGCGGCCCTAGCCGCCCTCGATCTGGGCTGGACCGCGACCCACAGCTATCTCGAACATCCCGCTCTCCCGCCCCTGCTCGTGGACCGGCGGGACTAGCCCGCTTGTTCGCCCAACATCGAGACGTTTGTGTCCAACCTTGGTAGGACGCCACTGGTGCCGGGCCGAGAACCGAGCAGATCAAGGACGCAGGGAGGAGCCCACCGGAGGCGTACTCCGTGTACGTTGAGGATGGGCGACGACCGAGGACGAAGAGATGCGACGGTTATCGGCACGGCACCAGCCCGAACGAGACCATGAGCGAGGAGTCGCAGACAGACCGCGAGCCCGGACAGCTGGCTCAGCGGTTGGCCCGACTTGCCCAGTCCATCGGCGAGAGCCACCCGACAGCATCCGGACTCGGGGCCGTAGCCCGCGCGGCGGCTGACCTCTGCGGGTTCGCCCGCGTGTGGATCTGGCGGATCCACCCCGGCCAGACCCGGCTTTCCACTCTCGTCGCCCTCGGGACGGCAGAGTCTTCCGGCGCCACCCTCGCCATCCCGCCTGGCCTTCTCAAGACAGTGTGTGAGGATCGTGCCCCGCGCCTCCGGGTGGAGGTGAACGCCCAAAGCCTGGGTGTCCCCCTCGATCTCCCGACCGGGGGCTCGAACCCGGGCGTGCTCCTTCCACTTCTGTCCGGAGGCGAGCTGGAGGGTCTGCTGCTCGGGGTCTGGGCCGTGGCCGAATCGAGCTCGAATGAGCAGCGGTCCACCCTGCTGACCCTGGCTGCCGAGGCCGCACTCCTGATCCGGGTCGACCGACTTGCCGAGGAGCGTGAGCGACTGGGGGCGCGGTATGCGGCACTCGCAGGCCAGCTCAAGGTCGGGGTCGCCCTCGTCAGTACACGACTCGAGTTGCTCGAAGCCAACGACCACTTCCGGCAGATGGTCGGCCTGGCTCCGGACGACTCCCGTCGCCTCGGCCTGGCGGAGTGGGTTGGGAAGCTCGCGGACCGCGCGAAGATCGGGCAGTTCCTCACGAACGCCTTGGAGAGTGGCCAGGAAGCAACCTTGCGCGGCCTTCGCCTTCATCGGTCCAACGGCTTCGCGGCACCGGTGGCCCTCAGTGCCCACCCTCTTCTCCTCGGCCAAGCACCCACCCTTCAGCTCATCCTCGCCGAGGCGCTCGACGAGTCCAGGGATGGGCAGGCCGATTCGCTCCGGCTCTTCGGGCTCCACCTCGCAGAGCTGGCCAATGACCTCAAAGGGCCCGTGACCGCATACCTGGGCCACCTCAAGCTCCTGGCTGACCGCAAGGACCTTCCAGAGGATCTCCGAGAGGCGTTCAAGCTCTACCGCCACGTGACAGCCGAGACGCTGAACCGGATCTCCCGCGCCATGGAATGGGGCCGTCGGCTACCGATCACCGAGCCCGTGGACCTCCGCGCCGTCCTCGAGGGCGCCGTCGCCACCATCGAAGGAAGTGATCTCCCCGACCATGTGGAGCTCGTCGTCGCGGCGGAACCAGTTCCACCGATCGCCGGCATGGCCGACCAGGTCCAGGTGGCGATCGAGCAGCTGCTCCGGAACGCATGCGAGGCCCTGGTGGACCGGGAGGGGACGATCCAAGCGGTTGTGACTGCGGAGGGAGAGAGTGTATCGGTATCCATCTCCGACTCCGGCGACGGGATTCCCGAATCCATCCTGCCTCATGTCTTCGACCCCTTCTCATCCACCAAGGGAGCTGGCGAGGGGCGCGGGCTCGGCCTGCCCATTGTGAAGGAGATCACGGCTCGTCACGGCGGGACTGTTGAGGTGCGATCCAAGGCCGGCGAGGGAACCACGGTCGTCCTGAGCTTCCCGCGGCTCACCGACGCAGAGGGCCGGGCAGGCAGCCCGCTGGATCGGCTCACGGTCCTACTTGTCGACGACGACATCGGGCTCCAGGAGAGCTACCGGCTGATGCTGGAGCGGGGCGGCTACCGGGTGGTGGCGGCCATGGACGCCGACGAGGCGCTGCGTCAGATCGCCGGCGAAGCGCCGGATGTGCTCCTCATCGATGTCCAGATGCCGGGGCGAGACGGGCTCGCCCTCATCGCGGCGCTCAAGAAGTGGCACCCCGAATACCTACGGCGGGCCGTCATCCATACGGCGTACGCCTACGAGGCCAGGGTGCGCGACACGGCCAAGCAGTGCGGGTTGACGCTGCTCGAGAAGCCGTGCGATCCCGAGCTGCTGTTCGGTACGCTGGCGCGGCTCGCGTCCCCAGAGTAGTCCCAACCCCGTAGCGCGGTACCTGCGAAGCATGCGCCGGGGAGCCCCGCCGCGCTCCGGCCTCCTCGCCTCGACGGCCGTCTCTCGCTCGGACGCCTCCGCTGGCCCCCCATCCCCCCGAGGCCCCAGGCGAGGAGGACCTGAGCGAGGGGGGGCATCCCCCCAGCGCCTAACGGTCAAGGACATCCCTCGCAAGCCAAGCGAACCTCGCAAGGGCACGACACCGCGGCATGTGAGAACGGGTCCGGCCGCAACGCCACCCAAGCTCAGCCAAAGGGAACCAGAGAGATTCACAGGTTAGGCCGTGCCCACCTTGGTTCGCCTTGGGTGCTATCGGCAGAGGTTCCCGCACAAAACCCGCACACAGGGATGGACCGGAGCCTCCGGCAAAAGAATGGCTTCGATTCGGAGAGTGGACCCTCCGAAACCGTTAGATTATGGAGGAACAGACCGGGGTTTCTGCGACCGAGTTGGCATACTAGCCGAGGCCGGACGTCGTGGGCCGTCGCTGGGGGTCATGCGGTCTATGCGCCGGGAGCGACATCATTGGTGTGTCCATTCATGACGGCCTGAAGTCTGAAAGTGTCAGTCGAGAGGACAGTAAACTCGTCCTGCCGCCCAAGCTTGCAAAGTAGGTCTGCGAGAAACCGCCGCGTGTCGAAGTCGAAGGGGTGCGTGACGAGGAGGCTGCGGTACAGTTCGATGGCCTTCTCCTCCTGGCCTTTCTGGCTCGCGAGCAGCTGGGCGAGTGTGGAGCTGTTACCGCAGAGGTGTGGCCAGGTGCGGACCGATGTGGAGAGAGCCTCGATGGCCTCCGACACCCGTCCAGACGACCAAAGCAAATGGCCGAGCCCGTGGAGGGCGCGGGCCAGCATGAGCCGACGTGCGGTGATGCGGAAAGTTTCCGGGTCCTGCGCCGCTGCGCATTCCCACAAGAACCGGAACCGATCGAAGGGGAACGGAAACGGCAGGGAGTCGGGTGCTGAAGCCGTGAGATCCTGGGAACTGGCGAGGGAAGCGGCAGTCCGGAGGTGCTCGATTGCGCCAGGGAAGTTGCTATCGGCCGCGGCGAGCTCGCCAGCTCGGAGCTGGTGAATCACGTTGGCGGGATTGATTTCGATCGCGCGCTGGGCGTACTGGCGGGCGCGGGCGGACAGGTCTGCGCGAAAGGTGGGATCAGGAGCATTCTGGGCCATGGTGGCGAAGATGCTGGCGAGCGATCCGAAGACAGATCCAGCGAGGGCTGGAGCGTTCGCGCGCGTCAGGAACTTCACGGCGGCCCGCCAGGCGTGTGGGTCGGTGCTCAGCATGGCCTTCAGCCCGAGCCGCCGGGCGCGTTCAGCAGAGGGGAGAGATGCAAACGGCCGGTGGTGACGGCCCCAGTGGGGGAGATCTTGGAGGCGATCGATGAGCCGGCGGAGATGATGGCGGGCGGTCTCATGCTGGATCCGCTGGTGGCCGGCCCGCGCCAAGGTCCCTCGCTCGGCGTCGTGAGTGAGGTAATACTCAAGCAAACGCTCGAGGTCGTCATCGCCGTACAGGACGCAATGGATGCGGTCTTCAAAGACGTTCCTGATCTCCAGGTTTTCGCGCTCTATGAAGAGGACGGCTCCGGCGGCTGCGGCTTCATACGTGCGCATGTTCATTTCTCCCCGCATGGAGCGGTTAAACACGATGCGCGCCCGATTTAGAAGCCGGACGTAGTCCTCGTCATAGATCCCACCCGTGATCACCACCCGATAGCGCGGAGAGAGGGCAGCGATCCGGTGGAGCCACTGTGCGCGGTCAGGATAGAGGAAGAGGTTGAGATTGCTGACGAACAGGATATCGATATCACGGTTCAGGCCTGGCAGGACACGGTGAAGCGTGGGCTCGAAGGTGAAGCAGCGCCAATGATCGACATGTCTGAGGCCGGCCTGGGTCAGGGTCTCCACTCCGAGCCGGTCCGTCAGGACGAGGTCGAAGGCGTCGAGGGTCGGAAAGGTAGCCCACGCGTTGACGCTCCAGTCACCGAGGATGGCCACGCTAGGAATGGGACAGTCCTCGATCCCTTCAGGGAGGACGGTGTATTCGGGGGCCCACCAGGTCAACGCATCAGGTCGCCAGTTTGATGGAAGCCGTTCGAACAACGCGGAGAGCGGCTCGAGAGTCGGATTGTAATGGATGTCCGCGCCTGGTCCCCCGAAGAGTAGGCCACCGAGTTCGCGGAGCGGGGTGAGAAACGGCGTATGCGGCCCGTGGGTGTCCAGGGAAGTATGTGTGCCGACTTGGATGGGGCCAAAGAGAGAACGCATAGGCCGTTGCTAACCACCGCCCCGCAACAGCTTCTATCATCTCTGACTATAAGTCACAATAGCAGTATCAGCCATTGCTGAAGCGCGTTTTCCGGTCCTTGTATCCGGACCTTGAACGATGCAGCCGTCCGGGGTGGACGGTTACGATTCAAGTTGGAGAAGCAAGTGAGCGAAGCGGAGTTGCTCGAGACGGCGTGAGTGCCGCCCGGGAGGGCGGGAGGGCGGGATCAACCGGCCTCCCCCCTGCCCCGAGCGCGTCTGGGTTACTGG
>JBHIAB010000171.1:0-7895 GCA_046758385.1 Methylomirabilia bacterium | reverse complement strand
CCCGCGGGGGGGGGGGGGGGGGTTCTGGCCCCTGTATGGGGCCCACCCAGTGGGTTTCTGGGGGGTGGGGCAGGAGACGACCCTCCCCGCACCGCCTCATACACCCCACAGCCAGCGAGAAGGGAGGCCGCCAGGACCAGGGAAGTCACCTTCACACGGCGGACCATGACAAATCCCGGCCCATAATAGCAAAAAAAGCCTGCGGGGTGGTCATCCCCGCAGGCTCTTCGGGTGAGGGCGCCTCTCGCCCCGTCTCTCTTCCCTGAAGGGACAGGGAGAGAGGCGAGGCAGTCAAAATCTAAAAGAAGAACCAGAAGGCGCCATGCACAATATTGACGTCGCCGTCGTCGCCGTTGAAGGCCTCGACCTCAAAGTGGCGGTACTCGAGGCCTGCCTGCCATCGCTGCCAGAACTTCTGGATGACGTTGACGTGGATGGACTGGTGCTCCTCGAGGCTCGTCCCTGTAAAGCCGCAAGCCGTACACTCGTCGGCGTCGTTCCAGCCGAAGACCGCGTTCAACGAGGTGTTCTTGGCCGCCTTCAGACCCGCTCCCACGAAAAAGCCGTTCGACTCCACGTTTCTGACATCGCTCCCGACCAGGAACGCATCGGTGAAGTCGCCGTTCCCCAGCCGCTGGAGGCCGTCGATGTGCTGGTAATGAGCATAGAGCGTGAGCGGATTGAACTTGGTCTCGGCGCTGACCTGAAAGAGCGTCGCAGTCTCGTCAACGTCACGCCCGCTGGCCAGGATGATCGTGTTCTTGGCGATGCCGCCGTAAGCCTCAAACTTCACTGGGCTCCCGTGCCAGGAAATCTTCCCGCCGAAGAGGGGGACGTCCTGGGCCTGACCCTGGGCCTCGGAGACGCTGGCGCTGCCGAGATCATTGAGGGAGTGTTTCTCGACCGCCGCCTCGAGTATCAGGTTGCCCCCTCCCATCGGTCCCTTCCAGCCCGCGCGGAGCTGGGGCTGGCGGGCGAACATCTGTCCGGCCGGCCCGTTGAAGTCCACGATCAGGGGCGCGGCGACAGCGGCGTTGAACGAAAGACTCCATGTCTGCCCGGCCAAGAGGAAGAACCCCGATGGATGGTCGCCGCGGGCGTAGGCGTGACGGAGCCTGAGATGCCGGCTGTTCGAAACCCGGGCATTGCCATCGCCGGTAAAAAAGTCAGTCTCGATCCGCCCCGACGTCTTAATTCCCATTATTTCGTCGGAGAAGGTCACCCGGAGACGAGACTGGCGGGCATCGAAGATGGTCTGGCTGTTGTCCGCTGTCGCGCTTGTGTCCAGAGGGGTGCCTGCGGGACTGGGAGAAGGAACGCTTCCCATGAGCTTGTCGCTGTACTGCATGTCGAGCTTGACGTACCCGCTGACTCCCACCTTCAGATCGGCCGCCACCGGCGAAGGCATCGCCACCAGCCCGGCGCCGAAGAGAAGGGCAAGTCCCCACACCACCCATCGTTTCATCGCTTGCTCCTTTCTTTCCACGTTCCCACTGAATCCGCACCCCTATCAAGATCCCCTAGCTCAGGTCAAGGAACAACCGTTAAGTTGTGACGAGTTTCACACCCTTGGCATCGTCTCGACTTTCTCTCAACACTTCCGACAAGCAGAAAACAGGAGGGGGAGGCTAGCTATTCCGGAGCGCCCGCTTTTTTCCGGCCCGCGGCTCCCAGGGAAAGCGCTGCTCCTGGGCGGGCGCGGGAGGGGTCAGCTCCTGGCGTTTCGCGAATAGCGCAGCGCCTGTGACCGCCGAGATCCAGGTCACGTCCAGGTAGGTGATTCCTCCGCGCTCCAAGAGGACTGGCACAATCCAGCAACCGACCTCGAAATCCGGTTTCAGGGACGCGACCCTGGCGGGGGCGGTCAACAGTTCCTCCACTCTGAGCTCCTGATCGGCGAGGAGATCGGCGACCCGCTGGGGGTCGACAACCTGGAACCGCTTGGTACGTTCGAGCCCGACCGCGATCAGGTACGGCACCCGCCGATGGTCCTCTCCCGACCGCGTGAGGTCCAACAGTGGAGTCACCGCCACCCTGATCCGGGCACGAGTGATCCGCACGCCGTCTTCGGCGCGGGGGCGGGGGGCGCCGTCTACCGGAATGTACAACGCTTCCGAGTATTGTCGAAACACCTGCCGAACCTTGGCGTACCCCAGATGCTCCTCGTAGCGGCCCAGCGGCTTCCCGGTGATCGGGTGACGGAAGACCTCCCCTCTGCGGAAAACGGTGAACTCCTGCCCCTCCCGAACCCCGTCCTCTTCGGAGAGGTCCATGTACAGACGGTCGCCCTCCACGGCGACCACCATCCCGTCGACGGCAGGGAATGCCTCGACGAATTCGCCCACCATGAGGGCAAAGGTCGCGCCCACCTGGTCGGCGAGCCCGGCGAGAGCCGGTCCCGCCATCACGAGCAGCCAGATAGGGAGCAGGAGTCCGACGAGGCTAAGCGCTCCGTTCCTCAAATACGATGCTGTCCGCTCTTTCTCCCTCTTCTTTCCAGGGAGAAGGCGGGGATGAGGGTCCATCATCATCAGACGCGTCCCCCCTTTCCCTCTCACCCGGGGAGGGGGCGGAACACCAAAAGACGGGCCGGCCTCAGAATGCGACCGACGGCTGATGCACGCCAAAGACCCGACGCATCGCATCGCAGATCTCGCCCAGCGTCACCGAGGCGTTGACCGCCTCGAGGATCGGCGGCACGACATGGTCCTTTCCACGCGCGGCCGCCTCGAGCCGCTGCAGGGCCCGCGCTGCCCGGTCCCGATCCCGCCTCTTACGGAGGTCGGCGAGGCGTTGGCTCAGGAGCGTGCCGACCTTGGAGTTTACCTCGAAGAGACCGCTGGGAGGCCGCTCTTCGGTGACGAACTCGTTGACGCCCACCACGACTCGCGCCCTTGACTCAACTTCCTGCTGGTGCCGGTAAGCCGCGTCCTGAATCTCTCGCTGCATGAACGGGATGGCCTGGACCGCGCCGCCCATCCCGTCGATCTTGGCGATGTAGGTCTCCGCCTCCTCCTCGATCTGTCGGGTCAACCGCTCCACGGCATAGGAGCCCCCCAACGGGTCGGCGGTGTCGGCCACGCCGGACTCGTAGGCCAGGATCTGCTGGGTCCTGAGCGCGATGCGCACCGCCTCCTCGGATGGCAGTGCTAAGGCCTCGTCCATGGAGTTGGTGTGGAGCGACTGGCAGCCTCCGAGGACCGCGGCCAGGGCCTGCAGCGTGACCCGAACCACATTGTTCTCCGGCTGCTGGGCGGTGAGCATGCTCCCCGCGGTCTGGGCGTGGAAGCGAAGCATCCAGGAGCGTGGGCTCTGGGCGCCGAAGCGCTCGCGAACGATTCGGGCCCACAGGCGACGAGCCGCTCGGAACTTGGCCACTTCCTCGATCAGGTTGTTGTGGGCGCTGAAGAAGAAGCTGAGCTGGGGCGCGAACTCATCGACGGCGAGCCCTGCCGTCAGAGCGGCCTCGACGTAGGCGATCCCGTTGGCCAGCGTGAAGGCGACCTCTTGGGCTGCCGTACACCCGGCCTCGCGCATGTGGTAGCCGGAGATGGAGATGGTGTTCCACCGGGGAACCCGATCTTTACAGAAAGCGAAGGTATCGGTGACCAAGCGCATGGAGGGTCCCGGCGGGTAAATGTAGGTTCCCCGGGCGACATACTCCTTCAGGATGTCGTTCTGAATGGTGCCCGAGAGGCGTTCGGCAGGGACGCCCTGGCGCTGGGCCACGGCGAGGTAGAAACAGAGGAGGATGGCCGCCGTCGCGTTGATGGTCATGGAGGTGGAAACCTGCTCAAGCGGGATGCCGTCGAAGAGGGCCGCCAGGTCCTCGATGGAGGAGATAGAGACCCCCACCTTCCCCACCTCCCCGGTCGCAGCCGGGTGGTCAGCGTCGTAGCCCATCTGGGTGGGCAAATCGAAGGCCACGCTGAGCCCGGTCTGTCCGTGTTCCAGGAGGTAGCGATAGCGGCTGTTGGTCTCCTCGGCGCTCCCGAAGCCGGCGTACTGGCGCATGGTCCAGAGACGTCCCCGGTACATGGTGGGCTGCACACCTCGGGTGAACGGACACTGTCCCGGGAAGCCGAGATCCTTGAGGTAGTCGACAGGGGCAGCCTCGGCAGGCGTGTAGACCCACTCCACGGGGCTCCCCCACGAGGTGGTGAAGAGCGCCTCCCGCTCAGGCGCGCGCTCGAGCTGGGGCTTGAGCACTTCCCGCTCCCACCTCTGCCTCTCGGCCTCGATCCGCTGACGCTCCTCCTGATCCATGGCACTACCCCCACTGACGAAGCAGCTCGCGGGGCGATCTCCTACAAAGGAATATTCCCGTGCTTCTTGGGCGGGTTCTGATCCCGTTTGGTGGCGAGCACCCCCAGGACCTGAATCAGCTTCCGGCGGGTGTGACGGGGTTCGATGACCTCGTCGATGTACCCACGCTCCGCCGCCACATAGGGGTTAGCGAATTTCTCCCGGTACTCCTGGGCCTTCTCCTCCCTGGAGCTGGCCGGCTCCGTGGCCCTGTCGAACTCGCGCCGGTAGAGAATGTTCACGGCCCCTTCAGGTCCCATCACGGCGACCTCGGCTGTGGGATAGGCGAAGTTGGCATCCCCACGGATGTGCTTGGAGGACATGACGCAGTAGGCGCCACCGTAGGCCTTGCGGGTGATCACCGTGAGCTTGGGGACCGTCGCCTCGCAGAAGGCGTACAGCAGCTTGGCCCCGTGCTTGATGATCCCGCCGTGCTCCTGCCCGGTGCCGGGCAGGAAGCCGGGCACGTCCTCGAAGGTCACCAGCGGAATGTTGAAGCAGTCGCAGAAGCGGACGAAGCGCGCTCCCTTCAGCGAGGCACTGATGTCCAGGCATCCGGCCAGGTGGGCCGGCTGGTTGGCCACGATCCCGACCGAACGGCCGCCCAGCCGACCAAAGCCCACCACGAGGTTCCGGGCGAAGTCGGCGTGAACCTCGAGGAAATGGCGGTCGTCCAGGACCGCGCGGATGATCTCCTTGATGTCGTAGGGCTTGCTGGGTTGATCCGGCACGGCCGTCTGCAGCTCCTCGTCGACCCGGTCGGGCGGGTCGAGCGTCTGCCAGATGGGCGGGTCTTCCATGTTGTTCTGCGGCAGGAAGGTCAGGAGCTCCCGGATCAGGGCCAGACATTCCTCCTCGTTCTCGGCGGCGAAGTGAGCCACCCCGGAGGTCCCCGCATGGGTAGAGGCGCCGCCCAACTCCTCGAAGGAGACCTCTTCATGGGTCACTGCCTTGATCACCTCGGGCCCTGTGACGAACATGTAGCTCGAGCGTTTCACCATGAAGATGAAATCGGTGATCGCCGGCGAGTAGACCGCGCCTCCCGCGCACGGACCCATGATGGCGGAGATCTGGGGAACCACCCCGGAGGCGAGGGTGTTCCGCAAAAAGATGTCGGCGTAGCCTGCCAGCGAGACCACGCCTTCCTGGATCCGGGCCCCACCAGAGTCGTTCAGCCCGATGAGAGGCGCGCCGGCCTTCACGGCCAGGTCCATGATCTTGCAGATCTTGCGCGCGTAGGCCTCGGACAGCGATCCGCCAAAGACCGTGAAGTCCTGGGCGAAGAGAAAGACTGGCCTGCCGTGGATTCGTGCCGAGCCTGTCACCACCCCGTCACCCGGGACCTTCTGCTCCCCCATCCCGAAGTCCTGGCACTGGTGAACGACGAGCCGGTCCAGTTCGGCGAACGAGTCCTTGTCCGCCAAAAGCTCGATCCGTTCCAGGGCAGTCTTCTTGCCGGCCTGGTGCTGGCGCCGGATGCGCTCCTCGCCGCCGGCCACCTGGGCCTGCCGGTTCCGCCGGTGAAGCTCCTCGAAGCGCTCCTGGAGGGACATTCGCGGCTCCTCGGGGAAGAGGGTTCGACGCCTGGGGGGAGTATAGGGACACGACCGGCAAAAAGTCAATGTGTGGCAAGGGCTTGGAGACTGGCGTGGTTTGACTCACCCCCCGCCGCTTTGAGATAATGCTCTGCCGTGACGACGTGGGCGCTTGCCTTGATCACGTTCGCTGTCCTCGTCGTGGCGGGAGCCTTTATCCTCGCTCTGGAAGCCATCAGGCGAGCCGCCAACCGGGCCGAGACGGTCCTCATGCTCGTGGAGCGCGAGATCCGGCCCACGGCGAGCGAGCTCTTGGCGCTGGCCGATGAGCTCCGTGGCCTCTCGCGGCAGGCCAGCCGGGAGCTGGAAAGGATCGCCGGAGGGATCGAGGATCTCTCCAAACGAATCGGCAGGCTCGTGGCCTTTGTGAGCGGGATGACGCGGGTGGGCCAGTTCGTCGGCGCGGCGAGCGGAGTCAGGAAGGGTGTGGATGTCTTCATCTCACGGCTTCGTTCGGGGAGAAAGCCCTAACACCAAGGGGAGGGGCTCGATGACTGAGGGACGTGGCTCGGGGGGCTCCGCGGCCAGGACTCTCCTGTCACAGGTGAATGGGGCGCTCGAGCGCGGCCAGCGTGGCCTCGAGGGCAGCCTCCGACAGGGTCGGGTGGGCGTGGACGGTGTGGACAATCTCTTCGAGCGTGGCTTCGAGACTCCGGCCCACCACGAACTCGTGGATCAACTCGGTGGCCTCAGGACCCAGGATGTGAACGCCGAGGATCTCTCCCGTCGCTTTGTCCGCCACCACCTTCAGGAACCCTTCAGCCTCCCCTAGCGCGACAGCCTTGCCATTGGCCGCGAACGGGAAGCGTCCCACACTCATCTCGCGGCCCGCCGCCAGGGCCTGGGCTTCGGTGGCCCCGATGGAGGCCACATGGGGGCGGCAGTACGTGCAACTGGGCACGTTCGCATAGTCGACCGGGCGTGGCTCCCTGCCCGCGATCGCCTCGGCAGCTACGACCCCCTCCGCCATGGCCTTGTGGGCCAGAAGCGGCGGGCCCACCATGTCGCCTACCGCGTAGAGTCCCTTCACCGAGGTCTCCATACGCGGGCTCACCTTGACGAACCCGCGGTCCAGCGCCACACCCAGGGCCTCGAGACCGAGCCCCGCCACCCTGGCGCTTCGCCCCACTGCCATCAGCACCTGATCCGCCGTGAAACGCTCGGCTTTCCCCTCGATCTCCGCCTCGACGACCACCCCGGATGCCTCGGATCTCACCGAGGTCACCTTCACGCCCGTCTTCACGACGATTCCCCGCCGGGTCAAGAGACGGCTGAGCCGAGTGGCGACCTCCTCGTCCTCCATGGGCAGGATCTGCGGGAAGGCCTCGAGGAGCGTCACTTCCACGTTGTAGGCTGAGTAAATGTCCGCGAACTCTACGCCCACAGCACCGGCGCCCACGATCACGAGGGACTTGGGAGCACGTTCGTTCCGGACTGCGCCGTTGGAGGAAACCACCCGCTCCTCGTCAATACTCACGCCGGGCAGTGACCTGGGCTCGGAGCCCGTCGCGAGAATGACCGCCCCAGCCTCGAGCGTCTCCTTGCCGATCGTGCCAGCCACTTCCACAACGGCCGAGCTCTTGAGTGTGCCGCGGCCGGGGAAGAGGGTCACCTTGTTCTTCCTGAACAGGAACTCGACCCCCTTGGCCATCCGGTCGGCCACCTTGCGGCTCCGCCGGATCGCCTCGGCGTAGTCAGCCTCGAAGCCCGAGACTCTAATGCCGAACTCCTGGGCACGGTGGAAGAGCCCCACCACCTCGGCGTTCCGGAGGAGCGCCTTGGTCGGAATGCACCCCCAGTTCAGGCACACGCCGCCGGGCCGGTCATCCTCGACGGCTGCCACGGAGAGGCCGAGTTGGGCTGAGCGGATGGCGGCCACGTACCCTCCGGGCCCGCTCCCCACCACCGCCACATCAAACCTCTTAGCCACCGCCTACCTCCTCATCTTCCCTCGGAGGGGGGCTCCGCCCCCCTTCCGAAGCTCCCCCCTTAGCG
>JBHIAB010000170.1:0-7936 GCA_046758385.1 Methylomirabilia bacterium | reverse complement strand
TCTTCGGGAATCCCCAGACGCTGGATGACATCCCGGATGGTGCTGCCATCGGGAATGTCAAGGGTTGCGCCGTGGTCTCGGGACGTCGCCGGCAGATAGCCTGTCAGGGTTGCCAAGAGCTGGACCTGGACCTTCATCGACTCCGTCTCAAGCCGGCCTCGGCCACCCGAGACGCTCCCTCTCCCTCGCAGGGAGCGGGTCAGGGTGAGGGTGGAGGGACGGCACCATTTCCGCCCTGACTCTGCTGGGCCTAAAACAGCCCGACGGTCTGGCCCCGCGAGTCCAGGTCAATGGCCTCGGCGGCAGAGCGGCGGGGGAGGCCGGGCATGACCATGATCTCTCCCGTGTACACGACGACGAACCCCGCCCCCGCTGCCAGCTTGGCATCCCGCACCACGACCTTGAAGCCGGCGGGGCGACCCTTCCGCACGGGATCGTCAGAGAGCGACGCTTGCGTCTTGGCGACACAGACCGGCAGGCCCCCGTATCCCTGCTCCTCGTAGGTAGCCAACTTGGACGCGGCCTGAGGCAGGAGCGTGATCCCGTCGGCGCCGTAGAGCGTGGTGGCAATGGTCTCGATCTTCTCGGACAGCGGAAGCTCCAGGGGGTACAGAAGCCTGAAGTCGGCGGCCCTCCCTTCGAGGGTGTTCAGGACCACCCGCGCGAGGTCGATCCCCCCTGCGCCTCCCTCCGCCCACACCCGGGAGAGGCATGCTTTGACACCGCGGGCCGCGCAGAAGCCGTGGATCGCCTGCACCTCCGCGTCGGTGTCGGAGGAGAACTGGTTGAGTGCCACCACGGCGGGAATCCCGAAACCGTGGATGTTTTCGATATGCTTCTCCAAATTGACGAGCCCCCGCTCGACCGCCGCGACATCTTCCTTCCCCAGCGCATCGCGTGACACTCCTCCGTGCATTTTGAGCGCGCGCACCGATGCCACGATGACGGCGACCGAAGGGATCAATCCTCCCACGCGACACTTGATGTTGAAAAATTTCTCGGCCCCGAGGTCCGTGGCGAAGCCGGCCTCCGTCACAACACAGTCGGCAAGTTTCAAGGCGAGGCGAGTAGCGACGAGACTGTTGCAGCCGTGGGCGATGTTCCCGAAGGGCCCCCCGTGGACAAAGGCGGGAGCCTTCTCCACGGTCTGGACCAAATTGGGCTTCAGCGCGTCCCTGAGGAGGACCGTCATCGCTCCCCCGGCCTTGAGGTCGCCGGATCGGACGAAGCGACCCTCCGATGTCTCCGCCACGATCATCCGGTCGAGCCGGTCCCGCAAGTCTCCCAGGTCTGTGGCGAGACAGAGGGCTGCCATGACCTCCGAGGCTGCCGTGATCTCAAAGCCCGATTCACGGGGGACCCCATGCGCCGCCCCTCCGAGCCCCAGGGCCACATGGCGGAGGGAGCGGTCATTCATGTCGATGACGCGCTTCCAGATCACGCGACGGGGATCAACTCCCAGGACGTTATCCCAGTGGAGATGGTTGTCCAGCATGGCAGCGAGGAGGTTGTGGGCCGCCCCGACAGCGTGGATGTCCCCCGTGAAGTGGAGGTTGATCTCGTCCATGGGAATGACCTGGGCGTATCCTCCTCCCGCCGCGCCGCCTTTCACGCCGAAGCACGGACCCATCGAAGGCTCGCGGATTGCAAGCATGGCCCGCTGCCCCAGACGACAGAGGGCATCAGTCAGGCCCACCGTCGTCGTGGTCTTCCCCTCCCCCGCCGGGGTTGGAGTCATTCCGGTGATGAGGATCAGCTTTCCGTCGGGCCGGCCGCGGAGCCTGGTGAGCGCTTCCAGCCGTATCTTGGCTTTATATCGCCCGTAGGGTTCAACCTCGTCGCGGCTGAGGCCCACCCGTTCCGCAACCTGCTCGATGGGATCCGGCGCCGCCGCCTGCGCAATCTCGATGTCGCTCAACAAGGCTCTGCTATTCCTTTCTCATCCCTACACTGTACCGCCCACGCCGCCCCTCAGTCCAGGAAACCCAATGAGCCCGAATAGACCCGAGACGGAGTTCTTCGGAATCATCACGCCGTACTCGTTCAACGTGACGGGAGCCGGCACGCCGTCGAACAGGGAGAAAAGTAGCGCCTGCTCCGTCAAGGGCCAATCCAGGTGGCCGGGCGCCAAACGGGGCGTCAACCGCACCCCCTCCGGGCGCAGGCATGCGGCCAGGAATCTGCGGAAAGCACGCAAGGTTCGCTCGATCGCGAGCCAGCCGGCGGTGTCGAGGAAGAGCGCCTCGAGCAGCTCCTTCCTGTCAGACATCTCCGCCACCCGCTCATCGAAGGCAGAACCGATCGTCAAGAGGAAGCACGCCACCTCACGGACCCCGGCGCAGTGGGTGCCCAGACATCGACCATGAAAGGTGGGCCCCCCTGAGACCGTGAGCGTGCCGACGGTAACATCGCCCACGGGACAGCGCACGAAGCACACGCGCGGGCCCAGCAGTTTCTCCGCGACGGCCATCATCTCCCTCGCGACCTCGAGGATGGGGGGCGGGACCTGGCCGACGCGCCGGTAGCGCTGGAAGCGAAGGATTGGCTCCAGCTCCAACCGGATCGGGTCGGGAACGAATTCTTCCCCTCTCATCGCCAGCTCAGGCGTTGTCCTTCTGTCCGGCCTGGGCCGCCAGGACCGACTCTTCGAAGAACGTCGCCAGCGGCTCGATGTCCTCAAGACCGAACCGCGGCACTCCCAGCTCCCAGTCCCCGTCGGTCACCAAGGCAATGAGCTGGTCTTCGCGCGAGCATAAGGGCTCCTGCCCCAGCGCCCTCCTGGCGATCTCGACCTTCGGGAACGGTCCGGTCTTGAATCCCTCCGTCAGAACGATGTCCACCCGATCTCGAAAGAGCCCGACCAGGTCAGGGAAGGTCATGGGCCTGTCCAACCGTTGGAAGAGGGCCACCCGGGCGCTGGAAACGAGAGCGGTGACGAGCGCCCCCGCTCGGGCATGGCGCCACGAATCCTTTCCGGGCTGGTCGGCTTCGAAGTCACCGTGGTGATGGTGCTTGATCGTGCCCACCCTGTACCCCCGCTGGATCAGGGCCGGGATCAACTTTTCCAACAACGTGGTCTTCCCGCTATTGCTGCGGCCAACGATGGACACTACCGGAGTCATCTCTAGCGTTTCCCGCCTGCAAGCCGTCGGCTCTCAGGCAGCGCACGGAGCCAGAGCATGGAGCAGATCCCCAAGAACCCGCCGACCCCGAGAACGGCGAACGCCCACCCCCAGATCCCACCCGTCGGTGGGCCTCCTCCGGCCGTCAGATCGAGCACCGCGCCGAAGATGAGCGGAGCCACGCCCCCGGCGCCGAAGCCCACCAGCGAGCGCACCGCGAACACCGTGCCCAGGCGAGACGGCTCCACCACCTCGGTGATTCCGGTGGAGTAGACCGGCGAGTCCCCGATGGCCGAGAACCCATAGATGAGGCCAACCACCACCACCAGCGCCAGCGGTGCGTCGAGAAGCCACCCGAACGTCAGCGAGCAGGCGGTGCTGACAGTCATCATGCCGATGATGACCGCTGTGCGGCCCCAGCGATCCGACAGCCAGCCGCCCACGCTGGTAGCCACGATCCCCATGACGTGGAAAGCGGCGGTGAGGTTGGCGCCCAAGCCGGTCGCGCGGCTCAGCTCCAGGCCGCGAGCGCCGAGCACCGCGGCCAGGAAGGCCGGTGTCCACGCCCACATGCCCAAGAGCTCCCAGCTGTGGAACGTGTAGCCGGCAATCATGAGCTGTGCTGGGCGATTACGGATCAGATCATCCCTCAAGCGCCAGCTGGCCGGGGGTGCGGCAGGGAGTCGCTGCGCCGGGCCGCGCATGATCGCAAAGGAGAGGATGGCGCAGATAAGCGGGCCCAGCGCCAGCGTGAAAAGCGCCATGCGCCACCCCGCGACTCTCACCACAAACCCCGCCCCCACGAGAGCCAGGGCGTAGCCCGAGGAGCCGGAGGCTATGAACCACCCAATGGCCCATCCCCGCCGGGCGGTGGGAAAGCGGTCAGCGAGGAGAATCAGCCCCGGGGTGTACGTGCCGGCAAGGCAGACGGCTAGGCTCCCGAAGAGAACCAAGGCCGAGAGGTATCCCTGGGCCAGGATCGGCAAGAGGAGGGCGACGACAGCCGAAAAGCACGCCGACCACAGGAAGACGGTTCGGGCTCCTACCCGGTCAGCCAGGGCCGAGAGCACCGCCAGCGACACCGCGGTACCGAACCGGGAAGCTGAGGAGATGGAGCCCGCGGCAGTCCCCGAGAGCTCCCACTCTTGCTGGATCATCGGCAGCACGGCCGGGTAGGCCATGAACATCATCGACGCGCCCGTGCGCGCGGCGCAGAGGCCAGCCAGCCAGAGCGTGTCGGTACGAGGGGATAGGGCCGCCACAGGATCGCCCCGGATGCCTGCTTATTCTGCCACACCCGGCGCCTACACGCAGGGTTTCCGGGTTGACGGATGCGGGGCACATGTGGGAAAACAGTACGCACTTTTCCTTATCAGGAGGCGCGCAATGAAGCGGAATGAAGAAACCCGAGTGCGGGTTGCGTCAGTGGAAGGGGCTGCCGAGCTGTTCACGCCGGAGTTCGTGGGCTACCTGGCCCACTTGCACGATCAGTTCACGCCTCGCGTCCGGGAGCTCAGGGCCAAGCGCGTTGAAATGCTGAAACGGGCGTTGGAGCACGGGACTCCACCCACCCACCCGCCGACGAGCGAGATCAACACCGGAGACTGGCAGGTTCCGCCGGTGCCTGACGATCTCCAAAAGCCCGGCATCGAGATCTCGGGCCCCGCTTCCCAAACGGGCATGTTCATCAATGCGCTCAATCCGGGACCGGAGGGCGAACGGGCCGAGGGGGATCTCGATGACGACGAGGACTCCGCCGGGCACTACTTGCTGGACACGGTCAGGGCCGCGCACAACCGCCTCGCCGCCGTCCAGCGCGAGCTGACCTACTTCGATCCCGAGAAAGGGAAGGAGTACCGCATCGCCGGGGGCGAGCTGCCGCTCTTCATGCATCGCGAGCGGGGCCTGCATCTCGATGAGCCCGAGGTCACCGTCGATGGCGCGCCGATCCCGGCGGCGATCCTCGGCACGGCACTGACCCTCTTCTACGCCGGCCGGGCGCAGGCCGCCCGGGGCCAGGGGATCTACTTCTACCTCCCGAAGGTGGAGACGGGGGAAGAGTGCACCTGGTATCGAGACTTCTTCGATGCGAGCCGTGAGCGGCTCCCGTTCCTCAAGGACGCCGTCATCCGGGCCATCCCGCTGGTCGAGGCGGTTCCCGCGATCTACGAGATGGAAGAGATGCTGCACGCGCTGGGCCCCTACGCCGCGGGGCTCAACGCTGCGCGCTGGGATCTCAAGGCCAGCGTCTTCGAGTTCTCCATGGCCGATCCCAAGTCGGTGTGGCCGGATCGATTTGGCGTCGACATCAAGACAACGCCCTTTCTGGCCAACATCTTCAGGCGCCTGGTGGCGATCTGCTTGAAGCGAGGGGCCGTCCCCATCGGCGGCATGGCCACCCCGCTGCCCAGCCGCGATCCCGAAGTCAACCGCGTGGCGGGCGAAGGCATCAGGGCGGACAAGGTCTGGGAGGCGCAGCAGGGATTCATCCGGGGGTGGGTGGCGCACATCTTCCACATGAAGACCGCCGCGGATCCCTTCAGGGAGCTGCGCGCCTCCGGGTGGAAGCCTACGCGAGAGATGGCAGACCCCGACCGTTACCCCATCGAGATCAAGGTCCCCGATGGCCCGATCACCGTGGAGGGGACGCGTCGCAACGCCCGAATGCTGGTCGAGTACCTCGAAGGGTGGCTGAGTGGCAAAGGCGCCAAGGGGATCGACAGCCTGGCCGGAAAGCCGGGGATCCATCCCGCGCTCATGGAAGACCTGGCCACGGGGCGCATGTCGGTCGCGCAGGTCGCCCAGAGAATCCGCCACGGCGCACGGGCCACGGACGGCCAGGTGCACGACTTCGCCCTCGTGAAGCGACTCCTTCACGAAGAGACCGAAGACATCCTGAGGCTGTTGAAGACGGAACTCAAACCGGGCGATGAGCGAGCGCAGAAGGCGTACGCCCAGGCCGAAGCGCGGTACCGCAAGGCGGTGAAGATCGCCATGCGGTGGATCAAGAACTACACCGAGCTGGATTTCAGGAGCCTGGGCTCCTACACACGAGCAGACCTCGACAAGATCGGCGCCGGGCCAGACGCCTTTTAGCTGAGGGTCTCTCCCCCAAATCGGGGGAGGGGGAAGCTGGCGCTCCCTGTAATTATGGTAGAGGCCCGAGGCCCAACAAGCCCCCGTCAACGACTATCGTCTGCCCGGTGAGGGCCGTGCTCGAGGCCAGATAGAGGATGGCCTCAGCCGTCTCCTCCACGGAGGGCAGGCGACGGGTCGGGGTTACTTTCGCCGTCGCCTGGCATTGGGCCTCGGTCCAGCCGCCGAACCCCGTGGCGATCAGGCCGGGCGCCACGGCGTTGACGCGAATCTTCGGGGCAAGGCTGCGGGCCAGCGATTTGGTGAGCGCGATCAGCGCCGACTTGGAAGCGGCGTAGGCCATGGACGAGCCCGTGCCGCTGAAGGCTGCGACCGAGCTCACGTTGACGACGCTCGCGCCGCCCCGGCGCTCCATGTGGGGCACGGCAGCGCGCACCGCGTAGAAGGCACCCCTCACGTTCACCGCCCACACGCGGTCCCAGATCTCATCGGTCAGCGCATCCATGTCGCGGTGAGGCTGGACGGGTTTGCTCCAGCCGGCGTTGTTCACCAGATAGTCGATCCCGCCCAACTCTTTCGCGACGCGATCCATCATGGCGCGCACCTCGTCGTCGCGCGAGACATCAGCGCGGATCGCCAGAGCGCGCCGGCCGAGGTCCTCGATCTGCTTCACCGCTCGATTGGCGGCCTCGGTGCTTCGGGAGTAGTTGACCACCACGGCCGCCCCAGCCCTGGCAAAGCCCAGCGCCGTCGCCAGCCCGATGCCGGTGCCGCCCCCTGTCACGACTGCCACTGCGTTCGTCAGATTCATAGCTCCTCACTCGTACCGACTGACGTGGAGATGCACGCCGTGGCTCGATCCGGGCTCCACGGTCAGCTCACTCGTCCCTTTCATGACCTGGCTTCCCGATGCCTCCAGGCGCCGGATCACTTCCGCAAGGTCTCGGGCCACCATGGAGAGAGCGACCATCCCCTCGACGTCGCCGACCTGCCCGCGCGGGACCAGCAACAGCGCCCCTGGGCCCACCGAAAGCATGACCCGGGCACCCCCGTTCATGAGCTGCTCGGAGAGGCCGAAGAGCCCTTGAAAGAGCCGGGCAGTGGCCTGCGGATCGTGGGCCCCGATCACCAGCCGCTTGAGGCGAAGGGGCGCGGGAGCATGGGGGGGCTCGCCGATAGGCGTGGCCAACTCCACGAGCACGCCGCCGCACGCCGAAGGGTGCAGGAAGGCGATCTGACCCGCGAGACCGGGCCTGGGAGCCTGATCGACGAGCGCCACGCCCCTGCTCTTGAGCTCCGCCAACGCGGCGCCGACATCTGCGCTCTCGAAGCAGACGTGGTGGAGCCCCGCGCCGCGCCTCTCGAGGAACCGGGCCACGCCGGTGCCGGGTTTCACGGGCTCCAGCAGCTCTACTTCGGCTCCCTCGACCGCCAGCAGAGCCGCCCTCACGCCCTGGTCGGGAAGCAGCGCCTCGCGAGTGAGCGAGAGCCCGAGGGTATCCCGGTAGAACCGGTACGCGGTCTCGAGCTTCTCGACGACGATCCCGACGTGATGGATCCTCTTGACGGCAGGCATCGGCGCACCCTCAGGAGCTTGAAGCGGGCCGGACCGAGAGCACGGAACTCAACGTAGTCTACGCCCCGCCAAAATTCAAGCCCACCCCCCGCATCGACTCAAAATTTGGGTTACCGAAGGAGAGGGCGTACATCAAAAGTCA
>JBHIAB010000169.1:0-8063 GCA_046758385.1 Methylomirabilia bacterium | reverse complement strand
GCTGGGCGCGACGCGGACGCGAACACTCTTGACTACTCGGGGGGGGGCGCCGCCCCCCTTCCGAAACCCCCCCCCTCGGTTGCGCGGGCGAAGCCCGCGCTCGAAAGCGGCCCGGTACGGCTCGTCGGCATATGGCTCGACAGGGCTTTCCCGCGCGCGCCAAACGCACGAGTTGCGATGGCTCATCCACGACTATGTCGGGTAGACGGGTTCTTCCCTGGTGACGACCTCCAGCAGAGTCGGGCGCCCGGCCTCCACCTCCGCGATGGCCCGCTTGAGCGCGGGAACCACATCCCCGGGCTTCTCCACTCGCTCGGTATAGCCTCCGAGACCTTCGGCGACCTTTGAGTAGTCCCCGGAGAGAAAGCGAGTGCCGTAGCGAGCAGTGGAGACAGGGAGGTGTTTGTCGTAGCCGCCCATGAGACCGTTGTTGAGCAGGATGGTCAGGATGGGAATCTTGGAGCGGACCGCCGTCTCGAAGTCCATGCCCACCATTCCAAAGGCCGCATCACCCATGAGGTTGATCACCAGCTTGTCCGGAGCCGCGAGCTTGGCTCCCATGACCAGCCCCAGGCCAGTGCCAAGCTGGGTGGACTTGCCCCAGCCGATGTAGCCGTGGGGGATGGCGGTTTCGTAGAACGGCAGGATCTGGTCTCGAGGATTGCCCGCGTCGTGGGTGACGATGGTCCGCCTGCGATCCACCGTGTGCATCAGATCCCAGATCAGGCGATACGGACTGATCGGCGCCTCGTCGGACGTCAGCCGTGGCATCCACTCCTTCAGAAACTCCTCTTTGATGGCCTTGATCTCCGTCGCCACTCTACTCTGCCCCTTGCGCCCGTCCGGCCCGGCCTGACGGCGAGCCTCCTCGATAAGCTGGCGCAGCACGGTCCGGACGTCCCCGACCACCCCGTACGAGATGGGATAGTCCTTGTTGATGTCCTGCTCGTCGATGGTGACCTGGACCATCATCTTGCCGGGCGGGATCGGGACGATGTACGGGGAGCGGGTGAAGCTGGTTCCCACCCCGAACACCAGGTCAGCCTTCCGGAGGAAGTGGGCCAGCATCCTGGGCCAGGATCGCCCACCGGTGCCCAGAGCCAGGGAATGGTCTTCCGGGAAGGCGCTCTTGCCGTTGAGGGTCGTGAACACGGGCACTTGGAGCAGTTCAGTGAACTCACGGAGCTCATCGCACGCTTCGGCGTAGAGGATGCCCTGGCCGGCCATAATCACCGGTGCCCGGGCGGCCAGGAGGGCCTTGATGGCCTCCCGCACATCCTGAGGGTCGCCCATAGGCCGAGATCCCTTCACCGGCGTGTACTGGACCTCCTCTCCCCCGATGTCCTCCACCATGACATCGGTGGGAACCTCCAGCATGACCGGCCCAGGCTTGCCGGAACGGAGCAAGGTGAAGGCGCGACGCATCATCTGGGGAATGCGATCCGCGAAGTTGACCACCTCCACCCATTTGGTCACCGCTTGATAGTTGTAGATGGCCTGGAAGTTGGGTGGAACGCCCAGGCGCCGGCGGTCAAGGGCTTCCGGCAGCAGCAGGATGGGAGTGGCGTCGGAGTGCGCCTGAGCGACGCCCGAGAAGGCATTCTCGGAGCCCGGGCCATTCTGCATCGCGCACACCCCGATGCGCCGCCCGCTGGAGACCCGGCTCATACCGTCGGCGATATTGCCCATCACGCGCTCGGTGCGGGTCAGGATGGGCCGAATGCCCACCTCGGTGGCGGCGTCGATGAGAGGATTGCGGGGGAAGCAGATGATGTGCTCCACCCCCTCCATTTTCAGGATGTTCGCGATGGCGGTCTTGCCTTGCATGACGTTTGCCTCCTCCGAAATGGATTTTGAGCTGCCTCAAGCGGATGTCTCGAGAGTGGGAACAGGCGCCTCGGCGTTCGCTCTCATCCGAACATAAACCACGCCGGAGGGCCTCTGCAATGCGCGATGGGGGAGAGGCCGAGCAAGCCTCACCGGGCCAGGGCCACACAGCTCACCCCCAGAAGCACCAGCCCGGCGCCGGCGAGGCGCGGGCCGAGCCGGCCTTCGTTGAGCCAGAGGCTCCCGATGATCGCCGAGATCACGATGGAGAGCTCCCGCGCGGCCACGACGTAGCCGACCTTCGACAGCCGGAAGGCGAAGAGGACCAAGAGATAGGCCGTGAGGTTCATGGCGGATGCGGCCATGATGGTCCGCCAGTTCACGCTCCACTCCAGGCGCAACGCCTCGCGCTTCAGCAGGACCACGGGGAGCAGGACCACAATGGAGCCCAACCCCATGAGCCAGATGTAGGGGACTGGATGGAGACGGGCCACGCCTGCCTTGTCCACCAGCGAGTATGCCGCGATGATGAGGCCGGTCAGAAGCGCCCACCACGTCCCCGCGCCCACGCCCCCCGACTGCCCCCCCACCGCGCTCCAGGCCCGGGGAATGAGGTGAAGCCCGACGATGCCAAGCACGACCAGGGTCACGCCGGCGGTCCCAAGAGGTGAGAGGCGTTCGCCGAACAGGAGCAGGGCTAGGATCGGCACCAGCGCCACGCCCAACCCCCGGGCAACAGGGTACACGAGGGAGAATTCCCCGGACCGGTACGAGCGGCCGAGCGCGTAGAAGTACAGGGCATGGAGGAGGATGGTCGCTACGACGAATGGGAGCGCGGTCGCCGGGAGCCCCTCGACCCGGAGCCCGCGAACCCCGAAGGGTGCCAACAGGAGCGTTGCGAGGGTGACCGAGGACCAGAGAAACACCAGCTGGTCATGCCCCTGCTTGGCCAGCGCGTTCCAGGTCGAATGGAGAACCGCTGCCCCGATCACCAGCGCCAGGGCCGAGCCCGTCATCTGCCCCTCTCACACATACCGCAGCGCTTCGAGGGCGTCCGTGCCTTCCGCGGCAGGATCGAGGCAGTCTTCCCGGAGGGCTGAGGCCTCGGGACAGGCTTAGGGATCGCTGTCGAGCTCGACCAGCGCCGCCTCGGCGGCGCGCACGATCGCGTCCCGGTCAACTCCCATCTTTCGATAGAGGTCGAGACGGGTTCCGCTTTCGCCGAAGGCATCCACACCGAGCGCAATCGTCCGGCCCCCGAGAGCGCCGCCAATGAAGGCAAGCGCGTGCGAGTGCGCGTCAGCCACGGTCACCGCTGGAGCGCGGCGCTCGCGGGGCTCGAGCAGGGACTCCAGGGGTGAGACTCCGCTACCCTTCCCGGCCCGGAGCCCTCGGCGGCCCGTTGCCAGGGCCCGGTACAGCCGTCCCGCAGCGCTGATCGCGAAGACGTTGGCCATGATCCCTCGCGCTTTGAGCTCGTCGCTCGCGACGATGGCCTCGGGGACCACGGCGCCCATCGCGAACAGGTGGACGACGGTCTCTTCGGGCTCGTACGCCCCCTCTCCCCGACGGTCGACGATGCGGTACCCACCCGCCAAGGCGGCCTCGCGGAGGCCCACCCGGCCGGCCGGGAAGAGCCGCTGATCGATCGGCACGGTGGACAGACGGAGGTAGACACCGAGAGCCGGCCCCGGCGTCCTTAGCCGCTCGAGCGCGTCGAGCAGGATCCACTCCACCTCAGAGGCGAAGGTGGGCTCAAAGTATTCGAATCCGGGAACCTCAACGCCGATAGACGCGGTGATCGAAGACTGATGCGCCCCACCCTCCGGAGCAAGGCTCACGCCGGACGGAGTCGCGACGAGGATGAAGCGGGCCCCCGAGTACAGCGCGTAGATGAGCGCGTCCAGGCCCCGGCAGATGAACGGATCGTAGAGCGTTCCAATGGGGATCAGGCGGTAATCCTCCAGGTCGCCGGCCAAGCCCAGCGCCGCCAAGAGCAAGAACAGATTGTTCTCCGAGATCCCCAGCTCGATATGATGGCCCTGCGGGGACTCGCGCCATCGAATCGGGCGCGCAATGTTCTCCCGCCCGAAGTAGTCGATCATCGCCTGCTGAGAGTAGACCCCCCGGCGATTGATCCATCCGCCGAGATGGGTGGAGGTAGCGACGTCGGGGGACACCGTGACGATGTGCTCCGCGATGGGATGCCGGGCGAGCCCCGAGAGCACTCGGGAGAAGGCCTCCTGTGTGGAGGTCACCGAAGAGTCTTCCGCTTCAGCTGCCTCGGAAGGGCCGGGCGACTCGATCGACCGCACCACGAGCGGGGACCGGAGCTCGCGCCGCAGCAGGCGCCACTCGGCCGATCCGGGCGGGAAGGGTTCAAACTCTACCCCGGCCCCAACGCCGAGTGTATCCCGCAGGGCGTCGATCTGGCCGGGCGTGAGAAGCATGGCGTGGTTGAAGGGGTCGCCTTCGAATGGCAAGCGCCACCCCTTGATGGTGTAGGCAACGATAACCACCGGTCTCTCGTCCTCGGCGTCAGCCTCGCGGAGGGCTTCGAGCACCGCGGGAAGATCGTGGCCGCCGAGATTCCTCAGGAGGTCCCGAACCTCCGAGTCACCGTACTCGCCGAGGAGATGCTCCATGGCCTGATCGGTGCCACCCGACCGTTCCACCAGCCGCTTCCGGATTTCCGCCCCCGAGACCCGCAGCAGCGCCTGATACTCGGCATTGGGCATGTCATCGATTCGGTGACGGAGCCGGTCCCCACCGGGACGGGCAAAGGCGGCTCGGAGCCGGGTTCCGTACTTCAGGTTAATGACCCGCCACCCGTTGACCTGAAACATGTCGCGGATGCGCTGGGCCGTGCCGTCCGGCACCACGCGGTCCAGGCTCTGCCGATTGAGATCCACGATCCACAGCACGTTCCGGAGCCGCCGCATGTGCTCGTCCGCGACGGCTTCCCAGACGTTCCCCTCGTCCAGCTCAGCATCACCCACCATGCAAACGAAGCGCCGTTCACCCGTCACGCCGAAGTGATCGACCAGATACTGGCGGGTGAGCGCTCCGAACGTTGCGGCCACGGCGCCGAGCCCCATGGACCCTGTGGAGTAGTCCACCTCATCGAGGTCCTTCGTCCGACTCGGATAGGCCTGGATCCCCCCGAAGGTCCGAAACCGCCGCAGCGCCTCCTCCGAAAGTCGTCCCCTGAGGTACTGGATGGTATGGAACACGGGCGAGGCATGCGCCTTCACGGCGACCCGATCCCCCGGGCGTAGAAATACCCCGTAGAGCGCCGTCATCAACGTGACGACCGAGGCCGAGCTGGCCTGGTGTCCGCCGACCTTCAGGCCGTCGACGTTGGGTCTGATGTGGTTCGCGTAGTGAACCAGGTAGGTCGCAAGCCAGAGCACTCGGTCCTCGATGCGCTCGAGCGTGCGGAGTTCTTCGTCGGTCCAGACGAACGGCGCGCCCATCGTCTTTCCCTCAGCTACTCGGCGCCCGGGCTGATGCTGAACGCACACACACCGCGTTCGCGGATTGGCAGGAAAGCATTATAGTACGCGCGATGATCCCCCACAAGGGAGGTGAAGCGGGCGGTTTCCGGATCTGGTCGGGGTTGGTCGGAGCCCCGGGCCGGCAGATGCTGTGATGGCAATTGGGAGCGGAGCGACTCAGGGGAGGGTGGTCGATGCGCGCGGTCGTTCAACGGGTCAGCGAGGCGAGGGTGACTGTGGAAGGAGGAGTTCTGAGCTGCCGCTCGACCGGATCCCTTGACCAGCCTCTCCGGAGTCGCCGACAATGGGGAGGGCGATGAGCGTCTCGCTCTTCGCCGGTGACATCGTGGCGAGTGCAAGCACCGGGCTGAGGCTCGCGCGGAAGGAGGGACTAAACCATGGCCGCCTGGGCTGAGACGTTAGCCGAATTCACCGCTGGCCTGCGCTACGAGGCAGTTGCCCGGACGGTCATGGAGAACGCGCGACTCCGGTGCCTCGACACCCTGGGGATTGCCTTGGCGTCGACGGCTGAGGACTTTGCTCCCTCTGTGCTGGGGCTGATCGAGAGCTGGGGCGGGGGTGGGGAGTGCACCGTAGTGGGAACCAAGCTGACGGCCTCCCCGCCGCTCGCAGTCCTGGCCAACGGCACCCTGGCGCACGGCCTGGACTACGACGACACCCACACGGCCTCCATCACGCACGCCTCCGCCGTGGTGGTTCCCGTCGCCCTGGCCCTCGGAGAGGCCCTGGGGCTCGACGGCCGCTCGGTGCTGACTGCCGAGGTGGCGGGCTACGAGGCCATCACGCGGATCGGCATGGCTGCGCCCGGCGGCTTTCACGCCCGAGGCTGGCACGCCACCGCAGTCTGCGGGACCTTCGCCGCCACGCTGGTGGCGGGCAAGTGCCTTGGGCTGAACCAGGGTCGGCTCACCGCCGCACTGGGAGTGGCCGGTAGCATGGCCTCCGGCCTCCTGGAGTTCCTGGCAGATGGCTCCTGGGTCAAGCGGCTTCATCCGGGCTGGGCGGGACACTCCGGTGTACTGGCTGCAGGACTTGGGCGGGGAGGCTTCACAGGGCCGCCGAGCGTCTTGGAGGGACGGTTCGGCTTTTACCGGAGCTTTCTCGCCGAGCCGGTTGATCTCGCTCCTCACCTGGACAGTCTGGGCCATGAGTGGGAGACACTCCGGATCGCCTTCAAACCCTATCCGTGCTGCCACTATAACCACGCCTACATGGACGCGGCGGCCAATCTCCGAAAAGAGCACGGGCTCACCCCCGAGCAGATCGTGGAGATCGAATGCCTGGTCCCCGCGGGCGAGATCCCCATCATCTGCGAGCCGGCTGATGCCAAGCGCCGGCCTCGAACCTCCTACGACGCCCAGTTCAGCCTTCCCTTCTCGGTGGCCGTGGCCCTGGCTCATGACGAGGTCTCCGCGGACTCCTACGCTCCCGAGCGGCTCGAGGATCCCCTCCTCTTGGATCTGGCCGGGCGTGTCCGCTGTACGGTGGACCCAGCCTCGCCGTTCCCGAAGACATTCCCGGGATGGGTGAGAATTCGCCTCAAGGACGGGCGCGTGCTGGAGGCCCGGGAGCCCGCCAATCGCGGGAGCCCAGAGAACCCTCTGGCGCCCGAGGCGATTGTCGCCAAGTTCAGACACAACGCGGGCCGAATGCTGTCGGCCGCTCAAGTCTCCGCTCTCGAACGCGAAGTCCTCGCCCTCGATCAGTCTGGAGATGTCAAGAGGCTCCTCACGCTCTGCCGCCCCTAACGCCCGCCGGCGGGCTGACGAACAGCGTCTTCAACCACATGCACGGCAGGGAGTGGGACTGACCCCTGTCCAACCTCTGGCCGTCATCTTTCGGGAGAGACCATGCCACCCCGGAAAAGCGCCAAGCCGGAAAACGCCGATCATTCCTTCCATGCCATTTACGACAGGGATGTCGAGTGGGAGGATGGACTGGCGAACGAGCTTCTCACGCTGCCCAAGGGCGTCAAGGTGAAGATTTTCACCGTGGACCCCGTCACACGGCGGATTGACATGAAGCTTAGATTCCCCAAGGGCTACGTTGAGCCGGAGCACGTTCACAAGAGCTGGCATTCGATCCTCGTCACCAAGGGGCGGATGTGCGTGGCGGGCAAGGACCTGCGCCGGGGGGATTACGTCTTCGGCTGGGACCTCCCTCACGGGCCGTACGAATACCCGGACAGCTGCGAGGTCTTCATCGTGTTCATCGGCGGGGGGACGCAGCATCTCTGGGATGAAGAGAGGCACCTACGGCACCGAACCCGGTGGACAGCGAAGACGGCCGCGGGAAAGAAGGCCACCGCCAGGGGCGAGGCCGCTAGAAAACGCGCCCTGGAGAGAAGGAGAAGGCAGTCCCCCAAACCCGCCAAGCGCTGAGAACCGCGAACTTTTCACCCAAGTTCCCGCTGGCTTTCCGTCCCCTGCTTGGCCTTTCTCTTGATTCCAGCTAACTGTTCGTAGATTGTCATCACCACCGTTGCGTCCCTTTGATCCCAGCCAGAATAATGAGCATTGAGCAGAAGCTGTTGGTACAGTCCTGCCATAGGCAGCACAACACCCAGGCGCTTTGCACTCTCCAGAGCAAGTCCAAGATCCTTGATGGCCAGCCACACAGGACCTTTCGCTTCGAAATTACCCATGAGCATGTCCCTACCACGAGCCGCGATCAAATCGCTTCCAGCAGCTCCAGAAATCAAGACATCGAGCATGATAT
>JBHIAB010000168.1:0-8129 GCA_046758385.1 Methylomirabilia bacterium | reverse complement strand
CCCTCACGCTGGTGCTGAACCCCGGCCTGGCGTTTGGGATCTTCTCGGCGACCTCCCCCCGATGGCTTGCTGCGGTCCTCTCACTCGGCGCCCTGTCGGTGCTGGTCTTTTTCTCCCTCCGCCTGCTGGCGCACGGCAGCGGGTTCTCCGGCCTGGCCCTCGGGCTCATCTTTGGAGGGGCCGTGGGAAACCTGATCGACCGGGGACGCTTCGGCGCAGTGGTGGACTTCATCGACGTCTCCTGGCGCGGCTTCCACTGGCCGGCCTTCAACCTGGCGGACTCGGCCATCACCATCGGGGTCGGGCTTCTGGCCATCCGGCTCATGACCTCCTCACGTTCATCCTGAGCCGTCCTGCCTCATCCCGTCCGTGACCGTCGTGCGTCGGCAGGAGTTTGCCGTCCAGCCCGCAGAGGCCGGCCTGCGCCTGGACCGGTGGCTTGCCGCGCACTTCCCGGGCCTCTCGCGCACCCGGCTGCAGACGCTCGTGGGGGAGGGGCACGTGGCCGTGAACGGTGTGGCGAGGAAAGCCTCCGCCCGTCTCAAGGCGGGAGAGCGGATCACCGTGGAAATTCCGCCCCCGCCTCCGGAGGCGCTACTGCCCGAGGAGATCCCCCTGGGGATCGTCTTCGAAGATGACGATCTGCTCGTCGTGGACAAGCCCGCGGGGATGGTGGTGCATCCCGGCGCTGGCCAGCGCACGGGGCCGCTGGCCGCCGCGGTTCTGGCTCATGCCCCCTCAGTCGCCGGTGTCGGCGGTCCTGGCCGTCCGGGGATTGTCCATCGTCTGGATAAGGGGACGTCCGGCCTCCTGGTAGTCGCCAAGACTCCGCGCGCGTATACGGCCCTCACGAGTCAGCTCGCGGCCCGGAGCGTGTCGCGCCGCTACCTGGCCCTGGTACACGGCGAGGTCGCCAAGCCGGCGGGGGTCATCGAAGCGCCGATCGGCCGCGATCCACTACGGCGAGTCCGCATGGCCATTCGCCCCGCCGGCCGCGGCAAGGTAGCCGCGACTCGCTTCTCGGTCCTCGAACGCTTTCCGCGTTTCACTTATCTGGAGGCGCGCCTCGATACGGGACGCACGCATCAGATTCGCGTGCACCTGGCTTCCCTTGGCCACCCGCTGGTCGGGGATGAAACCTACCGCCAGCGCATCCATCCGCGTCCCCGGGATCCTGAGCTGGAGGGCTTGGTGGCGCGGCTCGATGGGATCGCCCTGCACGCCGAGACCCTGGCGTTCTTCCACGCCGTCTCTGGGGAGCGGCTTGAATTTCACTCGCCGTTGCCGGAACGGATGGCCCGTCTCCTCGCGTACCTCCGTGGCCGTCGTCCGGACCGGGGATGGAGACCTCCCGGAAGGGGAGGCGCCCATGGGGTGTGACGCGCTGAAGCCTGCCCCCCCCTCGTGCTAACATTGTTTGCTGGGAGGGAAAGCAATGGCACGAGGGAAGCGCCTGGCTGCGAGTGAGGGCTGGGGCGTGGTGGCCATCGGGGGCGGGACGGGTCTGCCTCAGGTTCTCACCGGTCTCAAGCGGGAGATCGGGAGCCGCATCCGATCCCTCACCGGCGTGGTGACGGTCACCGATGATGGGGGGAGCTCCGGGCGGCTCCGTGAGGAGCTCAAGATGCTCCCGCCCGGGGACATCCGCAACTGTCTGGTCGCGCTGGCCGAGGTCGAGCCTCTCATGAGCCGCCTGTTTCAGTACCGCTTCAGGGGCGATGGTGCCCTCGCCGGCCATAGCTTCGGTAACCTCTTCCTCGCCGCGCTCGCCCAGGTAACCGGCGATTTCCTCTCGGCCATTCATGTGTCGGCCAAGGTGCTCGCGGTCAAAGGAACCATCCTCCCCTCCACCCTGGACAACGTGCGCCTGGGCGCTGAGGGGGCCGACGGGAGCATCCTGGTTGGGGAGGACAAGCTGGGCCAGGTGCCGAAACCGATTCGCCGCGTCTTCCTAGATCCCGGCGACTCGACCGCGCTTCCCGAGGTTCTAGAGGCAATCGACCAGGCTCACCTCGTGGTGCTCGGGCCGGGCTCGCTCTTCTCCAGCGTGATTCCCACTCTGCTGGTTCAGGGCGTGGCCGACGCGCTCAAGAGCTCGGGCGGGCTCAAGGTCTTTGTGGCGAACCTCATGACCGAGCCCGAGGAGACCGATGGCTTCACCCTTTCCGATCAGGTCAACGCCCTGGTCGAGCATGCCGGGCCTGGAACTGTCGACGGCGTCCTGGTCAACACCCGGCCGTTTCCAGAGCGGGTGCTGGCGCGCTATCGTGCCGCAGGAGCGCGCCCCCCCCGGCTGGACTTCGACCGGCTTAGCCAGTGGAGCCTGTGGGTCCGTGAGGCGGACCTGGTGGCTTTTCCCGAAAAGGTGCGCCACGACCCCCGGCGCCTGGGGCGGACGCTTCTCGAGCTTCTGGCGCACGGAGAGGAGAAAAGACCGTGAGCGCGCTGGCGACGGTGATCCTGGCGGCGGGGGAAGGCAAGCGGATGCGCTCACGCCTCCCCAAGGCGCTCCACAGGCTCGGTGGGAGACCGCTGGTCGGATATGCGATGCGCGCGGCGCGCCAACTGGGTGGCCGAATCGTGGTGGTGGGCCCGGGCGGCGAGGAGGTACGTGGGGGGCTTGGGGCGGGCGACGACGTGGTTCTGGTCGAACAGAAGGAGCGACTGGGCACCGGCCACGCTCTTCGGGAAGCGCGGGCGGCCTGTGGCAACGGCGAGGGCTCGGTCCTGGTGCTCCCCTGTGATGTCCCGTTGCTCTCCGAGTCTTCCCTGCGGAGGCTTGTCACCCACCATCAGGCCACCGGGGCGGCGGTCACGCTCCTCACGGCTGTCGTGGACGATCCAAGTGGCTATGGGCGGATTCTCCGGGACGCGGGGCGGGTCGTAGCAATAGTGGAAGAGCGTGATGCGCTGCCTGATCAGAAGCCGGTCCGGGAGATCGCCACGAGCGTTTATTGCTTCGACGCCAGACGGCTCTGGCCGGCGCTGGAGCAGGTCGATAACCACAACGACCAGGGTGAATACTACCTCACCGACGTGATCCAGATCCTGGCCCACCAGCAGGCGCGCGTGGAGGCCCTTCAAGCCGACGACCCCGTTGAGTGCCTGGGGGTCAACGACCGAAAGCAGCTCGCCGAGCTGGGTGCCATCTTGCGTAGTCGGACCCTGGACCGCCTCATGACGGAAGGCGTCACCATCCTGGACCCGGCGACGACCTATGTGGACGATACGGTCAGCGTCGCGCCTGACACGGTGCTCTACCCAGGTGTGGTCCTGGAGGGGGCCACATCCGTCGGCAGCGAGAGCGTGATCGGGATCGGCTGTCATATCTCCGACAGCAAAATAGGAGAGCGCGTGACCCTGAAGCCATACTGTGTGCTGAGCGATTCGACCGTGGAGCGCGAGGCGGTGCTCGGTCCCTTCTGCCACCTCCGCCCGCTCTCTCACGTCGGGCCGCGCGCCAAGATCGGCAATTTCGTGGAGCTGAAGAAGTCTCGGGTCGGTCGGGGCTCGAAGGTCCCCCACCTCTCCTACGTGGGCGACGCCACCGTCGGCGAAGACGTCAACGTTGGGGCGGGGACCATCACCTGCAACTATGACGGTGTAGCCAAGCACGAGACCACGATCGGCGACCGTGCCTTCGTCGGCACCAACTCGAGCTTGGTGGCTCCCATCACCATCGGCGAAGGCGCCTATGTCGGGGCCGGCTCAACGATTACGAAGGATGTGCCGCCGGGCGCGCTGGCCGTGGGGCGGGGCAAGCAGGTGATCAAAAAGGGCTGGGCTGCCAAACGCCCGAAGAAAAAGCCCGAGGCGAAGGGGGAACCGGCGGAGTCGTAGAGACTCAAGCTAGACGGCGGGAGGGTGCTGTCCTTTCCTCCTGCGTATCTGAACAAAGAGTAGGAGCCAGGGATGTGCGGGATTGTGGGTTATATCGGGGACCGGAGCGCGGTTGACATCATTCTGGAAGGATTGAAGCGGCTCGAGTACCGTGGTTACGACTCCGCAGGCGTGGCGGTGCTCGGCTCGAGTGGGCTCGACGTGCGCCGGAGCGCCGGGAAGATCAAGACCCTGGAAGGGATCCTCCGTGAGCGCCCGCTGGTCGGGAACGTGGGGCTCGGTCACACGCGCTGGGCCACGCACGGGCGGCCTTCCGAGGAGAACGCCCACCCCCACACGGACTGCAGTGGGGGCCTCGTCGTCGTCCACAACGGGATCCTGGAGAACTACCTGCCGATCAAGGACCGTCTCCAGGCCGAGGGGCATCTGTTCAAGTCAGAGACCGACACCGAGGTTCTCGCTCACCTGATCGAGCATTGCCTGAAGGATGTCCCCCGACTTGAGGGAGCCGTCAAGCGGGCGCTCAAGGAGATCCGGGGCTCCTACGCCATCGGGGTGGTCTCAGCGGCCGCGCCCGACCGGCTGGTGGCGGCCAAACACGGGGCCGGGAGCGTGGTGGTCGGCCTGGGCTCGGATGAGATGTTCATCGCCTCGGACATCCCCGCGACCCTGTCTCATACCCGGGACGTGGTCATTCTGGAGGATGAGGAGGTGGCCGTGGTCAGGCGGGAAGGGGTGGAGATCTCCACCCTGGATGGGGAGCCCGTGCAGCGGACGCCCACCCGGATCCTTTGGGATCCTATCATGGCCGAGAAGGGCGGCTACCGCCACTTCATGCTCAAAGAGGTCTACGAGCAGCCGCGCGCGGTGACCGACACCTTCCGAGGCCGGGCGGTGCCCGAGAGCGGGAACGTGGTGCTCGCCGATACCAATCTCGATCCTACCACGCTGGAGGCCATCCAGCGGGTCGTGCTGGTGGCCTGCGGGACCTCATACCACGCTGCCATCGTGGGGCGGTTCATGCTGGAGCGACTCACCGGGCTCCCCGCGGAGGTGGACCTGGGCTCCGAGTTCCGCTACCGCGACGCCCCGGTCGGGCCCGCGACCCTGATCGTGGCCCTCTCCCAGTCCGGCGAAACGGCGGACACCCTGGGCGCCGTGAAAGCGGCGCGCGCGAGGGGCGCTCCCGTGCTCGCTATCACCAATGTCGTGGGCTCGGCGCTCTCCCGTGAGTCCACCGGTGTCCTGTACACGCACGCCGGTCCCGAGATCGGCGTGGCGTCCACCAAGACCTTCACCGCTACGGTGACGGCGTGCTACCTCCTCGCCCTCTACCTGGGGCGGCAACGAGGCTCGCTGACGGAGCAGGAGGGACGCAAGCGGATCCAGGATCTTCTGGAGATCCCGCGGCTCATGGAGGCCACTCTGGAGCTCGATGCCCAGGTCGCCGAGGTGGCCCGGGAGCTCTTTCAGTACGACGACTTCCTCTACCTGGGGCGCGGGCTTCACTATCCCATCGCGCTGGAGGGGGCTCTCAAGCTCAAGGAGCTCTCCTACATCCACGCCGAGGGGTATCCGGCGGGTGAGATGAAGCACGGGCCGATCGCCCTCATCGACGACGCCATGCCGGTGGTGGCGCTGGTGCCGCGCGATCACACTTACGAGCGGATGCTCGGCAACATCGAGGAGGTCCGGGCCCGTGACGGGAAGGTGATCGCGGTGGCCCACGAGGGGGACCGGGAGATCACGGCCAAGGTGGACCGCGTCATCGCCGTGCCGCCGACCGTGGACCAGCTCTCACCGATCCTGATGGTGCTTCCGCTCCAGCTCCTGGCCTACCACGTGGCGGTCCGGCGCGGCTGCGACGTGGACCAGCCGCGGAATCTGGCCAAATCCGTCACCGTGGAGTAGCCGGCCGGATCTTCGCGCTCGGCGGCCGGGCCCGCGCCTGACGGCCTCGCGCGCTTGTGGTATCGTAAAGTCTCATGGTGCGCTCCCTGGTGGACGCCGAAGTCATCCTCCGCGATCTGAATCCCACCCAGCGCGAAGCCGTGACCGCCACAGAGGGGCCGGTGCTGGTCCTGGCGGGCGCTGGCAGCGGCAAGACGCGCGTCATCGCGCACCGGATCGCCTACCTCCTCGCGGTCAACGGTGTCCATCCCCGGAACATGCTGGCCGTCACCTTCACCAACAAAGCCGCGGAGGAGATGCGCCGACGCGTGGAGGGGTTGCTTCTCCCGTTCGGCATCCGGTCCCCGCTCCTCGCCACCTTTCACTCCACGTGCGTCAGGATCCTTCGGCAGCACATCCAACATCTCGGACTCTCTCCGCACTTTGTGATCTACGACGAGGATGACCGCCTCACCCTGGTTCGGGAATGCCTCCGCGAGCAGGAGGTGGATGATCGAACGCTGCCCCCAGGGTCGGTGGTGCACTGGATCAGTCGGGCCAAGAATCAGATGGAGTCGGTGGAGGAGGCGCAGCGGCTGGCTCGGACCTCCCGCGAAGAGCGGCTTGCCCTGCTCTTTGAGCGCTACCAGGCGCGGCTTGGCCAGGCCCGCGCCCTGGACTTCGACGACCTCCTGGTCACGACCGTCCGGCTGTTCGAGCGCGTCCCTGAGGCGCTCGGCTGGTACCGGGGGCTGTGGAAATACGTGCTCGTGGACGAGTATCAGGACACCAACCGGGCCCAGTACCGGATCATCCAGCTCCTGACCGCCGAGCACCGGAACCTGTTCGTCGTGGGGGATGACGATCAGAGCATCTACCGCTTCCGCGGCGCCGACCTGAGGAACATCCTCAATTTCGAGCATGACTTCCCGGGGTGCCGGGTCGTACGCCTGGAGCAGAACTACCGCTCAAGCGGGCTGATCCTGGACATTGCGTCAACGGTCATCGCCAACAACGCCGGGCGGAAGGGCAAGACCCTCTGGACGGAGAACGGCAAAGGGGAGTCGGCCGCCGTCTATCGTGCCCGGGACGAGTACGAGGAGGCCCACTTCGTGGCCCAGACCATCCGGCTGCTCCGGGAGCAGGGGGTGGGCACGCACGACATCGCCGTGTTTTACCGGACCAACGCCCAATCCCGTGTCTTGGAGGACGCCCTCCGGCGTAGCGGGATCCCGTACTTGATCGTCGGTGGCGTCCGCTTCTACGAGCGGAAGGAGATCAAGGACGCTCTCGCCTACCTCCGCCTGGTGGTCAACTCCCGTGACGATGTGGCGTTCCGGCGTGCCATCGCGGCCCCGAGCCGCGGCATCGGCAAGGCCACGCTGATCCGGCTCGAGGAGGCCGCCCAGCGGGCAGGCTCCTCGCTGCTCGAGGCCTGCCGCGCGCTGCCGTCCGAGATCAGCACGAAGCCGAGGCGAAGCCTCGAGGAGTTCGCCCGCCTCATCGCCACCCTTCAGGACCAGAAGGGGGCAGCGGCCATTCCGGCCTTCGTCGATGAGGTCCTGAGCGCCTCGGGGTACCTCGATGCCCTGAGGCAGGAGCGGACCGCCGAGGCGGAGGCGCGCCTGGAGAACCTGAAGGAGCTGGTGGCAGCGGCCGAGGAGTTCCAGCACTCGCAGGACGAGGCCACCCTCGAGGGGTTCCTGGACGTGGTCTCGCTGGTTTCGGACGTGGATGAGCTTCCCGAGGACCGCGGGGCGGTGACCCTGATGACGCTTCACTCGGCCAAGGGGCTCGAGTTTCCGGTGGTCTTCCTGACCGGCATGGAGGAAGGTGTCTTCCCGCACCTCAAGTCGATGAAGGACGTGGAAGAGCTGGAGGAGGAGCGTCGCCTCTGCTACGTTGGGCTCACCCGCGCCAAGGAGCGCCTGTTCCTCTCTTACGCGCTCCACCGTCGGCTTCACGGGTACGGGTTGGGCGAACCCTCGCGCTTCCTCCTGGAGGTTCCGGAGAGCGAACTCGTGCTCTTGAATGCCTCGAGGCCCGAGCCGCCGATTCCGCTGCCTGAGTCTCATGAGCCTGCCGCGGAGACCGACGACTGGCCGTTCCGCGTGGGGGCGAGGCTCCGCCACGCTCGCTGGGGCGAGGGGCTCCTGGTGGGGATCGAGCGGGACGGCGGCGATGTGATCGTGACCGTTCACTTCGCCAGCGTGGGCCGGAAGCGGCTGTCGCTCCAGTACGCCCACCTCGAAGCACTCTGAAGGTATTGCGCTTTACGAACGTGTAAGGTTAGGTCGCCTTCGAGCGCGGGCTTCGCCCGCGCAAGCGACGGGGGAGGTCTCGGAGGGGGCCATCGCGGCCCCCTCCGAAGGTCGTGGGCGGGGGGTGCGCCCCGCCCC
>JBHIAB010000167.1:0-8148 GCA_046758385.1 Methylomirabilia bacterium | reverse complement strand
GGCGGCACCCCGGCCAGGCGCGCAGCGAAGCCGAGGCCCACGAGGCCCATCGCGAAGCCGCGCCGGCGAACAAACCACTGGGCCGCGACCACCGTGGCGGTCAGTGCCAGGGCGCCCTGGCCGAAAGTGCGAATACCGGTGAAGGCGAGGTACAAGGGCACGATCCCGTTCACCGCGTAGAGCGCGATGCTGGCAAGGCCCAAGCAGGCGGCCACCGTGGCCATCATGAGCCGAGCCCCCAGCCGGTCGACGAGGCGGCCGATGTACGGCAGGCCGACCGCGGCCGTCAGGGAGGCGAGGGAGTACACACTGGAGATGGCGGTGCGCGACAGGCCGAGATCGCTCAGCATCGGAACGAGGAAGAGGCTGACCGTGAAGGATTGGCCTGGAGCTGTCGCGAAGTTTGCCAGCGTCGCCACACCGAGAACGACCCAGCCGTAAAAGAAGCGCGGCGCGGGGCTTGCGCGCATCATAGACGGATCTCCATCCCGAACTGCAATGAGCGCAGCGCCATCGTCGACATATAGAATACGCAGTCCTGCGGCCGCGTGATCACTGAGGTCAGGAGCGTGAGCGTCATGTGCGACAAGCCATGGCTAGCGAGCGAGCCCGATCACGACCACGATGCACGCGCCATATGGCGAAATCGTCCTTGACACTCTAGCGCGGATTACCTAACCCGGCGTAGCCGGAACCAAACAGGGCCGGCTACGCCGGGTTAGGCAGACAGCCGGCCAGCAACTGTTGCGCGAGGCGGCCGGCGCCGCAGCCAAACTCGAAGACGGCCTGGGCGTGGTCGAAGTCAGCGTGGGCGATGAGGTCCTCGACGGCGGGGTCTTCGTAAAAGGTTACGAGAGCGCGAGGAGGCGTTCGAGCTTTCCCCGGTCGAACCCGACCACGACCTCGCCATCAATGACCGTCACGGGCGTCGACCGGAAGCCGAGCCGCTGGAGCTCCGCTAGGGCAGAGGGGTCCTCCTGGATGTTTTTGGCGGCGAAGGGGACCCCCTTTTGAGAAAGAAACTCTTTCTCCCTGTCGCAGCTGGCTCAGACAGATTCCGTATACACAATGACCCACTTGCCCATTGAGGGCCCCTTTCTGCGCGGTGCTGCTCGGCTTCGCGCCCGCTTCATACTGACCCTGACATGCATAGGATGCAAGACGGATGGGGAAAGATTCACAAAAATTCTGTGAACCTCCAAACGGCGTGGTGCCCTCTCATAGGGTGTGGCAGAAAAGGGCAGGGTCTGACCTGGGGGAGCGATTGAGCGAGGGATAGGGCAATGGTTTCCTGTCGGGAATTGGTAGAGTTGCTCGGGGATTACCTCGATGGGGTGCTGGACAGCGCCGGGGCCCAGGCCCTCGGAGCCCACCTGGCCGACTGCCAAGAATGCACCGCTTTCATCAATACCTATCGCGGCACCGTGTGGGCGGTCCGCCAATTGCGGGAGGAGGAGATTCCTCCGCAACTGAGGGAGCGCCTGCTGGCATTTCTCGACTCCGCCATGGAGGAACGCACCGAACTGAGCCCTTTCGAGCGCGGGCTTTGCCCGCGCAAGCTGAACGGGGGGAGGTTGGGAAGGGGGGCGGAGCCCCCCTCCCAGGAAATGACCTAGAGAGGCTGCCGTTCGAACTCCACCCGCGTCCGTGGGAGGAATTTCCCCTCTTCGAGCCCCTGGATGTAGGCCAGCAGTTTTTCACGAACGTAGCAGCGCAGGTCCCAGCCGATCGATGCATCGGCCGAGCTGCAAAGCGCTCGGAGCTCAACGGCATCGTGCTTGCACTCCGTGACTTGCAGCACGGGTGGCACTTTCCGGTCCCACATGTCGGTGGTCTCCAAAATTCTCGCGAGTTCCTTGCGCACGGCCTTCACGTCGATCCGGTAGTCGGTGTAGATGTAGACCGTTCCGATCAGGTCGGAAGAAGTCTTCGTCCAGTTCTGGATCGGGTGGTCGAGCAGATAGTTGATGGGCACGACGAGGCGTCTGAGGTCCCAGATCCGAATGACCACGTGGGTCAGTGAGATTTCCTCGATCCATCCCCACTCCCCTTCGAAGACCACGGAATCGCCGATCCGGATCGGCTGCGTCAACGCGAGTTGAATGCCGGCAAAGACGTTGCTCAAAGTCCGTTGGGCCGCGAGGCCGATGACAAGGCCCGCAATGCCGGCGGAGGCCAACAGCGAGCCGGCAAACGTCTTGAAGAACTCAAACTGGCTCAGGGCCGCCCCCGTGGCGATGAGGACGATGACGAACTTGGCCACGTACCCCAACACGCCGACCTGGGTCTCGAAGGATCGGGCACGGACGGCGTCGATCTCTCTCAGGCGGCTCCCGTAGGACTCCCTGGCCACCTCGGCGGCCAAGGCCGCTCCCCGTACCAGGAGCCAGGCGAACGCCACGATGAGAATCGTCCTCATGAGAGGTTGGAGGATGACTCTGGCCTCCTCCGGAAGGCCCAAAAAATGGGTCGACAGAATGAAGACCAGGAGCACAGACAGGATGGCCCAGATCGGGCCGCGTCCACGCTGCGCGAGGGTCTGGGCAAACGCGTAGCGCTCCCCCAGCCGCTCGAGAAAGAGCAGGGCGAGACGAGCGCCCACCACTAGCGCAAGGACAATGATGCCCGCAAGAAGGAGCTTCTTGCCGACACCCACGACACCCACGGGCAAGGGGAGAAAGGACAAGATGAGGTAAACCAATACCAGCATCATCATGGGTAGGAGCGAGTGCTCGGTGACAGCTACGATCCTGTCATCGACGAGCGTGGCCGTTCGCTTCGCCCAGCCTCTGAGCATCCGCCGAATCCAGAGATAGAGACCCCCGGCGAGAAGCAGGCCGACAGCCACACCGAGGAGGACCGCGAGGATCCGTGCTTCCATCAGGTCGAGACCAAGGCGCTCCATCCCTTCCCCTCCTTTTCCACCGGGTCCTTCCTCGGGAGCGGTTGGCTCTTGGAGGGCGGTTCGCCCGCCCCACTGTCAGGGTCTCATGCCGCGAAGGCTTTTTCCAAACCCCCTGGCCGGCGAAGAGGCTTGTCTCCCGGGACGCTCATGAAGCATACCCCTTTTCCGGGGACGGGAACGAGAGACGGTGCTGGGCCTCTGCCCCGGGGGGGGCGAGGGGAAATGAGTTACCCGCGGGCCGGATTCTTTTGGATCAGGACTGGCTCAGGGCTCTGGGCTTCGGGAGGACGCGCTCGATGAGGCCTTGAGGCGCCACTCCTCTCCGAAGCCGTCAGAGGCCCGATAGCGGTCGGCCGCATCAGGGACGAACTTCTTCTCCAGCTCCTTGAAGTGGGCGACGCGGGCCATCTGGTGGTGACTCTCGGTCGGGTGCCCCTTCTCCATCCGCTCCAGGGCCCACTGTGCTTCCTCCTCATTCTTGACCAGGTCCTCCATGGCGTTCCAGACTCCGTACATGGAGGCGTGAGCCCCGAAGAGCGTAATGAAGATGAACTTGTAGCCGAGCTCACCGAGGTCGCAAAACCGGAAGGGCTCTGAGTCCTGGTGCCACCGGAATGAGGAGGAGTAGTTGAACGCCAGCGGCAGGTGGGGATGCGTCTTCCGCCCTCGCGGTCGGGACGTTCGGGGGCTTCCGCAGGGCGGCGGAGGCCCTTCGGGTGACCCAGCCGGCGGTGAGTGCTCGGATCAAGGCGCTGGAAGAGTCGCTGGGTGTGGCGCTCTTCGAGCGGGGGCAGGGAGGCCTGGGTCTCTCCGCCGCCGGGCGGGCCCTGCGCCCTCACGCAGAGCAACTGCTGCGTGCCGTGGCGTTAGCGCGCCAAAAAGGGTCGAGCGACTGGACGCTCAATCACGGCCTGTTCCGTCGCGCTGGTCTGGTCCCGGGGGAAAGATATAACTGGTGCCTGGATCCTGCAGGTTATCCACAAATCCGGTGAGTTGGCGGTGGATAACCCTGTGGGCAAAGGCGATCAGAGATTGTGCAATCAAGCACTCCTCGCGCTTCGCTTCATTAGGAGGCACGGCCCTAAAAACGGCTGGGAAGGTCAAAAGCAGGGGATAGCCGTTATCCACATATTCACAGCTGTCCACAGCTAGCAGAATTGCACGGGTGAATGCGCATTCGCGGGCAGGAGCCTCGAAAAAGATCGATCAGCTTGGATCAAAACGGTTGGCGTGCGAAGATCGGCGCATAAATCGCGGCCCCTGTCATCACCAGGGCGCGAACCTCGCATCTGGGGCGGTAAAACGTGCTCTTGACCATTTCGAGTATCTGGCTAGAATGTTTTTTCTGCCCCGCTGAGTGGGGGGGTGTATCTGTCTACCGACTGGGAAGGGTACGAATCGCCTTCACGACGAAGATCATCACGGACGTCAGTGAGTCAAGCGCACCTCGAGGGGACCGAGAACCTTTTCCAATCCATCGCCGACAGCTCGCCTGACGCCATCGTCGCCGCGGACCTCGACGGCCGAATCATCTATTTCAGCTCGGGAGCTCAGGACCTCTTCGGCTGTCGGGCCGAAGAGGTCCTGGGCCGGCCGCTGGCCGACTTCTACCGAGGGGGGCTGGAGGAGGCGCGAGCGCTCATGCGCCGGGTCGAGGGCGAGGGGGGGGTCCGGAACTATCGGACGGTCGTGCGGGCCGGGGACGACGGGCGCTGGGTCGAAGCTAGCATTTCCGTCTCGCGCCTGCGCGACGCGGGCGGGACAACCGTCGGCACCCTGGCGGTGCTCAAGGACGAGACCGAGCAGAGGCGGTTGACTGAGGAGCTGATCCGATCGGAGCGCGTGCAGGCCCTCGCGGGGATGGCGGGTGGAGTGGCCCACCGGTTCAATAACCTCCTGACGATCATCCTGGGCCAGTCGGAACTTCTCGAGCGGTCCGTCTCTCAGCCGGATGGGACAAAGCGGCTTCACCTGATCCAGCGGGCGGTGAGCGATGCCGTTGAGACCACTCGCCGCCTTCAGCAGTTCGCCGGCGTTCTGGGGGAGCACCCATTCGTCAGCGTTGACGTCGGCGCCGTTGTCCGCGAGGCCCTGACCCTGGCGCGGGGCGTGTGCCCGAAGGACGCTACCCCTTGGCAGGGCGAGCTGAAGGTAGAGGTGGATGTCCGGCAAGTCCCGCCGCTGGCGGGAGAGCGCGCCGAGCTTCGAGAGATGCTGTTCAACCTCATCCTGAACGCCCTGGAGGCCATGCCCCAGGGAGGGACGCTCACGCTTCGCATGCGGGAGGTTCCCCACCCGGATGGTCTCGACGGTCGCGGGGTGGAGGTTCAGGTCTCGGACACGGGGATCGGGATGTCGGAAGCGATCCGCGCCCGGCTTTTCGAGCCGCTCTTCACGACCAAGGACGGTCGGGGCAGAGGGCTCGGGCTCGCGGTCGCCCACGGGATCGTCAGACGTCACGGAGGCGAGATCCACGTCGAGAGTCGAGAAGGTGAGGGGAGCGACTGGACGGTCAGGCTCCCGGTGCAAGCTGGAGAGAGGGAGGGGCGGCCGGGGCCGGTGCCGAGGGCTGCGGGTGGTGCCCCACTCCGTGTCCTGCTGATCGAGGACCAAGAGCCAGTGCGGGAGGTTCTGTCCGAGGTTCTGAGCGCCGGGGGCCATTCCGTGGAAGCAGCCGGGAACGCGGTCTCGGCGTTGGAGAGCTTTCAACCCGGAGTGTTCGACTTGGTTGTCACCGACCTCGGCATGTCCGGTATGTCGGGATGGGATGTGGCCCGTGCCATCAAGGGCAGGGATGCGAGTGTCCGGGTTCTCCTGCTCACGGGGTGGGCTGACCAGGGCACAACCGAGCGTATCCGTTCAAGCGGGGTTGATCGTGTGCTGACCAAGCCAGTGTCCGTTGAACAGCTCATGTCGGAAGTCAGCGCGCTCTGTCTGAAGCCTGCCCCTTTGGTGTAGCGACCATCCTGCCTCCTCGGACGGGGGGCTCCGCCCCCCTACCGAAGCTCCCCTGTCCTCGCTCATCCAGGCTATGACCCGCGTGGGCGCTCTTGATCACTCCAAGTTTCCTTGCCCGTAGACCGGCCCGAGGAGCGGTGGCGCCAGCGAGTAGCCGAAGAACCGGAAGGCGTTGTAAACGGAAGCCACTGATAGCACGCTCCGCCCGCCGGGCTTGCGGGCCGAGGGGAATCTTGCCCGAGGTCACGCGCTCCGCTAAGCTCAGGAGAGAGCGGCCGCCTCGGTGCTCCTTGGTGCTATGCCAACTAGCACGCAACCCCTGCGCGGGATCTGGAGCTATCTGCTCTGGCAGGTTCCAGGCTGGGCACTTTTCGCCCTCCTGTTGGTTCTCCTGAAGGAGCTCCTCGGCCTGCCGGTGTGGGCGGCGGTCGTCCTGTTTGTCCTCTTGGTCGTCAAGGACTTTGTCATGTTTCCGTTCTTCAGAGACGCATTCAGCCCCTCGGGACTTGGGCGCGAACGCCTGATCGGGGAACGGGGGCGCGTCGTAGAGCCCTTGATGCCTTCGGGCTACGTCCGGGTGAGCGGCGAGCTGTGGAAAGCGGAGGCGCGCGAGGTCGGGAAGGAAATTGTGGCCGGGAGCCCGATCGTCGTACGGGACGCGCGCGGGCTGGTCCTGATAGTGGAAGAGGACGGAACCACCCTGCCCGAGTAGCCAGCACCTCGGAAGGGGGCAGAGCCCCCCCCAGTGCTAAGCGCTGGAACGGCGCCCAGTTCTTAGCTAAGATACTTCTCGCGATGAAAGGAGGTGTCTTGCGTGACCTCCCCGAGCTACGAGGAGTTTGAGGCGACGAGCCTTTACTGCGTGAGCTGCCGCAAGGCCGTGCCGGTGAGAAAGAAGCTTCTGCTGGTCCTCCCGACGGGGACCAAGTACGATTACGTGTGCGCGCAGTGCGGCACCCCGGTCGGTGGAAAGCTAGACCAGGATCCGACCGAGTTTCGACGGACGGTTCCGCCACCGGGGCGAGGCCACCCACTTGCCGGCCCCGGAGGCTTGGGGGGTAGCGGGCCGCGCCCTCGGCGCCGTTCGTGAGGTGAGAGTGGACGCCATCACATGCGCCTCAAGTGCACGGCGGTGGAGCAGATGATGCAAGATCGGCAGCCCGGAGCCTCGCTGGAGGAGGTTCTGGGAGTCTTCGAAGTCTTCGCCAGCGGGTCCCTCACCGACGAGGTGTACATCCTAGAGAACGTGACCGGCAAGCGGATCGCCATCGCCCCCGCTGCCCTGAAGCAGAAATACCGCCAGGTCTGACCCTCGCCGGCCTCGGGCGAGGCGGAGGCGCCGGCATCCCCGGAGGAGTTGGGTCATGGCCATTATCGCCATCTCTCACGCAATGGGGGCGGGCGGGCCCGAGATCGGGACAGCCCTGGCCCAGCGCCTCGGCTATCGCCACGTGGATCAGGAGCTGATCAGCGAGACGGCGACCCGATACGGGCTTCTCGAGGAGAAGCTGGCTCACCTGGATGAGAGCAGGCCCTCCCTGTTCGAGCGCTTCGACGTGGAAACCCGCCGCTACATCACGGCCATTCAGACGGCCCTCTACGAGTTCGCCGAGGGGGACAACGTGATCCTGGTGGGCCGGGGTGGCCAGTGGCTCCTCCGGGGGGTTCCCCACGCCCTCAGGATCCGGGTGATGGCCCCGTTCGAGCTTCGGGTCAAGCGGATGCTCAAGAAGATGTCTGAGCAGATGGGGGAGGGGGCGAACATAAGGACGATCACTGACATGGTGCGCCGCGACGATACGGAGCGTTCCGCGCGGATGCGCTACCTCTATGAAGTGGAGCTGGGCAACCTCGCGCTCTACGACCTGGTCGTCAATACCGAGAAGCTCTCTCCAGAGGCGGCAGCCGAGGTGATCTCCGCAACGGTCCGGAGCCCTGAGCTGGCGACGACCGAAGCCGGGAGGCAGCTCGTGGCTGACCGGGCGCTAGCCTCCAGGGTTCAGGTGGCGCTGGCCGCTCACCCGCAAGCGCGCAAGTATCGCGTCATCGTGGAGGCCAGGCAGGGCGTGGTGACCCTTGAGGGAACCTCGGCCCTGGAGCAGGCGACGGAGGTGGCCCGCGGAGTGCCGGGGGTGATCGACGTGAAGGCCCAGCCGGTGGAGATCCCGCCTATCCCGCCCTTCGTGGCCTAACTGAACTCGGAGGGGGGTTCCACCCCCCTTCCGAACCTCCCCCCGGTCGGTTGCGCGGGCCAAGCCCGCGCTCGATCCTCGGAGGGGGCCTCG
>JBHIAB010000166.1:0-8203 GCA_046758385.1 Methylomirabilia bacterium | reverse complement strand
AGGGTTCTCCACGAAGAACTGCCGGTTCAACTCGATGAAGTGCTTCCACTGCTCCGGCGTCTCGTCCTCAGTGAAGATCGCTTTCACCGGGCAAACCGGCTCGCAGGCCCCGCAGTCGATGCACTCATCGGGATGGATGAAGAGCTGGTCCGGTCCCTCGTAGATGCAGTCGACCGGGCAGACCTCGACGCAGGACTTGTCCTTCACGTTGATGCATGGCTCGGCGATGACATACGCCATATGCTCTCTCACGGCTAAACAGACCCTTGCCCTCTGCTACTTTGACGGGTCTCACCGCTCTCAGGTGGCTCTGACGGGCCCCTCGTGCCGCCTGATGGCTGGCTCATCCCCGCCCAGGCTCTTGGCTTAGACACCAATGAAGCGCGCTAGCCGCCCCCTCCGCTGTCCGCTCGCGAGCTTCTTGAGCGCCATGACTTCCACCTGGCGAACCCGCTCCCGGGTGACCCCGAAGGCTATGCCGACCTCCTTTAGCGTCTGTGCGGTGCCCACGCCAATCCCGAACCGGAGGCGAACGATCTGCGCCTCCTTTGCCGAGAGGGCCGACAAGGCCCGCTCCACCTCCTCGGCGATCTCCTTGGACTGCACCGCATCAACCGGCGAGCCGGTGGTCTGGTCCTCGAGGAAGTCTCGAAGCTCACTGCCCTGGCCGACTGGCGTCTCCAGCGAGAGCGGCCTCCGTCGGAGTTTTAGGAGCCTTCCGGCCATGTCACGCGTCATGCCGGTATGCTGCGCCATCTCCGCCAGGGTCGGCTCACGCCCCAGCTTCTGGGCGAGGGTCGGACTCGCACGCTGCATACGCTGGAGCGTCTCGAGAAGATGCACCGGGAGCCGGATCATCCGCGCGCGGTCGGCGATGCCGCGCGTGATGGCCTGCCGAATCCACCAGGTGGCATAGGTGGAGAACTTGAACCCCCGACGATAATCGAATCGGTCGACGGCCTTCATGAGCCCGATGTTCCCCTCCTGGATCAGGTCCAGCAGCGGCATCTCCTCATTGACGTACCGCTTCGCAACGGAGACCACGAGGCGGAAATTGGCTTCTATCAGGGCCTTCTTCGCCTCGCGGGCCTGGCGCTCTCCAGCCTCCATCTCGGCCAGCAGGCCCGTCAAGACCCGTCGGGAGACCCCTATCTCGGCCGCCAACTGCCGGAGCTGCAGCTGCAGCCTGAAGTGGGAGGGCTTGGCGCGATTCCGCCCGCGAGCAATCCGCTGCTCCAACTCGGCCATCCGCTGCCCGTAGGTGCGGGCCGTCGTGGCAAGCCGTTCCATGAGGCTTCCAGTGAGATCCAGGGTCTCGAGTGCCCGAGCGGTCTCTTCACGGTTCTGGCCGAGGCGCACGAGGATCCCTTCCCGCTTGGCCCGGCTGCTCGCCTGGCGCAGGGCCTTCTTCACCCGGGCTGCTTCTTCCGTGAGGCGGCGGACGGCCCCGAGGACTGCCCCTACCCGTTGGGCCTTGGAGGCAGGCAGTTGATTGCCGCGGGAGAGTTCGAAGAGAGGCCGGTGGTCCTGACGCAATCGCTCGGCTACGGCTAGGAGATCACGGGCTGCGAACGGAAGACTGAACAGAGCACGTGACAGCCGAGCCTCTCCATCCTCTATCCGGCGTCCCAGCTCGACCTCCTGCTTGGCGGTCAGGAGCGGGATCTGGCCAATCTCCCGGAGGTAGAGCTCGACCGAGTCAGGACCCTGGCGCTCCTCCCCAGAGAGTTCGGGACGATCTGTCTCAAGCTCCTGCCGAGTCAGGGAGTCCTCTTCCTGCGGCCCCTCCAGGAGGTTCTGTTCGGCCCCAGCAGCGGCCCAGGTAGCTCCCGGCAGCCCACCGTCGGGAACCTCGTCGAAACCTCCTGACCCTGTGAAATTCACCGATCCTCCCTCTCCTCTATCGTTCTCGCCAGTTCACGCATGAATTGGGATATCTCCAATGTCGGCCGTTATCCCCGTCGCCACGCTCAATTGAGCAAAGCGCATGCCACCACCATCTTTGCCGACCGTGGACGCGGGAGTGTGCTGTGCTGTGCGCAGAGACGTGCAGACAAGGTATCTCATCATCAACGGTACTCGCACTGCGACGACGCCGGGCGCGCGCGAGGCGCCCGACCCAGGGCCGATCTCACTGTCATCGATCCGCTCGGGATAAGCCCGCATCGTGCCAGAATTCATCGCCGAGATATTTCTCACCGCCGTCCGGGAAGACGGTGACAACGACTCCCCTTCGGACGTGCCGGGCCACCGTGAGAGCAGCAGCCATGGCGGCCCCCGACGAGATCCCGACAAGGAGCCCTTCCTCGCGGGCGATCCGCAGCACCATGTCGTAGGCGTCTTCCGTGGCGATCGCCAGGCGTTCGTCCGCGAGCGATGGATCGTAGATCCCGGGCATCAGGCTGCTCGGCATGTGTTTCAGGCCCTCGATTCCATGAAGGGACCTGTCGGGCTGAAGCTCGATCACCTGGATCGAGGGGTTGAACTCCTTCAGCCGTTTGGCGGTCCCGAGGAAGGTCCCGCCTGTGCCCAGGCCAGCGACGAAGTGGGTAATGCGGCCTCCGGTCTGGCGCCATATCTCAGGAGACGTTGTCTCATAATGGGCCTGCCAGTTCGCCGGATTGTCGTATTGATCTGCATAGAAATATCGATCGGGATCGGCGGCTGCGAGCGCTCTGGCCGTTCGGATCGCGCCATCCGTCGTCTCGAGGGGATCGGTCAACACGAGGTCGGCCCCGTACGCGGCCAGGATCTTCCTCCGCCTTCGACTGGCATTAGCCGGAAGGCAGAGCCGCACCCGGTAGCCGCGGGCTGCCCCGATCATGGCGAGGGCGATGCCCGTGTTTCCACTCGTGGCATCCAGGATGATCTTCCCCGGCCGGAGGGCCCCGCTTCGCTCCCCGGCGAGCACCATGCTCAGAGCCGGCCGGTCCTTGACCGACCCTCCGGGGTTCAGCCATTCCGCTTTGGCGTAGACCTCGACTCCCGGGAGATCCCGCGGGATGGCAGCGAGCCGGAGCAGGGGCGTATGGCCGATAGCGGACAAGACCGTGCTCGCGGTCACGGCAGGCACGGTCTCTGTGATGTGCTCCTCGGGCGTGCGGACGATCACGTCGGTGTCCTTCCAGAACGTTCAGCTCACATCATGCCCAGCTCGAGCCTGGCTGCTTCGGACATCATGTCCGGCGCCCAGGGCGGATCGAAGACGACGTCGACCTTGACCGCCGTCACGCCGGGAACAGCCTTCACCTTCGTCTGCACTTCCACCGGCAGCTCCCCCGCCGACGGGCAGTTGGGCGAGGTGAGGGTCATCCGGACTCCGACCGCGCCCGAGGGGTCCACCTTGATCCCGTAGATCAGTCCGACCTCCCAGATGTTGACGGGGATCTCCGGGTCAAAGACCGTCTGCAGGGCCTCGACGACCTTGGCCTCGATCACAACGGGGTTCACGGGCGTGGTGTCCATCGTCTACTCCGTCGAAACAGGCTCTTGCCTGCCATCGAGCGCGGCACGTAAGGTGTGCCACGGCAGGGTGGCGCATTTGACTCGAATGGGAAACTCATGCACGCCGGCGAAGGCGGCGAGCTTCCCCAGCTCGAGGGGATCGATGGCCGTGCCAACGTCCACGGTGACCATGGTGTGAAAGGCCTTGAGCAAGCTGGCTGCTTCTGCCCTCGTCTTCCCTTTCAACGCCGCCGTCATCATCGACGCCGAGGCCTTCGAGATCGCGCAGCCCGAGCCTTCAAAGCTCACGCCCGTGACCACGTCATCCTCCAGGCGCAGGTAGACCGTGATCTGGTCGCCGCACAGCGGGTTGTAGCCTTCCGCCGTCCGGTTCGCTGCCTCCAGCTTCTGGAAGTTGCGCGGTCTCCGATTGTGGTCGAGGATGACCTCTTGGTAGAGTTCGCGAAGGTCAGACATTAGCTGAACAGCTCGATCGCCTTGCGGATCGCCTGGCCAAGCGCCTCAAGCTCTCCCTGCGTGTTGTAGAAGGCCAGGGACGCCCGCGCGGTGGCGGGCACGCCGAACCGCTGCATCAGCGGCATCGCGCAGTGATGGCCCGCGCGGATCGCGATCCCCTCCTGATCCAGGACCGTGCCGATGTCGTGGGCGTGGATACCGTCGAGCACGAACGACAGGACGCTGGCCTTCTCCTTGGCCGTGCCGATGAGGCGCAGGCCCGGAATGGCCGACAGGACGTCGGTCCCATACGCGAGCAGCGCCTGCTCGTACGCGCCGATCCGGTCGAGTCCGACGCCCCGCAGGTAGTCAAGCGCCCCGCCGAGCCCGACCACGCCGGCGATGTGGGGTGTCCCCGCCTCGAACTTGTACGGCAGCGTGTTGTAGCGGGTCTTCTCGAAGGTGACCGAGAGGATCATGTCGCCTCCACCCTGGTACGGGGGCATGCCCTCGAGGAGGTGGGCCTTGCCGTACAGGATGCCGATGCCCGTCGGGCCCAGGGCCTTGTGGCCGGAGAATACATAGAAATCGCTGTCGAGCTCCTGGACGTCCACGGGGAGGTGAGCCACCGCCTGCGCCCCATCGATGAGCACCGGAACGCCGCGGCGATGGGCCATCTCGATCATCTGCTTGACCGGGTTGATCGTGCCGAGGGCGTTCGACGCGTGCACCAGGGCGACGAACTTCGTCCGCGCGTTGAGCAGCCGCTCGTATTCCTCGAGGAGCACCTCGCCATCCTCGTTGATCGGGATCACGCGCAGCACGGCGCCTTTCTCTTCGCAGAGCAGCTGCCAGGGGACGATGTTCGAGTGGTGCTCCATCCAGGAGAGGATGATTTCATCGCCCGGCTTGATGGACGCCCGCCCGTAGCTCTGCGCGACGAGGTTGATCCCCTCGGTGGCGCCCCGAACAAAGATGATCTCGCGCGTGTCCGCGGCGTTCAGAAACCGCCGGACGTTGGCGCGCGCGGCCTCATGGGCCTCCGTGGCCCGTTCGCTCAGGAAGTGGACGCCGCGATGGACGTTCGAGTTTTCCTCGGCGTAATACCGGTGGAGCGTATCGATCACAACCTGCGGCTTCTGGCTCGTGGCGGCGTTGTCGAGATAGACGAGCGGTTTGCCGTGGATCTCTTGCCGCAGCACGGGAAAGTCGGCCCGGATTCTGCCCACGTCAAAGGCCGGCCGAGCGCCGGGCACCGGCACGGGCAGGGTCAGCTCATGGGTTGCTCTCATGGCGTGGCCTCCATCGGCAGGCCATTTTGGAGTCTCGTCCCCGTCAGATTCTCGAGCTCGGCGCGAAGCGGTTCGACCTTGATCCCGTTGATGATCTCGCTCGCAAAAGCGTAGGTCAGGAGGCCGCGGGCCGTCTCCACGCCGATCCCGCGGGAGCGCAGGTAGAAGATCGAGTCCTCGTCGAGCCGGCCGATCGTCGACCCGTGGGTGCACTTCACGTCGTTGTTGTTGATCTCGAGCTGCGGCTTGGTGTCGATCAGGGCGTCCGCGGAGAGCAGCAGGTTCTTGTTGGTCTGCTTGGCATCGGTCTTCTGAGCCGCTGGGTGCACGACGATCTTCCCGTTGAACACCCCGCGCGCCTTGCCGCCGAGGACACCCTTGTAGAGCTGGCGGCTCAGGCCGCGCGGCTTGGCATGGTCGATCCGCGTGTGGTTATCCACGTGCTGCCGGCCGGTCACCATGTAGAGGCCGTTGAGGGTGCACTCGCTGCCCTCCCCGTCAAGGACCACGTTCACGTCGTTCCGGACGAGTGCGCCGCCCACCGCGATGGAATGCGACGCAAAGGTGCTGCTGCGGGCCTGATGAACCTGCAGGGTGGCGATGTGAAAGCCCTCCTCGCTCTCTCGCTGCAGCGTGTAATGGTCAATAGCCGCGTTCTCGCCAACGACGATTTCGGTCACCGCGTTCGTGAAATAGACGTGCTTGCCGACCCCGACGTAGGTCTCGACGATCCTCACCTGGCTGTTGTTCCCCGCCACGATGAGATTCCGGGGGTGCGACGCGGTGGCCGTCCCCCGCGCCGTCGAGATGAACAGCAGGTGGATCGGGTCCCCGACGACCTTGCCGACCGGCACGTAGAGGAATGCCCCGTCCTCGATGAACGCCGTATTGAGCGCGACGAACGCGTGGTCCTGGTAGCGGGCGTGGCCAGCCAGGTGCCGCTCGATCAGTTCCCGATCGGCGGTGAGGGCGGCCGACAGGCTCCCCACCCTGACGCCACTGGGAAGCGACCAGAGCGACGAGAGCTCCCGCGAGTAGTGACCGTTCACGAACACGAGTCGCGCACCCTCCGAGAGCCCGAAGCTGAGGCGCTCGAGGGCCCCGGACAGGAGCATGGGCCGCTCATATCCAACCCGCGTGAAGGGGACCTTCGCGATCGGAGCCACGGCGGTGTACTTCCATTCCTCGTGCCGCGTGGTGGGGAACCCCAGCTCTGCGAAGCGGGCGATCGCCGCTTTGCGGAGCCGGTGGGCCCAGGATGCTGCTCCTGTCGCGCCGTCCTTCTCGAACTGCTCAAAGTCCGAGAGATAACCGGCCAGCTCTTGCCCAACGTGAACCATCGCGACGGCCTTCCCTTCTATGCGCTCGCCGGCTGCGCCATCTCGGCTTCCGCCTTGATCCAGTCGTAGCCCTTCGCTTCGAGCTCCAAGGCCAGCGCCCTCCCGCCCGACTTGACGATCCGACCGTCAACCAGCACGTGGACGTAGTCGGGGACGATGTAGTTCAGCAGCCGCTGGTAGTGGGTGATCACGAGCATGGTGCGGTCCGGGCTCCGGAGCGCGTTGACGCCGTTGGCCACGATCTTCAGGGCATCGATGTCCAGGCCGGAGTCGGTCTCGTCCAGGATGGCGAGCTTCGGCTCCAGCACCGCCATCTGAAAGATTTCGTTGCGCTTCTTCTCGCCGCCCGAGAACCCCTCGTTGATCGGGCGGTTGAGAAGGCTCTGATCCACCTCCAGGATTTTCGTCTTCTCCTTGATCAGCGCCAGGAAGTCGACGGCGTCCAGCTCCTCGAGGCCACCGTGCTTCCGGATCGCATTGAGCGCCGCCTTGAGGAAGTAGGTGGCACTCACCCCGGGGATCGCGACCGGGTACTGGAAGCCCAGAAAGACGCCCTCCCGAGCCCGGTCTTCGGGGGACATCGTCAGCAGGTCCTTCCCCTCGTAGATCACCTCGCCGGCCGTCACCTCGTAGTCCTCCCGGCCGGCCAGAACATGGGCCAGGGTGCTCTTGCCCGAGCCGTTCGGGCCCATGACCGCGTGGACCTCGCCGGCATTCACCGTGAGATCGATGCCGCGCAGGATGTCGTTGTTGCCGGCCTTCGCATGCAGGCTCCGTATTTCCAGCATTCCGCCTTCCTCCCGTGACCGTCCTAGCCGACGCTGCCTTCGAGACTCACCCCCAAGAGCTTCTGGGCCTCCACGGCAAACTCCATCGGCAGCTCGCGAAAGACCTGCTTGCAGAAGCCGTTGACAATCATGTTGACCGCATCCTCCGCCGAAATCCCCCGCTGCCGGCAGTAGAAGAGCTGATCCTCGCTGATCTTCGAGGTCGAGGCCTCGTGCTCCACCTGCGAGGCGTTGTTCATCACCTCGAGGTAGGGGAAGGTGTGGGCGCCGCACTGGTCGCCCAGGAGCAACGAGTCGCACTGCGAGTAGTTCCGGGCCCCGGTCGCCCCCTTGAGGATCTTCACCAGCCCGCGGTACGTGTTCTGGCCGTGCCCCGCGGAGATCCCCTTCGAGATGATGGTGCTCCGGGTGTGTTTCCCGATGTGGATCATCTTGGTGCCGGTGTCCGCCTGCTGATAGTTGTTGGTGAGCGCCACCGAGTAGAACTCGCCGATCGAGTGATCGCCCTGGAGGATGCAGCTCGGGTACTTCCAGGTGATCGCCGATCCCGTCTCCACCTGCGTCCAGGAGATCTTGGAGTTCTTGCCGAGGCACTTGCCGCGCTTGGTGACGAAGTTGTAGATGCCGCCCTTGCCCTCCTTGTCGCCCGGATACCAGTTCTGGATCGTCGAGTACTTGATCTGGGCGTTGTCGAGCGCGATCAGCTCCACGACCGCCGCGTGGAGCTGGTTCGTGTCCCGCATCGGCGCAGTGCACCCTTCCAGGTAGCTCACGTAGCTCCCCTCATCGGCGATGATGAGGGTCCGCTCGAACTGGCCGGTGTCGGCGGCGTTGATGCGGAAGTAGGTCGACAGCTCCATCGGGCAGCGCACGCCCTTCGGCA
>JBHIAB010000165.1:0-8219 GCA_046758385.1 Methylomirabilia bacterium | reverse complement strand
CTCCGATGAGCTTGACCTCCTGCTGCGGGGTGTAGCCGGCCTTGCGGATCCAGTATTCGCCCTGGTTGTAGGTCAGGGTGCCCGGACGGGTGGCTCCCAAGGTGAGGCCCTTCATCTTCTTGAGCTTCTCCTTGAAGGGCGTCTGCTCGGTGATGCCGAGCCGCTCGGCGACGTCCTTCGACATCGAGAGCGTCTCAGCTTCGAAGACCAGCTCCCGAGTGCGGACGGTCGCATCGACCCCCTCTGGTGTCCCCGCTTCTGTCAAGTCGATCACACCTCTTCCCGCGCGTCCTGCTCCGGCGGAACGCCTGGCGCGGCTTGGTCACGCCCAGCCAGGGCAGCGGCCATGCGGGGAACCCCACCAGGCACCGTCCGCAGTTGTCAAGACGGCCCGCCGGGCTACTCAGCTCCCTGGAGCACTTGCCAGATCTTCTCAGAGGTCAGCGGCATGTCGAGGTGGGTGATCCCGAAGGGAGCGACCGCATTCACCACCGCATTCAGGATGGCCGGCGGCACGCCGATGGACGCGGCCTCCCCGACCCCCTTGGCGCCCAACGGGTTCCGAGGTGACGTGGTGACGGTCTTCTCCAGCACGGGCACCGGGACCTCGTCCGGATGGGGAACGGTGTACTCCATTAGGGTTCCGGTAAGGAGCTGGCCGGCGGGATCGTAGAGGAGCTGTTCGAGGAAGACCTGCCCCACGGCCTGGGCGAGGCCGCCGTGGAGCTGGCCTTCTGTCAGGAGGGGGTTGACGATCGTCCCGGCGTCGTGCACCCAGACGAGCTTCTCCAGGCCGACCTTCCCGGTCTCTCGGTCCACCCGCACCGCCGCCACGACAGTGCCGAAGCTCCACATCTCGCCATCGGGCTGAAAGAAGGTGGTGGCCTCGAGCCCAGGGCTCTCCCCTGGGGGCAGACCCGGGCCTGTATAGCCTGCTTCTGCTACTCGCGGCCAGCTCACTTGGCGCTGCGGCACTCCCACGACCTGGAACCCTCCTGGCACCGGGACTACATCCGCGGGGGCTACTTCGAGTAAGCCCGCGGCAATGCGCCTTCCCTTCTCCCTCACCTCGAGGGCGGCCGTGGCTAGGGCGCCTCCGCCCAGGGCGGTGCTCCGGCTCCCGACGGTTCCGAAGCCTTGTGGCGCTGACCCGGTGTCCCCGTGGCGGACGACCACGACGGCGGGCTCGACGCCGAGGAAATCGGCCACCACCTGGGCGAAGGTGGTCTCGTGCCCCTGGCCGTGGGCGCTGGAGCCGGTCACAGCGGTGACGCTCCCGGTGCGCTCGACTCGGACGCTTCCGCTCTCCCACCCGAGCCCGCACGGTTCCACGTAGGTCGAGAGCCCGATCCCCACGATCTCGCCCCGCGCGCGGGCCTCGGCCTGGCCCTGTCGGAGCTGGCGGTAGCCAGCGAGCTCGAGCGCGCGGTCCATGGCGCGCTCGTACTGCCCCGAGTCGTACACCTGACCCGTGACTGTCTTGAAGGGGAAGCGATCGGGGGGAATGAAGTTCTTCCGCCGAAACTCGACCGGATCCACCCCGAGCGCGCGGGCCGCCTCGTCCACGAGCCGCTCGATGAGGAACGCTGCTTCCGGCCGGCCGGCCCCGCGGTAGGCTCCGGTGGGAGCCGTGCTGGTCAAGGCTCCGGAGGCCTCGATCTCACAGGCCGGGATGAGGTAGGCACCCGGGAGCAGGCGTGCATGGTTAAAGGGGGGCACCGCCGCGCTATTGACGAGCGAAGTGCCGAGGGCGTAGGTGACCCGGGCGCGGAGTCCCGCGATCCGGCCATCCCCGCTCACCGCCAGCTCACCCTCCGCTTCCCCCCCGCGGCCGTGGTTGGTGGTCAGGAAATCCTCGCTCCGAGTGGCGATCCACTTGACCGGGCGGCCGAGCCGGATGGCCAGATAGGCCACCAGGACATCCTCCCGATAAGGCGCGGTCTTCACCCCGAAGCCGCCGCCGACCTCGGGGGCGATGGCCCGCACCTTGGACTCGGAGATGCCTAGGGCCCTGGCAATGTCAGCGCGCATCCGGAACGGTGCCTGCGTCGACGTCCACAGCGTGAGCTCCCCCGTTGCCGGTTCAAACGCAGCGAGGATAGCGCGGGGCTCCATGGCTACGCTGGCGAGCCGAGGCTGGACCACCCGGACTTTCACAGTCCGGGCCGCCGAGGCGAAGGCTGCCCCAGGATCCCCGTGGTGCCATCGCTGGGTGAACGACCGGTTCGTGCCGAGCTCATGGAATAGGACAGGCGCATCAGGAGCCAGCGCGGCTTCCGGATCTACCACCGGCGGAAGCGGGGCGTAGTCCACCTCGACGAGCTCTACGGCATCCCGGGCCTGGTACGCCGTCTCGGCCGCCACCGCGGCCACCGGGACCCCCGCGGCGTGGACGGTCTTCCACCCGCTTCATGGCGCGGCCGATGTGCCGGTACTCCGTCGCTCTGAGCGCTGTCACCGGTGGTCCCTCCCAAGCAAGTCTCGGATTGGGTACACAGTGGACTCGAGTGGTGGATCGAAGTGCCGCCCAGCCGCCTTGAAAGAGTTCGTCATCCGGTACCTCCCAAATTTCCGCAAAGTTGGCGGCCCCGGCCATGCGCTTCAGGTTTGCGTCGGCATGAAGGCTCCCTCGGCAGTTCGGTGATCGGCCGCCATTACCGCACTCAGCGCCCGCGGGGGTGTCAAGGCGGGTTGGCCACCACGACCGAGCGCCAGCAGTGTTGACAGAAGCAACTCGCCCGTGCTAGCTTGCCTTGCTTGTTCGCCCAACATCTGCACGTTTGTGTCCAATCTTTCAACACGGGGTTCTGGATCTGGGATATGCGAGATCTGCGGCGGGTCGACTGATGATCGCTCTTGATCCCCGCCGAACGGCGGTCGTGGCCATCGACATGCACCGGGGCCACCTGGACCCGTCGGTCGCCACACTCCCACTCCAGCCCGAGCGCTGCGGCCCGGTGATCGCCCGGGCGGCGGCGCTCTTCCGCGAGCTGCGCGCGCTCGGAGTCCCCATTGTCCATGTGGTGACGGAGTATCGGGACTCGCGCGAGATCGCGACCAACCCGTTCTGGAGGGCGATCCACGACGACCCGACAAAGGCCCGGAAGGGGATCCTTAAGCATAACCTGGCGGGGAGCGCGGGCATTGAGATCATCCCGGCCTTGTGGGAGGAGGGTGACCTGCGGGTCGGCAACAAGAAGCGCTACAGCTGCTTCCACGCCACTGACTTGGAGTTTCTGCTGCGGCGACTCGACGCCGAGACGCTGATCCTGGCGGGGATCAACACCACCACGTGCGTCTTCAACACTGCGTTCGAGGCCACCAATCGAGATTTTGCGGTGGTGATCGCGGAGGAGGCGGTGGATTCCATGGACGGTGAGGAGATGCACCGTTTCGCTCTCCGCGTTCTCGCCGCCGCAGTAGGACGCGTGCTCTCGAGCGAGGAGATCTTGAAAGCTCTTCGCTCCTGACCGTCGCTCCTACAGCCCGAGGTAGCGCGCCTTGATCTCTTCATTCTCCGAGAGGGCCTGGGGCGAGCAGGAGTGGACGATCCGGCCCCGCGAGAGGATGTGGACGTGGTCGACCACCCTGAGGGCCAGGGGAAGGTTCTGCTCGACCAGGAGGATGGACAAAGCCCGGGCCTTCAGAGCCCTGATGACGCGCCCTACCTCACGGACCAGCAGTGGGGCCAGCCCCTCCGTGGGCTCGTCCATCAGCAGGAGATCCGGGTTGGTCATGAGGGCCCGGGCAATGGCCAGCATCTGCTGCTCGCCGCCGGACAGGGACCGCGCCCGTTGGCGCCGCCGCTCACCCAGGCGCGGAAACAGCTCGTACACCCCCTCCAGCGACCAGCTCCCTCGCGCTTCCGGGCCGCGGGCCACCGCCAGGTTCTCCTCAACCGAGAGCGAGGGGAAGATCCGGCGGCCCTGAGGCACCAACCCCATCCCGAACGCTACGGAGCGGTAGGAGGGCCAACCCGTGATGTCTTTACCCTTGAAGAGCACCTGACCTTGCCGCGGCGGGGTAAAGCCAATGATGGAGCGGATCAACGTGGTCTTCCCCATACCGTTCCGCCCCAGAATGCCCACCACCTGGCTCTTCTCCACGCGGAGAGAGATCCCTTGGAGGACATAACTGTCGCCGTAGTAGGTGTGGATGTCATGAACCTCTAGCATCACAGCCTCGTTCGGCAAGGTCCCGGAGCAGGACCGTCGACCTCCGCCGCGAGTGCCTGTCCATTCCCTCAGTCGTAGATCTCGGGGTTGAAGCAGTTCGGGGGCCGTCGCTCCTGCATCACGGCGAGGACATTCTCGACCACGATGAGCGCCATCTCCTCTCGAAGGTCGACCATTGCGCTGCCGATGTGGGGGGTGAGGAGCACGTTCGGGAACTGGACCAGCTCGGGCTCCACATGAGGCTCCCGTTCGAAAACGTCGAGGGCCGCCCCGGCGATCCGCTTCTCCCGGAGAGCCTTCACGAGCGCGTTCTCGTCCACCACTGGCCCCCTGGCCGTGTTGATAAGATATGCCGTCGGTTTCATCCGCGCCAACTCCGGCCCTCCGATCAGGTGGTATGTCTCACGGGTACAGGCGCAATTGATGGACACGAAGTCGGCTTCCTCCAGGAGCCGGTCTATGGCCGTGTAACGGACCGCGAGAGTTTCCTCCTCCTCCCCCGGCAGGCGATGCCGTTGATAGTAGAGGAGCTGCATCGCGAATCCCCGAGCACGCCGGGCCACGGCCCGGCCGATCCGACCGCAGCCGATGATCCCCATGGTCTTCCCGAAGACCGCTCTTCCCTCGAGGTGAGTAGATTGCGCACCGGGAAAGGTGCCCGCCCTGAGCAATCCATCCGCTTCCGCCACCCGCCGGGCTGCTCCCAGCAGGAGAGCCCAGTGGAGGTCGGCCGTGGCCTCGGTGACGATGGGGGGGATGACCGTGACGGGAATTCCCCTGGCGGTAGCGGCCTTCACATCAACCCCGGCCGGAGTGATCGCCATTGAGGCGATTACCCTCAGGTTGGGGTTGGCCGCGATCACCTCGGCGTCAACGGTGTCGTGGAGGAGGCAAAAGAGATGGTCGTGCTTCCGGACGGCCTCGGAGAGTTCAGTCTTCGCCATGATGTGCAGGGGATCAGGGTTCCAGCTGACCTCCGCCACGGCCTGTAGCCTTTGGATCGCCTTCTCCGCGACCGGCTGGGTAACGAAGACCTTTGGGCGCATCTTTGCCTCCAGCTCGAATTATCTTTGCTATCGTGTTCATTGCTGTGGTTATTCGAGATGATCGAAGAGTTGTTTCCCAAAGACTTCGCGCTGTCGATCCACCACGGGCGCAACTGTGTCCACGAATAGGGCGCGTTCGGCGTCGGGCGCAGTGTAGTATACCTCCTGGGAATCTGCAATGGTCTGCAGTGGCTCCGCGATGGGCCTTGACACCTTCCTCTGCGGTCCCCTCAGGTTGGCACTCGAGTTCCGCTCCTGGGAGATGTTCCTCCTCGCCCTGCTGACTTGTACGCTTGCTATGCCATCCGACGTACGGTAAACTGCAGCGCGCTTTAGTCGCTGAAGGTCTCGCAGCACAAGTCGCCACGGAGAAGGTTCGGACCCCCATCAGGGAGGCGTCTCATGGCTGCCGACAAGACGCTGCACGCCCTGGACCCGACGATCACGAAGCGCGAGGTCGTCTTCACGGTCACCGTCGAAGGGGTGACACCATTCTTGAAGCTCGCCACGACGTGCCGGAACGGCTAACGGTCGGGTCTTCCGTTCGCTCCCGGCAGGTCCGGGCGATACGTTCACACTCTAGATTGCGGGAGGAGCGAGAATGGCCAGGCGGGGAATCAACGTCGGGGTGATCGGCACAGGGTGGATCGGCGAGATCAGGGCGAGGGCGTGCGCGGCGCACCCCCTGGTGGAGAGCGTGCACCTCGCGGAGATCGACGGCGCGCAGCTCGCGCGGGTGGCCAAGGAGACCGGGGCCAGGACGGCGACGACTGATTACCGAGAGATCCTTCGCCGCGAGGACGTCGACGCGATCTTCGTCTCCACCACACCGGAGACCACCCATTACCCCATCACGCGGGATTGCCTCCTGGCTCGTAAGCACACCCTGCTCGAGAAGCCGATGGGGCTCGCCCTCAAGGAAGCGGACGAGATGATGGCCCTGGCTCGAGAGGCCGGGCTCAAGCTGACCATCGGCTACACCCAGCGGTTCAACCCGAAGTACGCCTACGTGAAGAAGTGCGTCGTGGATGGCACCCTCGGCGCTCCGGTGACCGCTCTGGTGAGCCGAAATGTCTCCCGCAGCATCGGTAACAAGATCGGCGGGCGGATCCGTCTCTCGCCGGCCGTGATGGAAGCTACGCACGACATCGACTTCATCCTCTGGTGTCTCGAGGGGTTGCGGTCGACGCGGGTCTACGCGCAGTCCGTGTACCGGATCATGGAGCAAGCGCACGGGGTTCCGGACTGCACCTGGATCATGGTGACCATGGAGGATGGGACGGTCTTCACCATCGGCGCGGGGTGGGCGCTGCCGCCCGGATACCCGCACTTCTCAACGGCGACAATCGAGTTCGTGGCGAGCGAAGGCGCGATCCTCATCGACGACACCCACCGGGACATCATCCTGAACACGATGCAGAAGGGGATGGTCCTGCCGCTGTCCACCATGCCCGGCGAGCACGTGGCGCACGTCTATCAGGGTCCTATGCAAGCGGAGACCATCCACTTTATCGAGGCCGTGGCCCTGGACCGCCCGCTCCTGGTGACGCCCGATCAGGCGCGACAGGTGATGGAGGTCACGCTGGCGGCGGATCTCTCGGCCGAGCTCCACCAGCCCGTCAATCTTCCCCTGGAATCCTGAGGGCCGCCTCTCCCGGGACCTCGGCCAGATTCACATCGCGGCCGGGCCCGGGAGCCGCCTCCATCGGCACCCGAACGAGCAGTTTCTCATCGTCCAGAAGGGCTGGATCGAGGTGGAAATCGAAGGAAAGAAGAAGACGGTCTCCCCCGGTGAGCTTGCTCACATCCCCGCGGGAGCGCTCCACCGGGCGGAAGTCGTCGGCGCACGAGGCGTGACCTTCATCACGGCCAAGGACACTTCCTGGGGGATCGAAGGGATCCCGGAGCCTCAGCAGACCGAGAAGACCCGCCCCTCCCGCTCCCCAGGGACCGCCGCGAGGAAGAAGCCGAAGGGCGGCCTATCGAAGGCGAGAAAGAAAAGCGCTCCGGCCCGCTGAGCTGAGCGCCTTCCCGGAGACCATTTCCGCAGCGGTGTCCGACGAGCAGCGGAAGATCCCTCGGCGGGGCGGCTTTGGACTGTGGCACGTGATGGCGGAGAGACAAGGTGATGGAGGCGAGATGAGCCAGGAGAAGAGCGAAGTCAGGGACGGGATGCGGATCGACTGGGACGTCCCGATCACCATGGACGACGGCCTTGTCCTGCGCGCTGATGTCTACCGGCCGATCGAGGACGGCCGGTACCCGGTGATCTTGACCTACGGCCCCTACGCCAAGGGTCTCGCCTTCCAGGAGGGCTATAAGGACCAGTGGGAGCGGATGGCCGCGCAGCACCCGGACGTGACGGCGGGCTCGACCAACAAGTACCAGAGTTGGGAAGTCGTCGATCCGGAGAAGTGGGTGCCGGACGGTTACGTCTGCGTGCGGGTGGACTCGCGGGGCTGTGGCCGCTCGCCGGGGCACATCGACCACTTTTCGCCTCGGGAGACGAAAGACTTCTACAACTGCATCGAGTGGGCGGGGAAAATGTCGTGGAGCAACGGCAAGGTAGGCCTGAACGGCATCTCCTACTACGCGATCAACCAGTGGCACGTGGCGTCGCTGCAGCCGCCGCACCTGGCGGCGATGTGCGTCTGGGAAGGCGCTGCTGACTGGTACCGCGACATGACTCACCACGGGGGCGTCCTCTGCTCGTTCTGGGACAACTGGTACGACATGCAGGTCAAGACCGTGCAGTACGGCCTCGGGGAGGGGGGCCCCCGCAGTCGCGTCACCGGTGAGCTCGTCTGCGGGCCAGAGACGCTGTCCGACGAGGAACTGGCCAAGAACCGGTGCGGCCTCGGGAACGAGATCCTCGCCCACCCGCTCGACGACCACTACCACAGGGCGCGGTCGCCGGTCTGGTCGAAGGTCACCGCCCCCTTGCTCTCCGCGGCGAACTGGGGCGGCCAGGGGCTTCACCCGCGCGGGAACTTCGAGG
>JBHIAB010000164.1:0-8281 GCA_046758385.1 Methylomirabilia bacterium | reverse complement strand
GGGGCACCATTAGTTTAATCTACCCCAGGAGGACATTTTCCTGAGTAACTAGACGCCGGTGCAGAGCTACTTCTATGGCATACCGTTCCTTGGTGTCCAAAGGGGATTCCACTAGCCCACGGCTCACGCCGGGTAAGCTGCGGCGAAAAACAGACCCTTGGTCACAACGTCCCCCGCCACGAAGAGCTGGATATCGGGACAACGGCGCGCCAGCCCCGACAGAGCCAAGCAGGGGGTGATGTGGGTAACACACGGTACACCGAGGAGAAACGGTCATGATCCGACAATACGTGGAGAAGGCGCTTCGGAGCGCGCATTACGATAAGCTGGAGGATGGTACCTTCTACGGAGAGATTCCTCAGTTGCGGGGTGTGCTCGCCACGGCTGACACACTTGAGGAGTGTCGGAATCAACTCGCCGAGGTGGTGGAGGAGTGGGTCCTCGTGCGAGTGGCCAAGGGTCTTGCGATCCCGCCACTCGGGAAAATCGAGGTCAAAGTTAAAAAAGCGGGCTGATGCCGCGCTGGGGACCGATTACCCGCCGCCGCCTGATTCGCGGTCTGCGAACTCTGGGCTTTGAGGGGCCGTACTCAGGAGGCCGACATCAGTTCATGGTGCGGGGCGGTGTTGTCGTTGCGATCCCGAATCCACATGGGAAAGACATCGGTATCGGGCTCTTGTCTCGGCTCCTTCGCCAGGCTGGGGTCACGCGCTCGGAGTGGGAGAACGCGTGAGGTGTTCGGCTACGCGAGGGGCACAATTCAAGGTGGGCGAGGTGATCAAGTCATGGCCCTGGCATCTGTTCGGTTGTACCATAAGCTGTACGAGCAGACCCCAGTGAGTCGGAATTCTTCGCTGACAGAGAGAAGCAGGGGCTCACAATATGGGCAAGATAAGGGTCTGGTATGACGAGGCGGGCGACTATAATAAGGAATTTGTGCGTTGGCTTAGAATCCAAATACAGCATTCGTTCCGAGGCTCGAAAGAACTCTGGAACCTTGACAGATTGGCGTCGCTGTTACCTGCCGGTGAAACGCCAGCGACCTAAATGGACGTTCGCGCACCGAGTCACCCGTACTCAACGCGTAGTAGTTAGAGGCTAGGCGCCGATGCCATACGGGCGATACTTCGAAGAGTTCAAGGTGGGGGAGGTGATCAAGCACTGGCCTGGGCGAACCATCACCGAGGCCGACGACACCTGGTTCGCCCTCCTGACCCAGAACCAGCACCCGCTGCACATCGATGCCCACTACGCCGAGACATACGCCCCGCAGCGCCAGCGCGTGGTGGTCGGCACGCTCGTTTTCGCCATCGCCGTGGGGCAGACTGTGGCGGACATCTCGGGCCGCGCCATCGCCAACCTGGACTACGAGCAGATCACCCACAACGCCCCGACCTTCCACGGTGACACGCTGTACACGGAAACCACGGTGCTGGACAAGCAGGAGTCCTCAAAGAGAGACCGGGGAGTGGTGTACGTGGAGACGCGGGTGAGCAACCAGCGCGGTGAGTTGGTCATGACCTTCCGCCGCCACGCGTTGGTGCCGAAGAAGACCCACGTCACCCTCGGCGAAGGCAAGCTCCCGTACTAATCCCCGGGTGATGCCGACCCACGCGCCGCACCGCTCCGACTCTGAGGAGGCCGAGGAGGAACGAGAAAGGGAATGCCCCCAGTGACCCCCTTCCACGGCCGGCCTCCGCTCGAGGGGGTTCGGATCCTGGCGGTCTCCCAGTTCGGGGCCGGCCCCTTCGGAACCACCGTGCTGGCCGACCTGGGAGCCGAGATCATCAAGATCGAGGATCCGGCCGTAGGTGGGGATGTGGCCCGCTACGTCCCTCCCTTCGAGGGCGCGGGGGACTCCCTCTACTTTCAGGCGTTCAACCGCGGCAAGAAATCGTTGGCGCTGAACCTGCAGCACCCTGATGGACAGGCGGCCTTCCACGACCTCGTGCGGGTGTCCGACGGAGTCTACAACAACCTGCGGGGCGACCAGCCAGCCAAGCTCGGCCTCACCTACGAGACACTCAAGTCGGTCAACCCGAAAATCGTCTGCTGCTCACTGTCCAGTTTTGGCTCCACCGGCCCCCGCGCCTCCGAGCCGGGCTACGACTACCTGATCCAGGGCTACGCCGGCTACATGTCTGTGACCGGCGAGCCGGACGGGCCGCCGGAGAAGTGCGGGGTATCGGTCATTGACTTCGCGGGCGGCTATGTGTCCATGCTGGGGCTCATGATCGGCCTCCTGGACGCGCAGCGCACGGGCGTTGGCCGGGACGTGGACATTTCCCTGATGGACACCGCGGTCGCCATGCTATCCTACTTCGCCGCCTGGACCCTGAACCGCGATTGGGAGCCGAAGCGAACAGCAGATTCGAGCCACCAGACGCTCGTCCCCTCCCAGAACTTCCAGACCGCCGACAGCTGGCTCGTGATCTTCTGCGCCAAGGCCAAGTTCTACCAGAACCTCGTGGAGGCCATCGGGCTCCCGGAGCTGGCGAGGGATCCCCGGTTCGCCACCTTCCCGGATCGGCTGCGGAACAAGGCCGATCTACTCCCCGTGCTCCAGGCGCGTTTCAAGGAGCGGACTACGGAGGAATGGCTCACACGCCTCCGCGGGAAGGTGCCCTGTGCGCCGGTGAATTCCGTCCGGGAGGCGCTCAGCGACGAGCAGGTGCTGGCGCGAGACATGATCATCGAGGTGAAGCACCCGGGCTTCGGGCCAATCAGAGAGGTCGCCTGCCCGATCAAGACCGAGGGTGCCATCACTTCGCCGGCGCCGGCTCCCCGCCTGGGCGAGCACACCGACCAGATTCTCGAGGAAACCCTGGGGTACCCCGCCGACCGGATCGCCCGACTTCGCCAGTCGGGCGCCCTTGGATGAGAGGAGCTGACAGTGGACGAAGATCTCTTCAAGCCAATCACGCTGGAGGACATGACCATGCCGGCGGGATGGTCCGTGAGCGCGGGCCAGACCTACCTCTACACGCCCCAGGAGCGCGAGCTGATGCTCCGGGTGCGAGCCTTTGCCCAGCAGGAGCTTGGTCCAAAGGCGCCGGAGGCCCACGGCCAGGTGACGGAGATCAAGGCCGAGTTTAAGGGCCCCGAGCGCCGCCAGCGGCTCCGCGAAATCGCCAAGCGATACCTCAGGAGCCTGGCGACAGAAGGGCTGACCGGGTCCCTCTATCCCGAGCAGTATGGCGGCAGCGGCGCCGGAGTGGTCGCCGAGTGCATCATCGGAGAGGAGCTAGGTGCGGCAGGACACCCAGGCGATTCGATCCGGTCCGTGTCGCTCATCCTGGGCACGGTTTCCGTCCTCCGCTACGGCACCGAGTCCCAGAAGCGGCGCCACATCCCGCCGCGCCTGGGCGGAGAGGAGCTGGCCGCTTTGGCGATCACCGAACCCCAGATCGGCTCGGACACCTCCCGGATGCAGACGCGGGCAGTGCTCAAGGGCGACCGCTGGGTGTTGAACGGCCAAAAGCGCTTCTGCACGGGAGGTGGCCTAGCGGATTATGTCACGCTCTTCGCCATCACGGACTCCTCCGTCCACCCGCACAAGGGGATGTCCTGCTTCCTGGTCCCCATGGACCACCCGGGGATCCGGATCAGGCGTCAGCTCGACGAGGTGATCATGGCCGACTGGATGGACAACGTCCACTTCGAGCTCACGGACGTGGACATCCCCAAGGAGAACCTGCTCGGCCCCCTCAACGGCGGTTATCACGTGCTGATGGACGAGCTGGACACCGAGCGGGTGACCTACATGTTCACGTCCCTGGGCGCGGCCCGCCGAGCCTTCGAGATCGCCGCCGAGTACTCCACCAAGCGGGTCCAGTTCAAGCAGCCCATCGCGATGTTCGAGGGGGTGTCCTTCAAGCTCGCCGAAATGTACACTCGCCTTGATGCGGTCCGCCAGGTAATCTACCGGACGGCCAGGATGATCGACGATGGGCTCCAGGCCCAGCGGGAGTCAGCGGTGACGAAGCTCTTCGCAGCGGAAACCATCTGGCAAGTGGCCGACCACGCCATGCAGGTGCTGGGCGGCGTCGGCTACACCACCGATTTCCCGATTCAGCCGTTCTTTCGAAACGCCCGCCTCGCACGGATCGGCGCGGGGTCCGACGAGATCATGAAGTTCCTGATCGCTCGCGAGCTGCTCCGGGAGATCAAGGGATAAGTCGGGCGCAAGGCCACTCGATGGAGCTCACCCGGCCCGTTCCCGAGGCGCTGGACGAGGTCGAGGCCGCGGTCGGTCCCCCCTGGATCACGATTCTTCACAACTGCAACTGCCACACCTTCGAAGAGGTGGTCCGCCAGCTCATTAAGGCCGTCGGTTGCTCGGAGGCTCGAGGATGGGAGATCGCCTGGCAGGTCCACAACAACGGGAAAGCCGTGGTGAAGGTCGGGAGCGAGCAGGAGTGTGCCCGGGTAGGCAACGTCCTGGCCGAGGTCGGCCTGGTCGTCACCGTGACCCAGGCCTAGCCCAATTCCCCCTTGGCGGTTAGCCGGCGGGCCCCTCTTGTTTCCCCTCCGTTCGTCCGAAGGCAATCTTGAGAGACTATGCGGACGACGACGGAGGGGCAGAGTGGCGCAAGTCCTGGGCTTACGACCCTGTCATCGGCGCCTGCGAGTCTTGCTCCGCTTCTTGCTTCCCTCGTCGGGGCCCACCTGGGCCAGGGCTCGAAGCCCATTGAGGAACGTCACCGCCCCACCCGGGATAATGGTGGCCTCGAGCGCTCCCAGGAGTTCTCGACGGGTGGCGCCATGCTGATAGGCGTCGAGGAGACTCGATGAGCACAGGACACGATCGCCGGATCACGCTGAGAGGGCTCCGGTTTCACTACCTGGAATGGGGAGCCGAGACGAGCCCGCCGCTCGTCCTCCTTCACGGCATCACGGGGCACGCTCACGTTTGGGACGATTTCGCCCAAGAGATGGCCCCGTTCTTCCGCGTCCTTTCCCTGGACCAGCGCGGCCACGGGGATAGCGACGCGTCGCCGGAGGCGAACTACCACCTCGCGGCCCTGGTGGCCGACCTGGTGGCGTTCGTGGATGCCCTCGGCCTCCCGCGCTTTGTGCTGCTGGGGCTCTCCCTCGGCGGGCGGGTCGGAATCTGCTACGCGGCCGACCATCCCGAGCATGTCAGTCGTCTGGTCGTCGTGGACATCGGGCCCGAGATTCATCTGCCAGGGCTTCTCCGCGTTCGGACCATGATGGCCAGCGCCCCCGAGATGATCCCGTCGGAGGACTGGGCCTTTGAGTACCTCAAAGCGGGCAACCCCCGCTACCGGGACGCGCAGCTTCGCAACCGGGTCCGCCACGGTCTCAAGCGCCTCCCCGACGGGACACTGACCTGGAAATACTCCGGGAGGATCCGCGACATGGTCCGGAATGGAATCCACGACACCTCGGACCTCTGGCAGCCACTGGCCCGGGTCGCCATCCCGACCTTGGTCATCCGCGGCGCGGAGAGCGACATTCTGGCCGCTGAGGTGGCCCGGAAGATGGTTGAAACACTGCCCGACGGGCGACTGGTCGAGGTGGCGGAGGCGGGTCACACCGTCCCCGGCGATCAACCTGAGGCCTTCGTCCAGGCCGTCCGGGAGTTCCTCCTTAATCCCTCGGAGGGGGGCTAACGCCCCCCTTCCGAAGCTCCCCCCCATCGATTGCGCGGGCAAAGCCCGCGCTCGAAAAGCCCGACGTTGCGGGGTCGAGTCGTTCTGTCATTCTGAACGCAGCGAAGCGCAGTGAAGAATCTAGATTCTTCGCTTCGCTCAGAATGACATGGGCTTGCGCCGCTACAGTTCGCGGAGGCCGAGATGCTACAGTAGGCGGGTGAGCACGCCGGCCGGCCGCCTCGCGACGCGGCAGTTTGTTCTCCTCTGGTCAGCCTCGTTCGCCTTCTTCTTCTCCTTCTACCTGCTCCTCCCGACACTTCCGCTCTACGCCCAGCGGCTCGGAATCGCGGAATCCGCCATCGGGCTGATCATGGGCTTCTTCGCTCTCTCGTCCATGGTGATGAAACCGTGGGCAGGGTGGGCAGCCGACCGGTATGGGCGTCGACCGCTCCTCCTTGCGGGGACACTCATTTTTCTCGCCTCCGCCCTGCTCTACGGATGGAGCAGGACCGCAGGCGCCCTCCTCTTGGTCCGGATCTTCCACGGGGCAGGCATGGGACTGTATCCGACCTCGGCGACAGCTATAGTCGGCGACCTCGCTCCGCCGGCGCGCCGCGGTGAAGCCATGGGATTCTTCGGTGTGGCGAGTAACCTGGCCCTAGCTCTTGCCCCCGCGCTAGGGGTGTGGGTAGCGGAGGGCTTGGGCTTCCCGCTCCTCTTTGCCACCTCGGCCGTGGCTGGAGCGTTGGCGCTGGGCCTGACAGTCTCCGTCAGGGAGACGGCGCCGACGCGGCTCCGGGTCCCGTTCAGCGCCGCCACAGTCCTGAGCCGGGATGCCGTGTTTCCGTCGCTGATCCTCTTCTGTCTCATGGCCACCTACGGGGTGCACGTCGCCTTCCTGCCGCTCTACGTCCACGCGCTCGAGAGAGGGAATCCCGGAATCTTTTTCATGGCCTTCGCTCTTGTGGTGGCTGCGGTCCGTGGCTTTACCGGTCGACTCTCTGACCGGATGGGCCGGGCGCCGGTGACGGCGGCGGGCATGCTGCTCGCCGCCCTCGCCATGGCGGGCCTCGCCCTCAGTGGGAAGCTCACCGCCCTGCTCCTCGTCGGAGCCCTCTACGGGATCGGCTTCGGGGCAGCCAACCCCTCGCTCATGGCTTGGACCGTGGATCGAGTCTCCGCCGAGGAGCGAGGGAAGGCGATGGGAACGTTCTACACGGCGTGGGAGCTGGGGATCGGAACCGGCGCCATTGGCTTCGGATTCCTCCTGAGCGCGTCGAGTTTTCCCGCCATGTTCGCAGTGGCCGCAGGGGTCGCCCTCCTCGGCAGTGCCGCCGCCGTGGCTCACCGACGCTGATAGTGGGTCGCTCGGACCGATCTATCCGGGTGGAGTGCTACGCCGGCAGTCGAGGAGGAGAGACTCCGCGCCGCATCCTGCTGGGGTCGAGCTGGAGAGATGTCACCGTGGTGGAGCGATGGGTGAGCGAGAGTGTTGACGTGGGCAATCGAACCCGCTGGTTCAGGGTACGCCTCGACACCGAGGAGAGCGGGCTCGTCTACTACGATGAGGCGCTGGATAGCTGGTTCTGGCGCAGCCCGTCGGCGCTCAGCTGAGCCCCGCACGAAGAGCACACGATAGGGAGATGATTCGCTCGCTGTGGCGGGCGAAGGATCACCGCCGCTCGCGGAGCTTTCGAGCCGCCTCGGCGCGTATCCGCTGCATTGCGTTGGTCTCCTGGTCGGAGTAGCGCTCCTCCTGCCAGGGATCCGCGCGGAGGTGATAGCCGTTGACTTCCCAGAACCCAGGAGCGTTGGCATCCATGAGCTCGAACCCCCGCACCCACTTGGCGCTCTTCCAGAAATACAGATGAGGAATTACCAAGCGGCAAGGGCCACCGTGGTCGGGCTTCAGTTCCTGGCCGTCAGCCTCGATGGCGAGAAGCGCATCTTCCACCAGGAGGTCTTCCAGGAGCACGTTGGTGGTGTAGTCCGGATGGGCGTGGACCATCACCGCCGAGGCCTCTGGCTTTACGCGGACCTGGGCCAAAATCTCCCGCACCCGAACCCCTTCCCACCGCACGTCGAGCCGGGACCACCGGGTCACGCAGTGGATGTCACACACCACTTGGGCGCGGGGGAGTGCCAGGAAGTCTTCCCAGCGCCAGGCCTTCTCTTCCTCCACCAGGCCAAAGCACCGAAGGGTCCAGCTTGCAACGCCCACCCGCGGAGTCTTCCCGTAGGTCAGCACCGGCCACTTCTCGGTCAGGTGCTGCCCGGGGGGGAGCCGTCGGGCAACCTCGGGAGTGGGCTGCTTCATGAGAGACCTCCAGAATGTCACGGGGCGGGAGCTGACACTCCCGCCCGTCTCGCGTTAGAATATACACGGACCCAGGTGACTCATACAATCCTCGACTTCTTCAGAAAAGCGCTGGAGCGACGGAGTTCGGCGCGATACAATACGGTCAAACGGAAGCACAGTCCCTTTCATTTTGCCAAACACCGGACCCAAAGGAAGGCCGACATGAACGAAGAACGCAAGGTCGCACTGTTCATCGACTTCGAAAACATCGCACGGGGGGTCAAGGAGGCTCGCCACAAGGGCTTCGACATCAAGCTGGTCCTGGAGCGGCTGGTCGAAAAGGGCAAGATCATGGTGAAGCGTG
>JBHIAB010000163.1:0-8294 GCA_046758385.1 Methylomirabilia bacterium | reverse complement strand
GTGTGGGCCCACCGGTTGAGCTGGTAGACTTCCAGAGGGGCGTGCGCCCCTTCCGAGAGCTCCGAGACGATCTCCGCGTCACGCGGATCAACCCTTACGGGAATCGTGCCGATCTCTCTCGGGGAGAGATCCACGGCGTTGTCCTCCTGGGCCCGGCCCGCACGGCCAACCCTGAAAGTGGGGCCGTTGACCTCTTCGACTTGGAGCGCGAGTCGCCCTGAGGTGCCGGTGACAAAGACCAGTTCGCCCAGCCCTGGCACGTCGAGCAGCCCGCCCCCACCATCCCACACCCCCACGACGGATTGCCCCGACTCTCCTCGCAGGGTGACGGGGATGGGCTCGCCCGTGGCGTCAACGAGGTGCCGGAATCCCCCGCTCAGCGGAATCTGTCCCGATCGCCACGCTTCCTGCGTGGCAGGGAGCTCGAACCTGTCGCCGATGTGAAGCCTCACGGGGTCTCTTTGCTTGCGGTTAAACGGTCTCCGTCCTCTCTCGGCTCGCGGCGATTATAACACCGGGGTGCTGCCGGCAGACCCCGGGGGCGGCCGATGCCATAGGGGACTTCTCTCGGAGCTCGAAATCGCCGCTGGTCGGACGAGAACTTCTGCTACCTTGTGGTCGGCGTATCTGTGACACGGAGGTCCAGGGTCGTCATGAAGAGACCGGCGTGGATTACCGAGGACGGGAATCTCGACCTCAGCAAATTCCCGATTGACGGCATCCTGGCGCAGGCCCTCCGCAAGACCGAGAAGGATTCTCGACGTGCTGTCCTGGATGCCGTGGGAATTGGTCGCTCCGGGGTTTGAGGCCCTGAGCGCAGACAAGAGGTTCTCCTCTCGGATGCGGGAGAAGTTTCGGTTGCTTGCCGACCCTTACTTGACCGACCTGGAGTGACACGGGCGAGGCTCGGCACGGCCGACGGTGCCTAGCGTCGCCCTCTGAGTCATACCAGACTTTCACGATTTTCTTGGCCCTACCACATTTCCTTTCTTCACCCTTTCTATATTTCCCGGGCGCCAGCGGATGATCTGCCAACACTGAGGTGCGGCTCAGGTCCCGAGGCGCGGGGCCACCATCTCTTCCGGCCGCACGAGGCGGTCGAACTCCTCGGCCGTCAGGTAGCCGAGCGCCACCGCCGTCTCCTTGAGCGTCAGCCCCTCCCGGAGTGCCTTCTTCGCGATCGCGGCCGCTCGATCGTAGCCGATGTGGGGCGTCAAGGCCGTCACCAGCATCAACGACCGGTCCACGTGCTGGCGCATCTGCTCCCGGTTCGGCTCGATGCCGCGGGCGCAGTGGGCCTCGAAGGATTCCGAAGCGTCGGCCAGGAGCCGCACCGAATGGAGCACGTTGTGGATGATCAGCGGCTTGAAGACGTTCAGCTCGAAGTTCCCGGAGGCGCCGCCCACGTTCACGGCCACGTCGTTACCGATGACCTGGGCGCAGACCATGGTCAGCGCCTCTGACTGGGTCGGGTTGACCTTCCCGGGCATGATGGAGCTCCCGGGCTCGTTCTCCGGGATGGCGATCTCCCCGAGTCCGGCCCGAGGCCCCGAGGCGAGCCAGCGGACATCGTTGGCGATCTTCATGAGGCTGGCTGCCAGCGTCTTGAGGGCGCCATGGGCGGCCACCAGGGCGTCGTGGGCGGCCAGCGCCTCGAACTTGTTCTCCGCCGACACGAACGGCAAGCCCGTCAGCTCGGCGATCTTCTTCGCCGCACGCTCCGCAAACTCCGGGTGGGCATTGATCCCTGTCCCCACGGCCGTCCCGCCGATGGCCAGCTCGTAGAGGTGCGGCATCGCCGCTTCGAGGTGCCTGAGCGCGTGGTCGAGTTGGCTCACCCAGCCGGAGATCTCTTGCCCGAGCGTCAGCGGCACCGCGTCCTGGAGGTGCGTCCTGCCGATCTTGACGATGTCCTGAGAGGCCCGGGCCTTGGCGTCCAGAGTGTCCCGGAGTCGCTTGACCGCCGGGATCAAGCGTCCGCGGATCCGCTCCACGGCGGCGAGGTGCATGGCGGTGGGGAAGGTGTCGTTGGAGGACTGACTCTTGTTGACATCGTCGTTGGGGTGGACGGGCTTCTTCGACCCGAGCTGGCCCCCGAGCAGCTCGTTGGCCCGGTTGGCGATCACCTCGTTGGCATTCATGTTGGTCTGGGTGCCACTGCCTGTTTGCCAGACCACCAGGGGAAAATGGTCATCCAGCGCTCCCTCGATCACCTCGTGTGCCGCCTTGACGATCGCGCCCGCCTTGTCCGGCGGGAGGAGCCCGAGGTCCTGGTTGACCAGGGCACAGGCCTTCTTGAGGACGCCGAAGGCCCGGATGACCTCTCGCGGGAAGCGGTCGCCACCGATTCGGAAGTGTTCGAGGGATCGCTGGGTTTGAGCGCCCCAGTAGCGGTCAGCCGGCACCTCGATCGACCCCATGCTGTCGGTCTCAGTCCGTGTCCTCATGCCGTCGTCCTCCTCCAATCCGGTTTCTCCACCATTCTACGATAGGCCCGGCGATCTCGCTCAAGGGAGTCTACGACCTGCCCCGGCGGCGACGGACCAACTGCATCACGATGACGAATCCCAGGAGGGCCAGGCCAAATGGATACACGAGAGTCTTTGGCGGCTGACCGGGTTGCTCGACGTCCACTCCGGTGACGTAATCGCCGAAATCGACCCCGGCCTGTTCGGCGAGCCCGTTGAACGCGAGATCGGTGACCGCGTAGCGGCCATCGGGTTCGACTTCGAGTGCCACACCGTAGGGCCCTTGTGGTGCGGTCCCGCCACCCTCGGGCGCGACCAGCACAAACAGCTTGAGCCGCTCGCCGTAGTCAGTCTCGCGGACCACGTGCAGCCGCACTTTTCGGCCCGGCCCCACCATGACCTCGCCGGCGGTGAACTTGTCCAAGGCGATCGGCACATACGGCGGGTAGAGTCGGTCCATGAAGACACCCGGGCGGAACAGTGCCACGACGACCACGATCAGCAACAGGATCTCGTAGAGCTTGAGCTTCACGAACATCCAGCCCTGGGTGGCCGAACTGAAGCAGAGGATGGCAATCAGCGAGACGAAAAACACCATCAAGCCGTGCCAGACGCTCTCCACGCCGATCAACAGCAACTGCGGGTTGAAAATGAAAACGACTGGCAGAATCGCGGTTCGAATATCGTAGAGGAACGCCTGGACCCCCGTTTTGAGTGGATCAGCCCCGGATATGGCGGAGGCGGCGAACGCCGCCAAGCAGACCGGGGGGGTGGAGTCGGCCATCAGGCCGTAGAAGAAAACATACAGGTGAACGGCGATGAGCGGCAGGACGAGACCGGCCGCGCTTCCGAGCTCCACGACGACGCCCGCCAGCAGGGAGGCCACGACGAGGTAATTCGCCGTGGTCGGCAGGCCCATTCCCAGCAGGATACACAGGACCGCGGTCAGACCCAGGAGAATGTAGACGTTGCCTCCCGAGATCACCTCGACGACGCTGATCATGGCGTTGTTGAGACCCGTCGAGGATACGGCACCAACGATGATGCCCGCTGCGGCCACAGCGATGGCGATGCCGATCATGTTGCGGGCGCCCGCGACCAGACCTGCATAGACCCCGGCGATGCCGTTCATGAAGGCCCGCCCGATCGGCGTACTCCCTCCGCGCAGGGCGGACACGATCTGTTGCGTCACGATGATGATCATGATCGCGATGATGGAGTAGAAGACGGCGGTGCTGGCCGTCCACCGCTTCACCATCAGCAGGTAAATCAGGATGATGATCGGGATCAGGAAGTGGAGGCCGCTTAGAAACGTCTTGCGCAGTGGCGGGATCTCGTCTTTGGGCAGGCCGCTCAGTCCCAGCTTCAACGCCTCCAGATGGGAGATGTAGAGCAGGGCCATATAGCTGATGACGGCCGGAATGAACGCGGCGACGATGACGTCGAAATACGAGATGCCGACGAACTCGGCGATGATGAACGCCGCCGCACCCATGATTGGCGGCATGATCTGGCCGTTGGTCGAGGCCGCGACCTCGATCGCCCCGGCTTTCACCGCGGGCAAGCCGCTCCTCCGCATCACCGGGATCGTGAACGTCCCTGTCGTCACGACATTGGCGATGGAGGAGCCGGAAATCATCCCGATCATGCCCGAGGAGAGGATTGCCGCCTTAGCAGGGCCGCCGCGGTACTTGCCGACCATAGCGAACGCCATGTCCAGGAAATACCGCCCGGCTCCGGCCTTGTCCAAGAGCGCCCCGAACAGCACGAACAGAAACACGAAGCTGACGGAGACGTTTATGGGAATACCGAAGATCGCCTCCCCGCCGAGCCACTGGTAGCCGATCAGCCGGGTCAGTGAGACGCCCTTATGGGAGATGATCTCCGGCATTGACTGCCCGAAAACGGAATAGACCAGAAAGACGCCGCAGACGACGACCAGCGGCAGGCCGATGCTGCGCCGCGTTGCCTCCAGCAGGAGAACGATGCCGATACCGCCCAGAATCGCCTCGACCGGAAGAGCAACGTCGACGCCAAAGAGGGAAACGTCGTAATCGAGCAACACCCCCTGGCGAGCCACCAGACCCCTGTATCCGACGAACAGGTAAAGCGCACTACCTGCCCCCGCCAACGCCAGGATGACGTCGGAGACGGGAATCCGCTGGGTCCGGAGGCTGCGCGCCGCCGGATATGCGAGGAAACACAGTAGGAGGCCGAAGGCCAAGTGGATGCCACGCGCCGGGACGTCCACGATGATTCCGAAATTGAAAAAGAACGGCAGCGGTGAAGCGATCCACAACTGGAAAATCGACCACACCGCGGCGAGCACACTGACGACGATGGCAAGACGCGGCCCATGCCTGCGCCCCGTGCGTTCGAGATCTTCGGGAGTCTTTTTGGGGGCTTCGGGTGGCTGTTTCGACGGGGAGAAGGTCGCCTCAGCCATAGTGCCCTCGGAGGGGGGCTCCGCCCCCCTGCCGAAGCCTCCCCCCCGGTGCAGTGGGAGCCGAGCGGCGGCCGCGGGCTGGGCCCCGCAGCCGCGCAGGCGACCAACTCAAGTGCCTGCGCGGGCCGGGTACCCACGCCGGAGGCGTGGGTACGCGCTGGAAACGTGGTGTTATGCCAGGGCGGAGGGGGTACCCCATGTCATTCTGAGCGCAGCGAAGAATCTAGATTCTTCACTCCGCTTCGCTGCGTTTCAGAATGACAGCCTGGACCGGCATCCTGCGCTTCGCGGCCCGCTACGCCTGTGGCGGAAGAGTGGCTCGGTGGTCAGGCTCTCAGGCTACTTCCAGCCCCGCTCCGTGTAGTACTTGAGAGCGCCCGGGTGCAGCGGCGCCGATAACCCGTCGGTGATCATCTTTTTGGGATCCAGGTTGGCGAAGGCGGGGTGCAGCGCCCTGAAGTCGTCGAGGTTCTCCATCACCGCTCGCGTCACCTCGTAGACCACATCGTCCGGCACGTCCGCGCTGGTGACAAACGTCGCCATGACGCCGAACGTGGTCACGTCACGATCGGTGGTCTTGTAGGTGCCCTTCGGGATCGTCGCGAACGCGTAGTAGCCAAACTCCGCGACCAGCTTCTTCTCAACCGAGCCGTTCAGGTTGATGATCCTGGCATCACACCCATCCGTCGCCACGGCCACGCCGGAATTGGGGACGCCGACCGTGTACCCATAGGCGTCGATCTTGCCATCGCAGAGCGCGCTGGACTGCTCCGTCGAGGTCAGCTCTGTGGCGATCGCGAAGTCGCTGACCTTTGTTCCGTAGCGCTTCATCAGGACTTCCGTGGTGCCACGCTGGCCGGAGCCCGGGTTGCCGATGTTGAACCGCTTGCCCTTGAGATCGTGCCAGGAGTTTATGCCGGAGTTCTTGCCGACGATGATGTGGTAGGGCTCCGGGTGGACCGAGAAGACGGCGCGGAGTTTCTTGAACGGCTTGACCCGCTTCGGCGCGGTGCCGTTGTAGGCATGATACTGCCAGTCGGACTGAGCAACCCCGAAGTCCAGCTCACCCTGGCTGATCTGGCCGATGTTGTAGGTCGACCCAGCGGTCGAGGGCGCCGAGCAGCGGATACCGTGCTTGCGGCCTTTCTTCCGCCCTTCGGCAGCTTCCTTGTGGATCATCCGGCAGATGGAGTTGCCAACGACGAAGTAGACGCCGGTGGGGCCCCCAGTGCCGATCGCGATGAACCGTCTCTTCTGGGCCTCTGCTCCCGTCACGTCGCCAGCCATGAACGCGGCGGCCACGACAACCGCCGTCGCAGCGGTTAGAGCAATCTTTCTCATGATGTCCGCCCCCCTCTTTTCTGCGTCACTTCTTGTTATGCGCCGGCCACAACGACCGGGATCGAGGCGCCCGGCGTGACACGACCGGGTCCCCAACCACTCTGGACGAGGAAATCAACGACCAACTGACTACGCTGCAAGACCCTACCAGGGGCGGTCACGTGAGTCAAGCCCGGCCAGTATGCGGGACTTCTTCGGAGGGGGGCTTAAGCCCCCCCTCCGAGGGATGGTCCCGTTGCGCGATTAAGGGGTCTCTGATACGCTCTCGGAGTTGGACCACGAGCCCTCGTCTCCGACGACACTGATGCAATCGGTTCTCCTGTTTGCCGTGGCTTGTGCCCTTGCCATCTCGGGGTGTGTCGGGCCGGTGGCGCTCCACGAGGCCGTGCTCGGATACGACGAGACCATCAGCCGCCTCGAGAGCGAGATGCTGCTGCTCAACATCGCGCGCACTCACCGGCGCCTCCCGACGCACTTCACCGTGACGTCGAGCATTGCCGCGACCTTCGATTACCGGGCCACCACCGGGTTCATCGGAGCGTTCCTGGAGGCCCCCGGGCTCAATGCGTACACCCTGAGTCTCGGTACCAGCGCCGCAGAGAACCCGACCCTCAGCATCATCCCGCTTCAGGGAGAGGAGTTTACCACGCGCATCCTGACCCCGATGGACGAGAGCAAGTTCCAGTTCCTGGTTCTCCAGGGTGCGCCCATCGACATGGTCATGCGCCTCATGGCGGATGGGATCGAGGTGCAGGACCGCGAGGGGAAGTTCGAGCGGTTCATCCTGAACTGGCCGACTCGCCCCGAGGAGTACGAGGAGTTTCGCCGGCGGGTCCTGCATCTGGCCTGGCTCAATGCCAACCGCAAGCTCTTCGTCGGCACGCTCTTCTTCGAGGAGACGGTGCGGGCGAGGCTGGCCGGCCCACCCTCGGCTGGCGAGGTAATGAGCGCGCTCGAGAAAGGCTACCGCTGGCGGGTGGCTGAGGACGGCGGATACCAACTGACTCGCCCCGTGACCGGGCGCGTCGTGGTGACCAATTACGACCCCCGAACGCTCACCGACGCCGAGCGCGGCGCCCTTAACGCCCGCGCAGCAGCGAATCCGAGCACCTTCGTCCTCGTGGACATCCGCCCCGGACACCCGGGCGGCGAGTTCCCGCTCTTCGGGGGGATCAAGCTCCGCAGCCTCAATGTGATCCTCGCCTTTGTGGCCGCTGGGATCGCGCAGGCGCCGGAGTACGACGTGGGCAAGGACCCGCGCACGGGAGCCGTCGCCCGCAACCCGGCGCGCGCCCTGGCCATCGAGGTGACTGCCACCCTGCCCGATGAGATGGTGCTCAGCGTGCCATTCGGGGGGCTGCACTACTCGGTCGGGGGTCCGGCGTGGGACCGGGAGGCCTTCGCGCTCCTGCACTGGCTCTTCCAGATGACCGTGACCGATGTCTCCAGGGTCGGGGTCCCAGCCGTGACGATCAGCAAATAGGGTGGGCCACCAGGGTCTCATGGCATGCGCGCGGGGTGGGCCCGCGATGTCCCGGCAGCACAAACCCGAGTTGGGTGAGTGAATCACGGCGGGCCACGGCCGGGCGACACGGCCGGGAATTTTTGAGCCCCGGTTTCCCGTCTTACATATATCAATCCGCTCCCCGCCGCCCCTCAGTCGACGTCGTCATCGCCAACGCGGTGCTCAGCCTCTCAACGCGCCAGAGCCGTGCCCTGGCGGAGATGGTGCGGGTGCTGCGCCCCGGTGGACGGGTTTCGGTCTCCGATCTCGTCATCACCGAGGCGCTGCCCGAGGCGGTTCTCAAGAGCCCAGCGGCCCTCGCCGGGTGACCGGCCGGGACGCTGGTGGAACCAGTGCTGCTGAAGAAGTTCTTCCGCCTCGCCGGCACGGCGAGCTCGTGTATTCCGTCGTCGTGACAGCCAGAAAACCCAAAGAGTCGAGACGACCTATGCGATGCGCGACATGCGGCCACGAAAACGCGCCTGAGAGCGAGTCGTTTCTCTGGCGAGCGCAAGGCCTCAAAACCCGGCTCTCG
>JBHIAB010000162.1:0-8414 GCA_046758385.1 Methylomirabilia bacterium | reverse complement strand
ATGATCCCCTGGCCCCCGTATCCCGCCACCCTGACCTCTTGGCGCACGGACTACCCCTCCTGCTCCTTCCGGGCAAGCGCCGCGTGGTTCTCCCCCTCGGCAGCGGACCGACGCATGGCCAGGGGGTCGAAGACGGGCCGCTCGATGTCCACAAAGTTACCAAGGACGAGCCGGCGCTCTTTCTCTCTGAGGTCGATGTCCAACGCCGCCAGGGGCGCGCCATGGTCCACCACGCACCGCTCTCGGTAGAGGGTCATCTCCTCCATCGCATCGCCGATGTCGTTGGGGCGGCCAAACCCCACCGGGCACGGAGCCAGGATCTCCACGAAGGTGAACCCCCGCTTTTTCATCGCGCGAAGGAAGGCCTGCTTGAGCTGGCGCAGGTGGAGCACCGTCCACCGCGCCACGAACACGGCCCCCGTGGCAGCAGCGAGGTACGGGAGGTTGAAAGGCTGCTCGTGGTTGCCGAAGGGCGCGGTGGTCGCCCGCGCACCCATGGGGGTCGTGGGGCCCACCTGCCCGCCGGTCATTCCGTAGTTGAAGTTGTTGATGCAGATCACGTTGATGTCCACGTTGCGCCGGGCCGCGTGGATGAAGTGATTGCCGCCGATGGCAAAGAGGTCCCCGTCCCCACTGAAGACCGTCACCTCGAGCTCCGGCTTAACCAGGGCGATGGCCATTGCGAATGGGATCGCGCGCCCGTGGGTCGTGTGGTAGGAGTCCATGTTAAGGTAGCCGGGCACCCGCCCCGTGCAGCCGATTCCCGAGACGCAGACGTGGCGGGCCAGGGGGATCCCGGACTCCACCATCGCCTGGGCGTAGGCATGCATGGCGGGGCCGATCCCGCAGCCGGGGCACCAGATGTGGGGGAGGCGATCTGCCCTGAAAAGAGGATCGCTCGGGTGACGCTCTGCAACGAGGGTGCTCATGCCCGATCCGCCTCCCTGATCCTTTCGAGAATCGGCCCGGGAGGAAACATGGCCCCTCCCGCATGGTTCACGCCGATGACCGGTCGACTCGTGAATCGTTCCGCCTCACGGGCCAGTTGCCCCAGGTTCAACTCGGGCACGACGAAGGCCACCACTCGCTCGGAGAGTTCGCGCACCCGCTCCCCCAGGAAGGGCCAGAGCGTGATTGGGCGAAGCAGCCCGGCGCAGATCCCTTCGTCCCGGGCCAGGGCCACCGCGCGGCGAGCAGAGCGCGCCGTGGAGCCATAGGCGAACACCACCACCCGGGCGTCGTCCAGCCGATACTCCTCGTACTCCACGATCCGCCAGGCGTTCTGCCTGATCTTGTCGACGAGGCGACGGACGAGCCGATCGTGGGCCTCGGCGGTGAGGGCGGGGTACCCTCGTTCGTCGTGGGTAAGCCCGGTGAAGTGCAGCCCGTACCCTTCCCCCGCGTGAACCATGGGGGGAACCAGGTCCTCGTCGGCCTTGAAGGGAAGGAAGCCGTCTCCGCCCGGGGCTTCCCGGGGACGCTTGCGCTCTACCCTAGGAATGGCCTCTGGCGGAGGAATGGTCACACGCTCGGTCATGTGCGCGACGACCTCGTCGGCCAGAACGAAGACGGGAATCCGGTACTGGTCGGCCGTGTTGAAGGCCCGGATGGTGAGGTCGAAGCACTCCTGGGGCGAGGTTGGGGCGTAGGCCACAATCTCGTAGTCGCCGTGGGAGCCCCAGCGGGCCTGCATGACGTCCGCCTGCCCCACCAGGGTCGGGAGACCCGTGGACGGAGCGCCTCGTTGAACGTTCACGACGACGCAGGGCACCTCCATCATGACGGCGAGCCCCACGTTCTCCATCATGAGAGAGAAGCCAGGACCTGAGGTGGCAGTCATGGCCCGCGCACCGGCCACCGAGGCGCCGACGATGGCGGCCATGCTGGCCAGCTCGTCCTCCATCTGCGCGAAGAGCCCCCCCACCTCGGGGAGGCGGTGGGCCAGCCGTTCGGCCACCTCAGTCGACGGCGTGATCGGATAGCCCGCGAAGAAACGGCAGCCGGCTGCCAGGGCTCCTTCGGCGCAGGCGTGATCACCCAGGAGAAAGTGCTGGCCGGTCAGAACTGGCTGCCCGGCTTTCATGCCCTGACCTCAGCCGGGCGGTCGTCGATCGTGTAGATGGCGTACTCCGGGCACACCAGGGAGCAGAACTCACAGTGGATGCACGCCTGCTCCTTGCCCGGAGCGACGGTGGGATAGTGGTACCCTTTAGCATTGGTGCTGGTGGAGAGGACTAGGACATCTTTGGGGCAGAAATCGAGGCAAAAGCGGCACTCCTTGCATCGGGATGGGATTACATAGACACACCCCCGCGGCACGACCGCCGCCTGCCAGTCCAGCGGGACCCGGTTACCCACCCTCGACCTTGAGGAGATCGACTCGCTGCGCCTTGGTTTCCCGATAACACCTTTAGAAGCAAACGTATCGCTGACGCGCAAACCTTAGCCCCAGCGGGCAGGAGAAATCTATCAGGCAAAAAGCTCATTTTCCCTAGGGCAATGGGCCCACAACAAAGAGCTCATCTTACTTAGGGCGATTGGCCTATGGACCCGGACCCGTGGCGGAGGCGGGACTACGAGCACAAAGAGCCTGAGTCGGCCATCGCTATCCTCCCTTGGGCCCGCCCTCCCGCGCCGCAAGCGGCGAGGGCCTTGGTCGAAGGTTCGGCAGGTTCGCCGGCATCAGCTCAGAAGGTTCCAGCACCCGACGGCGGAGCAGGGAGTAGTGCCGAAACCGCGCCGGCATGTGCGATCCTACCGAGGCCACCGCCACCACCGCCAGAAGCAGCGGGAGCCGGGCCTCCCAGAGAACAGGCACCAGCAGGAGCAGACCCAGCTTGGCCAGGACCATGACGCCCTTGCCGAGGAACAACCACTCGAAGGTCTTCAACAGCTCGAGCCCCATGAGCGCTGCGCCGCTTCCCATGGTCACCCAGAAGGCGGCAAGGAGCCGATCCGCCTCCACGTCCCACGCGTGGCCCCCCAGGAGCAAGCCGAACGCCATCAGATGCACGGTGCGGAGCGCAACGTTCCAGGCCCGCTCATGAGGGACCTTCCAGCCTGTAAGGCCGCCTACCATGCCATCGCCTGCCCGCCGTCGAGGACAATCACCTGGCCGGTCATGAACGCCGAAGCATCTGAGGCAAGGTAGACGGCGAGGGGCCCGACCTCCTCGGCTTCGGCGACACGCCCGAGGGGGATGCGCGAGAGAATTTGCTCGCGCGTCTTCGGATCCACCAGCGCGGCCCGGTTGAAGTCTGTGCGGACGTAGCCCGGAGCGATGCAGTTGACGGTGATGCCGTAGCGCGCCCACTCGTAGGCGAGCGAGCGCGTGAGGGCGTGCAGGCCAGCCTTCGCCGCGGCGTAAGCGGCAAAACCTCGGGTCCCCAGCTCGGCGAAGACGGAGCCCATGTTGATAACGCGCCCGGAGCGCTGCTCGATCATCCGTCGCCCGGTCGCCTGCGCGCAGAGAAACGCGGCCGTGAGATCAAGCTCAAGGAGCCCGCGCCACTCTGCGGCGCTCACCTTCTCCGACGCCTTACCGAACACCGCCCCGGCGTTGTTGACCAGGACATCGATCCGACCGAACCTCTCCACCGCCTGCTCCACCATCCGCTCGATCTCGTCGGAGCTGGTCACATCGGCCGTGATGACCATCGCGCGACGCCCCAGAGCCTCGACCGCCTCGGCGGTTTCGGCGAGGTCGGCGGTCGTCCGCGCGGCACAGGCGACATCGGCTCCGGCCTCGGCGAGGGCGATCGCAAGAGCCCGGCCGATCCCCCGGCTCGCCCCGGTCACAAGGGCGACTTTGCCGGACAGGTCCCACCAGCTTTTCATGGCTTGAAAATGTAGGTTAACACATCCCGAGGCCGCCGCTCGGGGCTGAGTGTCTGACCGTTTTCAAGAACGCGGCAGGCGGGAGCGGTAGAGATCCGCGCACTGCGAGCAGAGGCCGTCCCCGGGGCTCCACCCCGGGAATGTCTCGCGTATCTGTGCCTGCACTTCGATCGGCAGCCCGTCCGGCTCCGACTCGAAGACGTAGGTGGGAAACCCGCACAGAGGGCAAGGCTGGCCGGGCCGGCGACCTAGCGGATGCCGACCAAGCGCGCGCGGAGGATCCGTCGCAAAGGCCACCAGCTCGGGATGCGTGGGGTTGACTCCGCCGAAAAAGCGCTCGAAGGCCTCTTCCGTCTGCTCTCCCAACATTGGAAACGTGCGGGAAAACTCCCCTAGGCGTTCGACTCGAAGCCCGGCTGCGGCCTGCCCGCGACCCATCAGCCTTCCGTCAACGAAGGCATCCCAGAGAACGCGGTACCGCTCCCGGAGGAGCTGGTCATAGACTGGCCCAGCCGGCGAGGACGGAAGCTGCGGCTCATAGCCGAACCGAGGATCCAGCATATCGGCGATGTGCAGAAGTTCGTGGCGGAGGAAGGCGTCCAGGCGCTCGGGGATCGCAAGCGTTTGGCCTCTCAGACGGAGAATCACTGTCCGCCGAGCAGCCCCGCTCGCCCCATCTGCCGCCGAGACGAAGATCTCCGCTCCTTCATCGCGGCCGGACGAGGCCGAAAATGCGACGCCGCGGTGCGTGCTGGCGGCGATGGAGGGGTGCTCGGCAAAGGCGCGCTCGACCTCCTGGCCCAGGCCGAGCCGCACCAGCCACGCGGCGTGGAGCGCGCGGAAGCTGGCTTCCCGTTCCTCCGGCTCCGAGATCTCGTAGAGCCGGTCCCGCTCCACCCGAAACTCCGCCTCCCCGGCACTGCCTGGCACGGCGAGCAGGACAGCTTCCTCTACGAGGCGGGGCTCGTACTCGATCTCCCACCGCTGCATCACCCGGCCTCAGGGCGCCCCGGAGGCGGGCGGATCTGGAGGAGCTCTTCCCGCGAGTCGCAGGCCATGGGGACGTCAGCCGGTGATGCCGAACGCAGAGGCAGAACATCAGGGCCGGCGGCCACTCCCACCGCCGCACACTCGGCCGTGACAAAATCCACACACAGTGACCCCAGGGTCCCGTAAAAGCCCTCCGGATCTTCCCGTGCAAGCTTCCGCCCAAACCCGGGCGCCCACCGCCCAAGGTGATCCCGCAGGAACATGCGGTACGCGCGGCGCACCGACTCCCGCATGTCCGGGTCGTCCCGCGCGAGAGCGAAGGCCTCCTTGCGCGCCAGGACCATCAGGAACTCGCACTCGCAGCTGACGTGATCCATCCGCTCGTGGGCAGCCGGCGCGAGGGCAAGGCCGAAGGCCCGGCAGAACGCCGCCAGATCGCTCATCTCCTGCATCGGCAGGAACAGAGAGCCCTCTCCGTACTCCGTCTCGTAGGGCGGGACGAGGCCGCGGGCGGTGTGACCGAAGAGGCGGTAGAACGAAGCCGTTAGCGCCTCGAGGTCGGACCACTCACCCAGGGAGTGCACCCGCGCCGCCAAGGCGCCTCCGCGCGTCGTGTCCAAGACCGCCGCGGCGTCCGCAAGGGCTCCCGCCCCCTCGGGCGAGGCCAGCCGAGCCACCGTTTCCGGGGTCGGTCGGCGGAAGCCCAGCGCCAGCGCCTCATACACAGCGCTTCTGCAGAGGGCTAGATCCGCTGGTTCGAGCGCGGGCTCCGCCCGCGCAACCCTCTGGGGGGAGGTTGGGAAGGGGGGCGTAGCCCCCCTTCCAGGCGCATTAAATGGAGTTGGCGTGCTGGCTGGGCCGCACATACACCGGCTCCTCCACCGTGGTCCTGAAGATCTCTTTGTCGTCCTCCCCGTAGCCGATCACCGTGTCGTCGTAGAGCGTGACGCGGCGGCCGCGCACGGTCCCTTCGTAGACCTTGGGCCCCTCCTCGACCTCGTACCGGGAGATGATCAAGCTGGAGCGACGGAAGAGCTGAAGTACGGCGAGGAGCTCGCGGTCCGGGTTCTCGGACCGTTCGATCGCCTCGTCCACACCGGGCCCGAACATCTGGCGGAGGTACGGCCGGGGAACCCAGCGCGGCGGGATGTAGAACCCATTGGGGGAGGTGCCGAGCTGAGGGTACAGCGGCAGCGCCACCTTGGCCACATGGACGAGGTAATAGATCGGGTTGTAACGGTCCTCCGCCCAGGTGCCGTCCCGATTCAGCTTCACCAGGCCCTGGAGGCGGATCTGGCCGATGCAGGCCGCCATGCAGCGGGTTTCCATCGGCCGGCCGTCGCTCTCCGGGTCTTTCCCCTCGATGCGCGGATAGCAGGCGATGCACTTCTCCGCGATCCGCGTGTTCCCCCGGTACATCACCTTCTTGTAGGGACACGCCTCGACGCACTTGCGGTATCCCCGGCACTCCTTCTGGTCCACCAGCACGATACCGTCCTCGGGGCGCTTGTAGATCGCCTTCCGGGGGCAGGCTGCCAGGCACGCCGGGTAGCTGCAGTGGTTACAGATCCGAGCCAGGTAGAAAAACCAGGTGTTGTGCTCGGGGAGCCGTTCGCCGGTCTTGTGCCACTCGAACGGCTTGCCCTTGCGCCCAACGGGATTGTCCTCGTAGATGTTGGGCGAATTCCACTCCTCATCGGCCGGGAGATAGCCCAGGACCCGAGAGCTTTCGGGTGTCAGCATTCGCCCGGCCTCGAAAATGGTCTTGCCGGCAAATCGGCCATACGGAGCCCGGGGGCGGTCCGAGAGCGTGCCCGTCCAACGCTGCCCGCCGGGGTTGGCCCGCTCCAATAGCCCGAGGATCTTGATGTCCCAGAACATCGGGTACCCGCCGTAGGGCTTGGTCTCGACATTCGCCCACCACATCTGCTCTTGGCCCTTGCTGAACGTCCAGGTGGATTTACAGGCCATGGTGCAGCTCTGGCAGGCGATGCAGCGATTGATGTTGAACACGAAGGCGAACTGCCGCTCAGGATAGGCCCCGGAATAGGGATACGCCATTGGCCGGCCGATCTGCCAGTTGTGAACCTGGGCCATCGCTCACGCTCCTTCTGGGGTCGGGTCCTCGACGATCAGGCGCCCGTGGCCCCACACGCGGACACACTCTCCGACGATCTCTTGGACCGCCGCCTCACCGAGCGTCCCGTTGTCAGCTAATGCCGAATGCGGAGTTCGGAATGCGGAATTCCCCATTCGCCATTCCGCACTTCGCATTCCCCATTCATCACTCCGCATCCCGCATCCCCCATTCCGCGTTCATCAGCTGTGTTGGTAGAGATCGCCGGCCAGGTAATGCTTCATGAACTCGTTTTCGTTGTCCGGCGTGAGCCCCGTGGTGGCCGGCTTCCAGATCCCCCTGCCACCCAGGCCGCCGTCCTCCGCTTTGGCGACCCTGACCAGGGTCTCCTTGGGAACGGTGTTGAGGGCGTGGTTGTCCGCCTCCCCCCCGAAGATGAAGCCCATGAACACCTTCGCTTTGTGAAAAAGGGTGTCGGTCTGGTGCATGGGCATGTGCCAGTTGCGCGTGAGCGACTGCTGGGAGCCGTAGCGGAGGTTGGCCTGGTAGCCGGTGTTCTCGGAGAGCGCACGGCCGTCGGGGCGGGTCTCGTGGGCCTTCACGCTCTTCTCAGTGGCGATGAACGGCGCATGCTTCATCATCACGATGTTGTACGGGTAGGCATGGTTGTACTTCACCCTGAGCATGCAGCGTGACACCCGGTAAAACGGGTCCGCCGGGTCGGCGCCGAGGTACGGCCGGTCGGCGGGGTTGGCGTCCACGTACACGTAATCGCCGTCGTTGATCCCGAGGTCCCGCGCCGCCTGGGGGTTTATGTGGAGCTGGTGCTCGCCGACGGAGGGAGCCCGCTTGTCCAGGCGGTAGGGGTCACCGAAGTTGGAGTCCAGGAGCATGTGCCAGTCCACGTTCGACCAGCCCGAGTGCACGCGGTGCCGCGTCTTCGGCGTCAGGCAGTAGAACCGGAAGCCCTTCTCCCAGAGGAAATTCTTCGTCGCCTTCGCCTGGCTCCAGGGCAGCTTGACGTTCCGGACCGTACGCTCGTCCCAGTGCTCCGCCCCGAGCGGGATCCCGTAATCCTCAGGGCGAATGTACGGGTTGGCGCTCACGATCACGTTGGGCAGGTAGGGGGTCGCCTCGGGGCCCTCGCGATGGACGATGAAGTTCTCTCCGTACTCTATGGCCTCGGGAACATCGGCGTAGGCGTGGAGCCGCCCGGTGTCGGTGTGGAACGGCTGAGAGTCGTGGACCTGCTCGTAGAACGGCACGCGCGGGTAGGTCCGGAACAGCATCAACGCCCCGCCCGGTGGGCCATACGCCCCGGCCATGATGTCGGCGAGCTTGTAGCCCCGGGTGGTCGTGGAGGTCTCGAGCAGGCGCTGGATATAGATCTCGGATTTCCCCTCCAGGGCAAACTTGAACATGTCGACAAAACGCGGATTCCCGGTGACCTGGCTCAGCGACTGGGCGATGCCCGCCAGGATCATCAGGTCGTCGCGGCTGTCGAAGACCG
>JBHIAB010000161.1:0-8430 GCA_046758385.1 Methylomirabilia bacterium | reverse complement strand
CGAGCTGGTGGAAGAGGCTCGACTCGCGCTTGTAGAACCCTTCGGTGTGAAACGAGTCTCTGAGCCTCATGAGTCGGTAGTCCAGGTGGTGGCACAACTCGTGGAGCAGGGTGCGGAGGAAGGTCCGGAAAGCCACCACCCGTTTCTGCCGCGCGGTACGCATCCAGAGGTTGATGGTCGCCGGGACCGGGCCGCGCGCCTCAGTGTAGAGACCGTGCAGCTCTCCCCAGTGCTGCCGGGGGCGAACCGGCAGCACTTTCACCCTGAGAGGGCTCACCCGCAACGCTCGGGTCACCTCGTCGAGGAGCTGCTGGCAGACGCGCTGAACGCGCGCGGGCTCTTCGCTCGCCAGTGCCTCGCTCAGGGCTCCCACCAGAGGCCGAAGCGCGTCGGCACCTGAGAGGCGCAGCTCGGTGATCCGGTCGCTCTGATCGTAGATCTGCTTCTGAGCCCGGCTCAGCCGGGCATAGTAGCGAAACGGCATGCCTTCCTCTATGCGCTCATTCGGCCAGATAGTACGCTGTGTGCCATGGCGGGAGAGAGGAGTCTTCCAGTGCTGGCTCGCACTCCAGGAGACACCGGCCGGGGGCGTCCCAGGGCGTGGGTGATGTGAGGGGTGCGGGCCCCAGGTTCGCCACCAGCCGGAGCGTGACTCCCTGGCCGAGGCGCCACTCGACCGCCAACCCAGTGTCTCCCAACCGGAAGGCCCGGGCATCGGTCCGATCCGTGTCATTGACACGCGGCACAATCTCCTCTCTCCGCACACGTAGGAGGTGGCGAGTCCACTCCCACCAGCCGCGGTGCTCCGGGTCGCCCAGGGCCTGCCATCCCAGGATGGAGCGGCGGAAGGTTGCTTCGTCCTGAGGATTCGGAATCTTCGCGCGAAGCTCGGGATCGCGGAAGGCGGGAAAACGGGCAAACTCGGCCCGTCGCCCTTCGACGACCTTAGGAGCGAGGTCCGGACCGAAGTCACAGAAAAAAAGGAACGGCTCTGGCGCTGCCCACTCCTGACCCATGAAGAGCATGGGAGGCGCCGGGGCCAGGAGGGACAGGGCCGTGACGGCCCGGACGGCGGCAGTGGGCGCCAGGGTGGTGAGGCGCTCGCCGAACGCGCGGTTGCCGATCTGGTCGTGGTTCTGAAGGAACGAGACGAAGGCCGTCAGCGGTAGGCCTCGGCTCGGCTCCCCGCGCGGGCGCTCACGGTGGCGGGAGTGCTCGCCCTGGTAGGCGAAGCCCTCGGTTAGGCATCGCGCCAGCGCTCCGGTCGCGTCCTGGTAGTCGCCGTAGTAGCCCTCGCGCTCGCCGGTGGTGAGGACGTGGAGTGCATGATGGATGTCGTCGTTCCACTGGGCGGCGTACAGCCTCTTGCCCGTCCGATCGGCGCGCAGGTAACGGGCCTCGTTCTTGTCGTTCTCCAGCACCAGGTGCACGCGACGAGATGTCCCCGGTCCTGCGTGCACCGCCTGCGCGATCTCCGAGAGGATGTGGGTTGCCGACTCATCATAGACGGCGTGGACCGCGTCCAGGCGCAGGCCGTCCAGGTGGTATTCGGTGAGCCAGAAGAGCGCGTTCTCGCGGAAAAAGGCTCTGACCGTGTCGCTCTCAGGACCATCGAAGTTGATCGCATCCCCCCAGGGCGTGTGGTGGCGCGAGCTGAAGAACTGAGGCGCGTACACCCCGAGGTAGTTGCCTTCGGGGCCGAAGTGGTTGTAGACCACGTCGAGGAAGACGGCGAGCCTCCGCGCGTGGCAGGCCTGGACGAAAGCCTTGAGGTCTTCTGGCCGGCCGTAGCGGTGGTCCGGAGCATACAGGAGAGCGCCGTCGTATCCCCAGTCCCGGCGCCCCGGGAAGTCGGCGACGGGCATCAACTCCACGGCGGTCACCCCGAGGTCAGCCAGATAGTCCAACCGCTCCTCTGCAGCCTTGAACGTGCCTTCGGGGGTAAAGGCGCCGACGTGGAGCTCGTAGAAAACCATTTCTTCCCAGGGCAGTCCCTGCCAGCCCTCGTCGGTCCACTCGAATCGCTCCGGATTGACCACCTCGCTCGGACCGTGGACGTCCTCAGGCTGAAAGCGGGAGGCAGGGTCCGGCACGAGCATGCCGCCATTGGTTCGGTAGCGATAGCGGCTGCCATGCCCCGCCCGGTCTGTGACAACTCGGGTCCAGCCGTCGACACCGAGCGCCATGGGGATCGAGGCGCTCTCTCCCTCCAAGCAGAGCTCCACCCGCGTAGCGCCGGGCGCCCAGAGCTGAAACCTCACCCCTTGCCCGGCGCGCGCATCCGCTCCGAACGGCATGGGGTGCCTCGACTTCAAGGATGTGGCTCTTGATCCAGTGGAGTGACCGGCGGCCGGTGAGGCTGGAAGCAGACGAGGCACCTCATCGTGACGCTTTCTCTCTCTGCTTCTCCTTCTCTTTCTCTTGAGGCTCAGCTTCGGCCGCCGGCATCGGAGGCTGGACGGTTGGTTTGGCCTGCTTGCCTTTTCTCACGCGCTCGATCGCCGGGTCTTCCACGAACGGCTCATACCGGGGAAGGGAGAGCGTTAGCTGGTCCCCCTCGTTGACCAGGAGGTCGATCTCTGGGACCCGCTCCTTAAAGGTGGCGAGAATAGCCCCCTGCGGCGTCAGCACCGTCAGCAGGAGCCGGCCTCGTTGTCGCTGTTTCTGCGCGACCTCTCCATCGACGAGCTCAGCCTTTCCGCTGACCACCTGGGGCAGATACTGGCCGGCGTAGCGCGGGGCCGAGATGGTCCCGGCAACGCCGACCGCCACCCCGATGACGAAGGTCACGACGAGCAGCAACCCCCTCATTGTGGATCTTGGGGAGTCGAGGATCCGCCGGACTCCTCCTCCTTCTCCGACTCGGGTTTTTCTCTGCCCCGGATGAGCCGCTCGAGCCGGTCGAGGGCATTGGCGGTCCTGTCCCGCGCCGTCTCGGTCTTGGAGCTCAGCACGTCGACCCGGGTTCGAACGTCCTGGGCGCCTCCGCTGCGGACGAAGGCCAGGACGGCAATGACCAGGGCGACCACGGCGATGATCAGGGTGACGATTTCCATACTCTCTCTCCTCCTGCGACGGGCATGTGGAGACCCGGCCTGGCGCCCCCGCCGCTAGGGTTCGGCCGGAGTGGGCTTGAGGACGACGGTGGCCAGCGGCGGCAGGGTGAGCACCAGCGAGTGCGGCTGTCCCTGCCACGCGTGTCGCTCCGCCCGGGCGCCGCCCGCGTTCCCCACGTCGCTCCCGCCGTAGACCTGGGCGTCCGTGTTCAACAGCTCCCGGTACTGTCCCCCAACGGGGACCCCGACGCGGTACCCGTGCCGGGGGACCGGCGTAAAGTTGCAGACGAACAGCACGAACTCGGAGGGATCCTTCGCCCGGCGCACAAAAGATACCACGCTCTGCTCCCAGTCGCCGCAGTCGATCCACTGAAAGCCGGCCGGGTCAAAGTCGACCTGGTGCAGGGCCGGTTCGCTCCGGTAGAGGCGGTTCAGATCCTGGACCAGCCGCTTGAGCCCCCCGTGATAGGGCCCCATCCCCAGCAGGTGCCAGTCCAGACTCTGGTCGTGGTCCCATTCTCGAGTTTGCCCGAACTCGCCTCCCATGAACAGGAGCTTCTTGCCCGGATGGCCGTACATAAACGCGTAGAAGCAGCGCAGGTTGGCGAACTTCTGCCAATCGTCCCCCGGCATCTTCCGATGCAGCGACCCCTTGCCGTACACGACTTCGTCGTGGGAGAGCGACAGGACGAAGTTCTCGTGCCAGGCATAGAGGAGCCCGAAGGTGAGCTGATTGTGGTGATACTTCCGGTGGACCGGGTCACGGCCCATGTAGTCCAGGAGGTCATGCATCCAGCCCATGTTCCACTTGAAGCCAAACCCGAGGCCGCCAAGATACGGCGGGCGTGAGACCTGTGGCCAGGCCGTGGACTCCTCCGCGATGGTCATGGTGCCGGGGTGAGAGGTGTACGCCATCTCGTTGAAGCGCCTGATGAAGGCAATGGCCTCCAGGTTTTCATTCCCGCCGTACCGGTTGGGGATCCATTCCCCTGGCTTCCGCGCATAATCGAGGTAGAGCATGGAGGCCACCGCATCCACCCTGAGCCCATCGATATGGTAGCGCTCCAGCCAGAAGAGGCCGTTGCCGATGAGAAAGTTGGCGACCTCGTTCCGGCCGTAGTTGAAGATGAGGGTGCCCCACTCCGGATGTTCCCCCTGGCGAGGGTCCATGTGCTCGTAGAGGTAGGTGCCGTCGAAGTAGATCAAACCGTGCGGATCGCGGGGGAAGTGGGCGGGAACCCAGTCCAGGATGACTCCGATCCCGCGCTGGTGGAGGTGGTCCACGAAACACATGAACTCCGTAGGGCTCCCGTATCGGCGGGTGGGAGCGAAGTAGCCGATGCTCTGGTAGCCCCAGGAGCCGTAGTAGGGGTGTTCCGTCACAGGCAGAAGCTCGACGTGAGTGTATCCCATCTCCTGGACGTAGGCCCCCAGCTTCTCGGCCAGCTCGCGGTAGGTCAGGAACCGGTTCCCCTCTTCGGGCATCCGCATCCAGGACCCCAGATGCACCTCATAGATGGCGATGGGGCTGTCGAGGGCGTTGCGCCGCTGCCGCTCAGCCATCCAGGCGGTGTCTCCCCAAGCATAACCCTCCAGTGAGCAGACCACGGAGGCCGTGCGGGGCGCGTCCTGCTCGAGGGCGAAGGCGTAGGGGTCGGCCTTGTGGGCGAGGGGCTCACCAGAGCCGGACATGATCTCGAACTTGTACCTCACCCCCTCATGGAGGTCCGGGATGAAGATCTCCCAGATGCCGGCGCCTGGGTGATGCCGCATGGAGTGCCGACGCCCGTCCCACTGGTTGAAGTTCCCCACAACGCTGACCCGCCTGGCGTTGGGAGCCCACACCGCGAAGACCACGCCGGCAACGCCCTCCATCTCGGTGGGGTGAGCCCCGAGTTTCTCGTAGGCCCTATAGTGGGCCCCTTCGGCCAGCAGGTGGAGGTCGTAGTCGGTCAGGGTCGCCGGGAAGCGATACGGGTCCTCGATCTCTGAGACCTGCCCCTGGTGATCGACGAACTCCAGCCGGTACGGGAAGACCGCTTGCCGGGTCGGGAAGAGCGCCTCGAAGAGGCCGTCGGGGTGGACCTGCGCCATTTCCTGGGGCCGCGCGCGAGATCCGAGGGGGATCACCCTCACCTTCTCCGCACCTGGGAGGAAGGCTCGCACGGCGAGTTGAGTTCCCTTGTCGGTGCCAACGAGGTGTGGCCCGAGAATGGCGAAGGGATCTCCGTGCTCGCCGCTCGCGATGGCTTGGACCTCGGCCGGCGAGAGGGTCACAGGGCCTCCATGACCAGCGCTACCTCTGCCGGAGCCAGCCGGACGGTCTCCGGCACCGGCAGGCCGCGGGGCGGCGCTTCGTCCCGGCATGGCCGGTACAGACGGGGTGAGCTCGGCAGTTCGGCCGGGATGACGCGGACCTCGCGTTCTGAAGCCGCGTCCCGGTTGATCAGGATGATCCCCCGGTGTGTGCCTGCGTCGTCGGACCAGCGGCGGATCGCCGTGACATCGGGAGCGCTTGTCTGCATGCTGCGTAGCACGCCTTCGGTACCCAGGAGCGGATGGGCCAGCTTGAGGTCGTTCACGCGCCGGATGAAGCGGCTGAGGTCGATGGACCCCTCCTCCCAGTCGGACGGGCGCGTCTTGACGACGTCCAGCGACCGACGGAACCCGAACTCGTAGCCCACGGTGATCTGGACACCTTCGGAGAAGACCGCAGCGAAGGTGTAGCGCTGGCGCTGGATCGCCTCGCTGCCTTCCGTTTCTCCGGCCAAGCGTGGCGTGTCGTGGGACTCCGGGAACGAGATGGACGGCGCGACCTTCCGGAACTGCTCGTGCTGCTCGAGGCACCAGGGTGCCATCAAATCCCACCACTTTGAGCTGTTGTAGAAGTAATCGAACCCCGCGGACTCTAGAGCTTGCATCTCATCGAGTCTACACCCCAGCGTCTCGGCGACGAAGATTGTCTTGGGGTTTCTGGCCTTGGCCCGTGACACTAGGCGATCCCAGAGGGTGGCTGGGACCTTGTAGGCGGCGTCGCACCGGAACGCGGTAAAGCCGAGGTCCAGGGAGCGGTGGACCAACCCCTCCCAAAACCCCCAGAGCCCTTCCTGATCCTTGGCGCCCTCGTTGTCCACCTCCGCCAAGTCGCCCCACACCGTGACGTTCTCGGGATTGGCCGGGTCGATAGCCGAGGGGCTGATCACCTCGCCCGTGGCGTCTCGCCGGAACCAGCCTGGATGAGAGGTAACCAGGGGGCTGTCCTTGGAGGTGTGGTTGATCACCAGATCCATCATGACCGTGAGGCCGAGATCGCGGATTGACCGCACGACTGGGGCCAAGGTCTGGACGTCCAAGCCTGATTCGGGGGTCTCGAGCAGCGGGTGAAGCCGGCGGTAGTCCTTGATCGCATAGAGGCTTCCCGAGAAGCCCGGATAGTGAAACGGGTTCACGTAGAGCCAGGTGAACCCCATCCGGCGCGCGCGCTCGGCGTGCGCGACCCAGGAGGTCACAGGGCCGACGAGCGTGGGGAAGATGTTGTAAATGACGGGAGGTCTTGGGGCCACTCAGTCCTCGAAATACAAGGGAACTTGCCCGGTGGGTGACTAAATCGTAGCAGTATCGCCGGGACTGCGCAATTGAGTCGGACAGCGGGGCTCAGACGGCGAGCGCCTGAGACGTCTTTGTCAGGGAAGATCGGGGACTGTTACCACGTTGGCGGCTGCCCCCAGCGGTCGAAGTGGGTGACCTCCTGGGCGGGTCTCCGGGGTGGTCGCCCGAACTTCCCGAGTGGGTAGCCGAGGGGGATCAGGGCGGCGGTCTCAACCCCGGGCGGAATACCGAGAAGCTCTTTGACCTGCGCGTCCCGGAAGCGATGGATCGTGGTGAGCGTGGTTCCGATCCCCAGCCCCCGGGCAGCCAGCAGGAGGTTCTGGACCGCCGGGTAAATGGAGGAGCCCGTGGTGAGGCCCGGCGGAGCGCCCTCGGTGTTCAGGCAGGCCAGGATCAGGACCGGAGCTTCCTGGAGGTGCTCGGCCAGGTGCCGTGCCGATGCGAGCAGCTTCCCTGCGGGACTGTCGGGAGGCGCCGTTGCGGCATCTCGGTAGTAAGGAACCTTGAGGAGCTCCTGGAACCCTTCGCGGTAGAGCTCAGCAAGACGCGCGCGGACCTCGGCGTTCCGGATCACGATGAAGCTCCATCCCTGGCGATTGCCACCGCTGGGGGCGCAGATGGCGGCGTCCAGGAGCCGGCGGATGACCGCATCGGGAATCGGATCGGCCTTGAGACGCCGGATCGCGCGTTGGGTGTCGATGGCCTCGAAGAGATCCATGGGAGCTATGCGGCCTGGCGCAACTGATAGATGGCGATGTGGCGGATCGACGCCACGGGCCGGCGGCTGTCGGCGACCAGAAGGAGGTTCAGCTCCACGAGCTCGTGCCCTTTACGTTCGTACAGGCGGGCGATCTTGCCTCGGGTGGAGAGCCGCTCTCCCACGTCGCAGAGCCCGAGATGCTGGCCGTGGCTCTCCACGTGGATCCACGGGCTGATCCGCACGTTCCGGTCCAGGGCCCGGTTGGCCTGATCCAGGTAGATGAAGGGGTGTGCCGGAGCCCCGGCCCCGAAGTACAGAGGTAGGGACTCATTCACCTTGCTCAGATAGTCGGAAGCCGTCGCCTCGTCCAGGCGGAGCTCCGGGGTTCCCAGGGCCTCGAGGCGCTCCAGCAGCCGACGGCTGACAACCGGCCGCTCCGCTGGAAGGGGCGCCTCCGGGAAAGCCGCGGGGTCGGGTCCAGTGGCGTGGACGCCAAGCTGGAGCCCCATGGTCGCGGTCGCGCAAGTCTCACCGTCGGGGTTGAGGGCACTCACCTCTATGGCGGTCGAGTCCGCCGTCCGTTGGGCCACCCTTGCCCGAACGATGGCGCGCTCCCCGTAATAGATCGGCTTGGCGAAGCGCACGGAAAACTCTCCGTGCTCGAGCCATTCGATACCGAGCGCTTCCACCACCGGGCGGGTCATCCAGCCGTACACAATGACCCCAGGAACCAGTCCGGCTTTGAATCCGAGTTGCTTGGCGACCTCATCGCCGTGGATTCGATTCTCGGCGGGTTCGGCAGGCGGCTCGGCGCGAGCGTGGTACTCGGGGAGTTCCATTCCTAGGGCGAGGGCGGAAGCACTCATCGCCCAGGATGGTAGCGAATGGCCCCGTCGGGGTCAACCGCGAAAGTCGACATCAGATCGACCACTTCCCTCTCCCTACCCGGGGAGAGGGAGAAATCGAGAGTTCACTGTCGGATCAGAACCTAGCGTCGCAGGATCGAGATCCCGACGACCGTGACGATCGAGCCCAAAACAGCCAGAGGCGTCAGCCGCTCACCGA
>JBHIAB010000160.1:0-8475 GCA_046758385.1 Methylomirabilia bacterium | reverse complement strand
AAAGGAAAAGTCGAGGTGTTCCCCGTCTACGCCGAGCCCCTTCTCCGCTTCGGTCCTTCCTGTGTGAACCCACCTCTTCCCGTTTCCGCCTGAAGATCCGAGATAGATGTCATCACCGCCGAGGTCAAGGAAGAGACCCAAGCAGAGCAGGGAGCCGCGGAAACTCGAGGGGGAGGCCGTGATTCGGGCAAAGCCCAGAGAGTCGCCACGAGTCTTGTATCGGTCGTTTCCCGCTCTCTCGATGAAGATGCCCAGGCCGTTGGCATTCGCCGCACCCAATGAAAGGGTCGGGGCCTCGTAGCGGTCATCGCCCTGTTGATCCATAAAGAACCCCAGCGAGAAGTCGTGCCCTGCCCCCAGCGCCACGTGATGCGAGGCCCGATAGGCATCCTGGCCGGCGAAGTCCCTGAGCACCCCAAGACCGAAGTGGGCAGCGCTCCCCTGCACGTACCACACGCCCTGATAGGAGTCATCTCCGGCAGCGTCGAGGAGCAGCCCAGTCCCGTACCAGTACGCAGCCCCCTGGGCGAATACCCCGGCTGAGTAACGATCGTCGCCTGCCACATCGAGGAGGAGCCCCACACCCCCCCTAAGAGAGTGGCCGTCGTCAGCCCGATGGCCGAGCCCGGCCCCCTGGGAGAAGGAGGCATTGTGCTCGGAGGTCTGCTCTGAGGGGTAGCGGATCTCCCGATCATCAGCGACGTATTGGTCATTGCCCTCACCGTCGAGAAGGAGGCCGAAGCCCTTGACGTAGCCGAAGCCTTGGGAGAACTGGAAGGCCCGGTAGCGATCATCTCCCTCTGTATCCATCAGGATGCCGATCCCCATCGCCCCCGCCCCCTGAGCGAGAGCGTCGGCTTCATACGAGTCGCGCCCGTCCTTGTCTTTCAGGACCCCGACCCCGTACCGGCCGAACCCCAGCCCCATCTTTTCGACCACGTATGAGTCATCGCCGGCAAGATCGAGGAGGACCCCATAGCCGAACCGCCCGCTGCCGAACTGTCCGGTCTCTCCCGTGTAGGTGTCGTTTCCATCAAGATCGATCAAGATGGAGACGGGGAGCGAAACGCTTGCTCCCCCTCCCTTCGTGTATGAATCATCTCCACCGAAGTCGATCAGGAGGAGATAGGACTCGTCCCCGTGCCGGTTCACCATCTCCGATCCGCTCAGAAGAATCACACCGAGAGGAGACTCCCAGCGGAAGGAAAATGGCGTGCCCAGGTCGGCTCGATCCAGGCGGGGAATGGCCTCGTCCAGCGCAAGCCCGAGATTGGCGGCACCGGTGAAGAGGGCAGAGTAATCGACCTGAAAAATCAAATCATACCCGGCAAAGTCCGATCCCGGGTCATGGAGGTCGACCCGTTCCTCTTGCGCTGCGGTCTCCTCCAGCTTGTCGACCTGGCGGAAAGCCAGGTCTCGCCAGCGCGCCGCCTCGAGCGCAGTGTAGAGGAGTAGCGCCACATCACGGGCGACCTGGTCGGGCACTGCTTCGGTCGCGGCAGCAAGCCGCCTTTCTTCCTCTGGAGTCAAGGCGTCTCCTCTCTCCTGATGGATGCGGGCAATCGCCGAATAGAGAGCGCTCTCCTCCTGAACCAGCTGGTGGGATTCGGCAAGCGGATCGCCGAGCGAGCCCCGTGCTGTCTTTCCACCTATCAGCCCGGATCCTGAGACGATGGCCCGGCCCAGGGAGGTGAGCCAACGCTCACGGCTCTCGAGGAGGGAGTCCGTGTAGGGCGGAATGAGTCGCCAGTGCTCGTGGAGGAGCTCGAAGAGCGGGGAGGACACTCCTCCGCCTCCCCCGAAGATCGCCATCGCCTCCCGGTTAAACCTGACGGTCTCCCAGGTGAGTCCTGTTTCTTTCAGGGCGGACGTCACGCTATCGGTCTGATGCCGGGCAGCCACCCCCAACAGGGCGAGGAGACCGATCAGGAGGCAGGCCATCTCCTTCTTCAGTCGCACCGGCTGCTCTCTGTGTGCCAGCTCATTTCATCAACTTTACCCCCGGTTGAGCCGGCCCGCTCCGTGTCCCTCGAGGGAGAGGGAACAGACTTCGCCGCAACCCGTCCCCGTCTCCGGCGCCGGCTTGACGATCACTCGGACTCGGGACTAAGATCACGTCACCTGAGGACAGCAACGTTCTCCCGATCGGCGAGCTGATGGGTCGAGCATGACGTGTCCCCGTTGCCAGCATGAGAATCCCACGACCGCGAAGTTCTGCGGCGAGTGCGGGAATCGGCTTGGGTTGCCATGCCCGGGCTGCAGGACCGTCAACCCTCCCCAGAACAAGTTCTGCCACGAGTGCGGAAGCCTCCTCGCCGAGGGCGCACCCAAGGGACGATTCGCCGCTCCCCACTCCTACACCCCTAAGCACCTCGCAGAGCGGATTTTGACCTCCCGCTCGGCCCTGGAGGGGGAGCGCAAGCAGGTGACCGTGTTCTTCGCCGACATCCAGAACTTCACCGGGCTCGGCGAGCGCCTCGATCCGGAAGAGCTCCACGAGCTGATGGACCGGGTCTTCGCCGTCCTCCTCGAGGTGACCCACCGCTACGAAGGCACGATCAACCAGTTCACGGGAGACGGCGTCATGGCGCTGTTCGGTGCTCCCGTTGCGCTCGAGGATCACGCGTTGCGCGCGGTTCAGGCATCGCTCGAAATCCAGGAGACGATGGCGGCCCGAAGCGAGGAGTTCCTCGCGCGGCTGGGCGCCGCCCCCGCGCTCCGAATCGGGCTGAACACGGGTCGCGTCGTGGTCGGCAAGATCGGTGACGACCTCAGAATGGACTACACCGCGCAGGGCGATACGGTGAACCTGGCCGCGCGCCTTCAGGCGGTCGCCGAGGCAGGCACGGTCGCCATGAGCCCCTCGACCCATCGGCTCGTGGCCAGCTACGTGGAATGCCTCTCGCTCGGGCTCCGCTCGGTCAAGGGCAAAGCCACTCCAGTCGAGGTGTTCCGGCCGGTCCGCCGTGTAGGCGCAGCCTCGCGTCTGGCGGTCTCCTCGGCTCGGGGCTTGTCGCCGTTCGTCGACCGTAAGGTGGAGCTCGGCCGCCTCCTCAAGCTGTTCGACGAGGTCGAGGCAGGAGAGCCCCGCGTCGCGGTGCTGGTCGGTGAGGCAGGAATTGGCAAGTCCCGCCTGCTGCTCGAGTTCCGGCGCCAGATCGACGGCGCCGGCGCTCGCTGGTTCGAGGGTCACTGCGTGCCGTACGGGCGGTCGACGCCCTACCGGCCCATCGTCGAGATCCTCCGAGCCACGTTCGCCCTCACCGAGGGCGACCCCGAAGAAGTCGCGCTCGCCAAGATCGAGAAGGCGCTCGGCGAAATGGGTCATCAAGGGCAGCAGATCGGGCCAGCGGTCCGTTACCTGCTCGGGGTGGGACCGCCCGACGCGGGCTTCGCCCTCTTCTCCCCCGCGGACCGCAAGGCGGCCATCAGACGGGCCCTGGACAAGCTGACCGAGCACGCCGGCTCCCAGGCACCACATGTCTTCGTCTTCGAGGACTGCCAGTGGCTCGACCCAGCCAGCGAGGAATATCTCACCCTCGCCTCTCAGCACAGGGTACCGGGCTCCACCCTGTTCTTCCTCACGGGCCGTCCCGATAGCACCGAGCTCTTGACCGGAGTCCTTGGGGAGCGGATCGCCCTTGACCCCCTCGCCCCGACCCATGCGCAAGCCCTCGCCAAGCAGATCGCCGACAGCCTCTCCCCGGATCTGATCGCGCTCATCGTCGATCGGACGGCCGGCAACCCCCTGTTCATCGAGGAGGTGACACGCACGCTCGGCGAAACCGGATCCGCCAGCATCCCGCCCACCGTGGAGGACCTGCTGACGGCGCGGATCGATCGGCTCCCCTCGCCCTTCAAGTCGACGCTCCAGACGGCCTCCGTCATCGGCCAGGAGTTCACCACCGCGCTGCTCCAGCGCGTGGCCGATGACCCGGACGCCGTGCCCGCGGTCCTCCCCGAGCTGGTCGCCCTCGGCCCCATTACCGAGAGGGACAACGCTCCCGACATCTATCGGTTCGCGCAGCCGCTGCTGCTCGAGGTGACCTACGAGGGGCTCTTGAACCAGTACCGGAAAGCGTTGCATCGCGAGATTGGCGACGCAATCGAGTCGATGTTCCCCACCCGGCTCCTCGAGCATGCCGAGGAGCTGGCCCGCCACTTTACCCGGGCGGAGGACTGGCCGCGCGGGGCGATGTATCATCGCGAGGCCGGACGGAAGGCGGCCGCGCTGGGGGCCAACAGCGAGGCGGTGAAGCGGCTGGAACGGGCCCTCGAGCTGCTGGGGCGCCTGCCCGAGGGGCCGGAGCGCATCGAACAGGCGATCGACCTGCGCCTCGAGCTCTGCCCGCCGATGCTCCAGCTCGGCCGGCTCGACGAGGTGCTGCGTCTGTCAAGGGAGGCCGAGTCGCTCGCCCAGAGGGTCGGCGATGAGGGCCGGCTGGGGAAGGTCTACGCCTACCTCAGCAATTATCATTACATGAAGGGCGAGCCCGATCTGGCCATCGAGTTCGGGCAGCAGTGCCTGGCGATCGCCGCCCGGCCCGAGGCAGTCATGCTCGAGCGCGCGGCCCGCCAGTACCTCGGCACGAGCTACCACGTGCTGGGGGCCTACGACACGGCCCGGGAGATCCTGGCCCGGCACACCGAGGCCCTCGAGACGAACGACGAGTTCAGGCGCCTGGGGCCGGTGAACCTCTCCTACGTTTCTTCTTGCGGGTGGCTCGCCTTCACCCACATGGAGCTCGGCAACTTCGCCCTCGCCCACGACTGCGCAGCAAAAGGGGCGGACGCGGCGGCCACCGGCGGGCACCCGTACGTTCACGCGATCGCCTCCACGTTCCAGGGGATGATGTGGCATGCCCAGGGCGAGTGTGACCGTGCCGTGCCGCTGCTCGAGGCGAGTCTCGACACCTGTCGCGAGCACCAGCTGGTCGTGTGGCGTCCGATACCGTCGGCGGTTCTCGGTCACGCCTACGTGGTGCTTGGCCGAGTACAGCAAGGACTCGACCTCCTGGCCGAGTCTGTCTCGCTCACCGACCAGCTCGGCATTTATGCCTACCGGGCGCTCTGGGGCGCGCACCTGGCCGAGGGGTTGCTCCTCGCCGGTCAGTCCAAGAAGGCGCTCGAGGCCGCGCAGATCGCGCGCGACCTGGCCATCCGGGACAAGGAACGGGGGAACCAGGCGAGGGCCCTTCAGGTGCTCGCCGGCGTCTACCTCCGAGTGGGCCCCGGTGGTTTCCCGCAGGCTCTGGAGCCGCTTGGTCAGGCGAGCGAGCAGGCCAAGGCCCTCGGGATGCGTCCCCTTCTCGCGCGATGTTACTTTACCCTCTCCCAGCTCGCCCGCGAGCAGGGTGACGGAGCGAAAGCCGACGACTCCCTCACGAGGGCGCGATCCCTGGTCCGTGAGCTCGGCATGCGGGCGTGGTGGGAGAACGTGGAAAACCTGCCCCGCTGACCCCGGCCCACAGGAGGAAGCTTCATGGTCTGGGTGGCGTTGAGGCCGGACACCTACAGGTAGATGCGCGGGATGCTGCTGCGGGGCCCGAACCTGATCGGCGGGTCGCCGCTCGAGTCCAGCGACCTGCCGATCCCGGAGCCGGGGCCCGCACAGGTCCGCATCCGGGTCACCGTCTGTGGCATTTGCCACACCGACCTCCACGAGGTGGAAGGAGAGCTGCCGCTGCCCAAGCTCCCCCTCGTGCCCGGTCACCAGATCGTGGGAGTGGTCGAGGCGCGGGGACCCGGAGCCAACCGGTTCCGGGAGGGGGAGCGCGTCGGCGTACCGTGGCTCCACGAGACCTGTGGGGAGTGTGAGCACTGCCGGCGGGGCGACGAGAACCTCTGCGATCACGCCCGCTTCACGGGCTATCACGTGGATGGCGGTTATGCGGAGTTTACCCTGGCCCTGGAGCGCTTCGTGTACCGGCTGCCGGGAGGGCTCTCCGACGCGGAAGTCGCTCCGCTCCTCTGTGCCGGGATCATCGGGTACCGGGCGCTCCGCCTGTCGGAGGCCAGGCCCGGGGAGCGGTTGGGCCTGTTCGGCTTCGGGGCCTCCGCCCACCTCTCGCTCCAGGTGGCGCGGGCCTGGCAATGCGAGGTCTTCGTGTTCACCCGGAGTCCTGATCACCAGAGCCTGGCCAAGCGACTCGGAGCGGCCTGGGTCGGCGGAGCCGAGGCTGAGCCGCCCGCACCGCTCGACCGGGCCATCTCGTTTGCGCCAGCCGGATCGCTGATCCCCCTGGCGCTGGCCAAGCTCAGGAAAGGCGGAACTCTGGCCCTGGCAGGCATCCACATCGACCGGATTCCCGAGATGCCCTACTCCCTCCTCTACGGCGAGCGCACGCTCCGCTCGGTCACCGCCTCCACGCGGCGCGACGCCGAGGATCTGCTGGCCCTGGCGGCGCGGATCTCTCTCAGGAGCGAGGTTGAACGGTTCCGGCTGGAGGAGGCCAACCGGGCGCTCCAGAGGCTCAAGGCGAGCCAGATCAGCGGCGCGGGTGTCCTGGAGGTCACATGAGCTCCACCGCGCCCTGACAAGACGGGACGCAGCCGGCTCCAGGCCGCCCCCATGGGGCGGGCCAGGGATACCCCGCGCCGCCCGGAACTCTCGCCGTTGGGACTGGCCGCAACGCGATCCCCGGGCCTGGCCTCAGGGGGTCTTCTCGTAGGTCACAGAGCTTTTCAGCCTGCCCTCCGGAATGGCGTAGTAGGCCCGGAGTACGGCCTCCGAGTCCGGAGAGGGCCGGTACCGAGCCCTCTCCAGCGCGCGCCGTGCCTTGTAGTTCCCGGCGTATGTCCCCACGATGATCCGGCGCGCGCCCCGGACTTGATCCTCTAGGTGCCTCAGGAGGCGCGAACCGACCCCCTTTCGCTGGTGCGCAGGAAGGATGTAGGCATGGCGGAGGAGGGCAGCGTCGCGAGCGCACTCGAGCCCCATGACGCCCACCAGGGTGCCTGCCACGAAGGCCCCATACCAAGTCATCCGGTGGGCTTCCGCCTCCCAGTCGGCGGCCGTCATTTCGGGCTCCCGGTGCTCCTCCGGCGGGAGAAACTCGCGGTACCAGCGCGCAGCCTCGTTAATCACCGCCAGGGCCGCGTCGCGGTCGGTAAGGGTCAAGGGACGGATCGTCGGATCGGACATGCCCAGTATTCTACCCCAGCCCCGAGCATGGACTCCCCCTGTGCTCAATTTGCCGTCACCTTCGATTTTTTTTCTTCGTCCCCGGGGGACGAGGACCAAAAATCGAAAATAGGGCTAAAGGGGATTGAGGATGCTCGCGGACGGCCGATTACCTAACTGATGGGCCCACTCACACGACCGCCGTCCGTTCGCGAGCCGGGGGAGTTTGACCTCCAGGAGCTTCAGGTGCTCGCCGGGGGAGCCGCTCTAGCCCGCCTCCGGCACCTGACCCAAAGATTCCACCTGGCGTTCCCCAACGGCACAGGCCAGGCGAAGGTCTGGCACGTCAACTCCTCCGGGGCAGGGGGTGGCGTCGCCGACATCCTGACCTCTCTCGTCGCCCTCTCCAATCAGATCGGCATACCGGCCAGGTGGCTGGTCATCGGCGGGGACGAGGGATTCTTCGAGATCACCAAGACGTTCCACAACGCGCTGCAGGGGAACCCCGATGTGGAAATCACCGCGGAGATGCTTCTCCACTACCAACACACTACCGCGGCCAATGCGCGCATGCTGGAAGGGCTCATCGCAGAGCGCAAATGGAGCCCGCCCGATGTGATCGTCTTCCATGACCCCCAACCCGCAGGGCTCATCGACCACTGGCGGGCCACGTTCCCCGATACGCTCTTTGTGTGGCGAGGGCACGTCCAGTTCGACATCCCAGCCATGACCCCCTCCCATCCAGGCTGCAGGGTATGGGACTGGCTACTCCGATACGTCAACCAGTGCGACGCCGCCATCTTCCATCTGCCCGAGCAGGTTCCTCCCGGCTTGACGATCCCGGTCCGATGCTTTCTCCCCTCCATTGACCCGTGCGGGTACCTCAACCGGGATCTAACCGCGCCCACGGGGGAAAAATTCATCCGAAGCACGCTGAAGAAATACCAGATGGGCCAGCTTCAAGATCGCTCCATCCCCCTGGTGGCACAGATCGCTCGCTTCGATCGCTGGAAGGACCCGCTGGGAGTGATCCAGGCCTACCAAGAGGCCGCAGCGCGCCTCCCCGGAAACGGCCGCTCGCCCCACCTACTGCTCGCCGGCCCGCTGGCCGAGGATGACCCGGAAGCCTTGAGGGTTCTGGCCGAGCTTCACCACGCGGTCAACGGGATCGAGACGGTGCACATCCTGCCCCTATCGCCCAAGAACATAGCTTTGACCTCCGAGCAGGCAGAGGCTCTGAGGGACCTCGGGGTCGACCTCCGGCTCCTCAGGCTCGAGAACCTCGTGGATCTGGAGGTCAACGCCTTTCAGACGCGCGCCGACGTCATCATCGCCAAATCCCTCCGGGAGGG
>JBHIAB010000159.1:0-8506 GCA_046758385.1 Methylomirabilia bacterium | reverse complement strand
TCGACACTTGAATCTCTATACGCTCTTGGCTACATCTATCATACCGAAATCGGCACTTTTCGAAGTTGTGATGCCTACTTATCTGGCGTGATGGCGGGGGAACTTCGGTCTAGCCTATGTCCTATCGGATGGAATCCCGCAGGAAATGCATTCTGGCGTGAACCTGTAGCATCAGCCATGCTCCTGGAGGGGCTCCTGACGCCGGGAGGGGGAGGCCCGGCAGCCACCCGTGTGGGTTCGGCCCCCAGGCGGGAGGGCTTTTATCGTGCCTACGCCCCTGCATAATATCGGATCGGGAAAGAGCGTAAGCGAAAAGATGTGCGCTCTCAAAGGCTGCCCGTTCCCGCGGCCTTCGGCCAGCCGCGGCTCAAGCTACAGGCGGTGGCCGAGAGCGGCGCCATCCTGGACCGCCTCGAACGCCGTCCGGGGCATCACACAGTCGCCCACCTCGAAGACTGACGGGCCGTCGGGCAGCGCCTTTAGGGCGTCGCTCAACTCGTTGACAGGCACCAACGGCCGGGTCGGCACCACGAGGTCGAGGCCGCCGAGCTTCAGATCCTCTCCCCGTCTCCGGAGCAGCGCGCCGTCGAAGTACAGCTCCTCCGCCGTGGTAGACAGATGGATGGTCACGTTCTGCCGGCTCCGCAGGTTGGCAACGTACTGCCACCGCGGACGCAGGCCGAGCTCCCCCGACAGCTGCTCCCCGGCCTCGGCCACGACTACTTCGACACCTCGACTCGCCAGGACGTGCGCCACACCCACGCCCAGCATGCCACCTCCAATCACCAGCGCCCGACGGACGCCGGGGGCCGGCCGGCGGAGGACTTCGAAGGGATCGACGGTCTGACTGTCCAGGATGCCGGGGATCGGCGGCACGCCCGGCCGCGCCCCGGTCGCCATCACCACCGTGTCCGGCTCCTCTCGCAGGACGGAGTCTACCGTTGCGTCGATGCCCAGGCGGATCTCGCCGCCGGCCCGCGCCACCGCCCTCGCGAGGTAGGTGATCAGTCCAGCCAGCTCCTCCCGCTGGGGGACCAGTCGGCTGAGCAGGACTTGACCGCCCGGCTCGGCGGTCCGCTCTAAGAGTGTCACGGCATGGCCACGCAGGGCGAGGACACGCGCGGCCTCGAGTCCCCCGGGCCCACCGCCGACGACCACGATTCGCTGACGCCGCCCCGCCGGGCGGATCGCATACTCCCGCTCGCGACTCGTGTGGCTGTTGGCAAGACAGAGCACTGTGGCGTTCTGGCCGAGCAGATCGCTGCACTTCAGACATGCGACGCAGTAGCAGATCTCCTCCGGCCGTCCTTCGAGGCTCTTTCGGGGCATCTCCGGGTCGGCGTGCAGCGCCCGGCCCAAGGTCACAAAATCCGCGTCTCCGGCCTCGAGGATTCGCTCAGCGACGCTAGCGTCCGTGATGCGGCCGGCGACACTCACCGGGATCTTCACGTGCCTCCGAACCTCCCGACTCGCGCGGGCGAGGTGCCCCTGCGGGAACTCCATCGGCGGGACGATTTGCACTGCCGATTCGTAGATCCCCGACGAAACATCCAGAAGATCGATGCCGGCTGCCTCCAGGCGCGGCACGATCCGGCAGATGTCAGCCAGCGTCAGGCCTCCCTCCACGTGCTCCTCGGCGCTCAGTCGGTAGAGCAGTGGCGTCTCCGGCTCGATTGCCTCCCGGACCGCTCTGATCACCTCGAGGGGGAACCGGAGCCGCCGGGCGAAGTCTCCACCGTAGGCGTCGTCCCGCCGGTTGGAGTACGGGGAGAGGAATTGGCCGACGAGGTAGCCATGTGCGCCGTGGACTTCGATGGCATCGAACCCGGCCTCCACGGCACGGCGGGCCGCCTCCGCGAACTTCCGCACGAGACCGCGGATCTCCGGGATCGTCAGCTCGCGCGGCGTCTCTCCTCCCGCCAGCACGCTACAGGGTACCGGTGACGGGGCGACCGGCTGGGTGCCTGTGACCATGGATGAGGTCTCGCGCCCCGCGAACTGTAGCTCTGCTCCGACCAGCGCCCCGTGGCGATGGCAGGCCTCGACCAGCTGTCGGTACCTGGGGAGGAGCGCATCGTCGTGGAGGCCGAGCTGGTAGTGGTGGTTTCTCCCGGCCGGGTCGACATACATCGACTCCAACACGATGAGAGCGGCACCCCCGGCAGCTCGTGCCTCGCAGTAGTCGACGTACCGCTGAGTGACAGCACCGGTAGCGGTGGCCAGGTTCTTCTCCATGGGAGCCATCAGAATGCGGTTGCGGAGGCTCCGCCGCCCGATCTGGCCTCGGCTGAAGAGGAATGGGAATCTCGTCATCGTGGGGTGAGGTTACCTCTCGCGCGGGTCGGGGTCAGCCGCTGGGTGCCGTCCGGCACTCATGACTCGCGGCCTCCGGTCTGCTTCACCTCTGGCATGTCGTAAGGCGGAGACGCCGCCACCAGAAAAATTAGGTCCTCCACGCCCGTGTTGAAGATTCCGTGCCGGACCCCCGGTGGAATATGAATCACAGTGTGGGGCTCCACCAGGTGTTTCACCCCGTCAAGTTCCACGATTCCCTTGCCCTGAAGGATGTAGTACAGGTTCTCCGCAACCTCGTGGACGTGGACCCCTGCGTACCCCTTCGGCTGATAGCTGGAGATGCGAAAATCGAAGTGCGTCGTGTCGGCGTTGGTCGGATGTACCAGCATCTTGGAGAAGGCCTGAGAGTGCCCCGGCGGGAGTTCCCAGAACGCTTCCTCCATCCGCATGACCTTCGGCTTCAGTTTTTTCTCATCTGTGGCCATCTCGACCTCCCAGGTTGCGCTCGGAGGGGGGCTACGCCCCCCTGCCGAACTTCCTCCCGTTTAGCTTGCGCTCATCAGGCCGTCCCTGGGAGACGGCGTTTGCCGAAGACCGGCTCCCCGTAAGGCAGAGGCGGCAGTTCCCAGGTTCCGGTGGTGGGCGGCTTGATGTCCCGATCGACGTGCACGTCCAGCACGAAGGGGGCGCTGGCCTTGATCGCGTGCTCGATGGCCCCCGCCAGATCGGCGTGCTCTTCCACCCGGATCCCGTCAACTCCGCACGCCCGCGCGAGCGCCACGAAGTCCGGGTTGTAGAGCTCCCCGGTGGATTCTCGGACGAAGCTGGTGGCGATCTCTCGTTTCGCGAGGAGCCCGGTCTGAATGTCACGGATCGCGCCGTAAGCGAAGTTGTTCCAGATGAGCCAGACGACGGGGATGTTGTACTCGACAGCGGTGCACAGGACGTCTGGCCGCATCATGAAGCCGCCATCCCCGCACACCGACACGCAGGGCCTCTCGGGCGCCGCCAGCTTCGCGCCCAGGACACCACAGACGCCGAACCCCATGGCCGAGAACCCCCACGTGTTGAGCACCGTCTGCGGCCGTCGCGCCTTCCAGAACTGAACGATCCAGTTGTGGTGCACGCCGGAGTCCGCGGTAATGATGCCATCATCCGGCATAACCGCTCTGAGCGCTTCCACGACCCGCTGAGGGTGAATCGGACTGACCTTGCTACTCCGACCGGGGCCGATGAAATCCTCCCACTCTCGTTGCCACTTGAAGATGTCCTCCAGCCAGGCCTCTCGCCCGCTCATCTCCGCCGGCGTCGTCTCCCCGAGCGCGAGCAGCTGCCGGAGCACCGTTCGCACATCGCCGACAATGCCGAGGTGGACGGGATAGTTCCGGCCGATCTCTTGCACGTCGATGTCGACGTGGATCAATTTCGTCGGCGGAATGTTGAACGAGTAGCCGGGAATCCAGGAGCTGCTCGAGCGGTCATCGAACCGCACCCCGAGGGCCAGCAGCACATCGCAGGTCCGCCCCGCCTCGTTGGCGGGAAAGGTTCCGTTGCGACCGATGAACCCGATCGCCAGCGGATCGGTCATGTCCAGCGTCCCGAACCCGTTGGGGGAGAAAATGACCGGGATGCGCATCCGTCGCGCAAAGACCGTCAGCTCTTGCCCTGCCTCGGACAGGGCCACTCCGTGCCCGACATGGATTAGCGGGCGGCGCGCCCGGCTCAACAGCTCGAACGCCTGCTGGACCAGCTCAGGGGCCCCACCGCTTCGAGAGCTGATTCCTTGCCGCCAATCGACTGGTTCGGGGACATCCACGTCGTCCGTTTCTTTGAACAGGTTGAACGGGATATCGACATTCACGGGGCCGGGCCGGCCGCTCAACATGGTGCCGAACGCCTGCCGCAGGGCTGTGGGCAGCATGTCCACGCGGGTGGGCTGCCAGCTCTGCTTCACGTAGGGTCGGATGACCGAGGGGTAGTCGGCCTGGAAGTGGCGGTACGTTTCCTGGAATGGGGCTCGGTTGAACTGGGAGGTCGGGACGTTCGCGCTGATGGCCAGGAAGGCCGACGAATCCATGAACGCACACGCCAACGCGATGGGGATGTTGCAGGATCCGGGACCGCACGAGGTGAGTGTGGCCACCGGGCGGTGCGCCACGCGGAAGTAGGCGTCAGCCATGTGGCCGGCAGTCTGCTCATGTCGAGTGGAAATGGTCGCGATGGCGTCGGTCCGGTCGTAGAGGGCGTCCAACAAGCCGACGTTACCGTGGCCACACACTCCGAGAACATAGGGGACCTTCTCACGGATCAGGTACTCCACGATGACTTCACCGCCGTTCCGCATTGAAACTAACCTCCTTTGCAACGCCGGAGACAGCCAGCCTCCTCCTCCGGCCCTCATTCCGGGGTGACTGTGACGAAGATCTGCGAAGAGAGCTACAGGTCGGAGCGCGGCGATGGGGACCGTTCCGCGGCCCCTTCCCGCGGATACTCCATCATCTTGTTGTACGGGCCGGGCATATCGGGCTGGAAGCGCATGAAGGTCGGGACTGGGTAGCGCTGGCCGGCCTTGTGGGTCGCCTCCAGACCCTTCAGGACCTCATCCGCCTTTGAGCGCGGCATGGTGAAGGTCATCTCGTGGTCTTGCGCCATGCCGAAGACCCGGTCGCCGTTGCACGGGAGGATGAACTGGCAGTCGTCGGCCTGAAGCGTCTGGACGGAGCACAGGCGCGATAAAGGCCCTCTTCGCCCGGTCCTACCCGGGGCCGAACGCGCGCGGGCGGCTGCCACCGTGGCCCTCCCGGCGTCAGGAGCCCCTTCAGGAGCATGGCCGATGCTACACGGCAGATGAAGCGCCGGTCAAGGGGGCGCATCGACTCAAAATCTGGGTACACCGGCGGCTATTTGTGAAGAGAATCACATTTCGGGGTGCCTCGTGCCATTCCCTCACCCCGCCCAATGGTCCATCCGGCGAACGGCCCTCAGCGCGTCTCGTAGGACCTCAGAGGGGCAACGGCAATCCCGGCGAGGCGGGGCTGCCCGAATAGGAGGGAGCGATGGCGGGAGCGCGGCCCGCTCGGGCTTACTGGGAGCGGCCGCGCGCCGAGATCTCCCAGACGGCCTCGACCGTCTCGCCCCTGACCGCATAGAGGCGGTCGTAGAGGTTGATGGTGGGGTCGCAGTGGGGCGGGAAGAACTCAATCCGCTCGCCGAGGCGCGGCGTCAGCCGCCGCTCGGCGATCGTGAGCCGTCCGTGCTCGTCCCCCGCCCAGGAGTACTGAATCCCCGGCCACTCGACCGCCTCGGGCACCAACGGCCGGTCGGTGGAGAAGGCCTTCAACCCGGCATCGACGATCGCCATTCCCGGGTTCGGGACGCTGATCACGGTGGCGAGCACCGTCAGCCCCAGCTCGAACTCATCGTATGCTTCGCCGTGCCTGCCGCCGATCCGTCGGTAGTCCAGATCCATCACGCAGTAGGAGCCGCACTGAAGCTCGCTGAGCCCGGCGAGCTCGGTGTCGATATCGAACGTCCCGCTCGAGCCGCCGCTGACGATCTCCACCGAGAGCCCGTTCCTTTCGAAGAGGTCGCGCGTCCCGAGCAAGGGCTCCATCGCCCGGTGGGACGCATGCCGGCGCTCGGCGACGCCGACGATATGAGCGCACTGTCCCGCGTACCCCTGAAGGCCGCGCAGCCTGAGTGATGGCTGGGCGGCGACGGCGCGCCCGAGCTCGAGCGCGGGCTCACCCGGCGGGACCCCCGTCCGGCGCGCCCCCACGTCCACATCCACTAGGACGTTGAGTCGGCGGCCAGCGCCACCCGTGGCCTCCGCCAGTTCCCGCACATTGTCGGGATGGTCGACCACCACGAGCGTCTCGGGCGCCCGATCGAGGACGCGGAGGAGCCGGGTGATCTTCTCGGGCCCCACTACCTCGCTGGTGATGAGGAGGTTCCGAATGCCCGCGGCGGCCATCACCTCGGCTTCGCTCACCTTGGCCACCGAGACCCCCACCGCGCCAGCCTGGACCTGGCGCCGGGCAATCTCTGGACACTTATGAGTCTTGGCGTGCGGACGGAGCTGCTTCCCCGCACTCTTCAGGTGAGCAGCCATCCTCTGAAGGTTCCGCTCGAAGCGATCCAGATCCAGCAGCAGCGCGGGGGTCGGCAGCTCCGCCTTGATCATGCCTCGCCGAGCATACCACGAGGCACGCGCGCCGCTCCTGCGGCAAGATGACTGCGGACGCGACGGAGCCGACGCCGCAAGGCTACCGGGTGTGGATCACCTGCTCGTGTGGCACGGCCTTTGGGCGGAAATCCTTGAGTCGGCGGTACGACTCGAACCCACCACATGCTGATTAGCAATTCTGCCCAGCAGCCATGTATCGCAGACCAAGACGAGCTAATGCACCGGCGGCTTCTCCCGCTCCGACTCTCCGATCTTGACCGCTTTGCCGTTGGAGAACCCGCCCTTCCTTCTGGGACGAGTCAAGTCGTGGAGGGATTGTGTGCCACCACCCGGAGGCTGTCAAGACGCCCTTGACCCCTCCCCGCCTGTGGCCGCCGACGGGACGCCCACCCTCGCGCTCTTCAACTAGCACGGGAAAAGCGTGGCAGCCCTCCGCGAGGAACCAAACGTCCAGGATCTTTCCGAACAGCTGCTGAACCTGCCGGGAGCGGGCGAGAGGAGGACTTCCGCTGGCTCGCCCGAGGCCAAGAGGTGCCGGATGAGCAGCTGGACGAGCTCTGGCGGGGGGCCGGAGTCGCCCGCCCCGCCTCGTCCGTCGCGCGCAACCGGACGTCAGCCGAGCCGTTTGAGGTGCTGGGCCACCAAGTCGAAGTCCACGAGTCGGCAGTAGGCCTCGGTGAGCTGCCGCGTCACCGACCCTGGCACGCGGTCGCCGATCCGGACGCCGTTCACGCTCTGGACGGCGTAGCCATCCGTACCCGGGAGCTTGATGTCAAGGGGGATGAGCCTTGGCTCCTCGCGAATCTCGGTGTTGGCATCGGGTACGTCCGGCAGCTCATTCACCTGTCTGAGGCTCGTCAAGATACTCGTTAATCGGCACCTGAGCGCGAGCCTTTATCTTTTCTTTCAGGCCACGGGGAATCGCGCAACTGGAGCCCCGGACGCCGGCTCATGGGGAAGACAGCGCCCTTCGGCACTCCCTTGAAAACCCCGACCGAGGGCTAGGGTGAGCGGCGGGTCATCGGGGAGCGGACTCAGGCGGCCCTGCCCTACCTGAGGGCCCAGGGTCGGCGGGTCTCCCGATTCGCCCCCCCATGGGTTCGGGCTGGCCCCAGGAGGGCGTCCGCTTCGGTCCTGATCCGGTCCCTGGGGGCTTCGGGGCACCCCAAACACCACGGGCGCCGAGGGTGGCCCCGACGCCCGTGGGATACTTCTAGCGTACCGTGAGTACTTGCGCCGGTGCCGCCTAACGGGGGAAGGCGTTAGACCAGGCGTTCTGCGGTATGACCATGCCGCCACCTTATATTACAAACGAGACCTCGGTGGCCAGGTTGGTCGTCCCGTCGGGCTGCGTCACGCCCGTCACCTCCACCTTCACCCCGTCGTCCAGGTCGGCACAGCCGAGGTTCGTGCCGCTCGTGTACTGCGTCTTCATATCGGTCGTCACCACCGACCCAGCGACCTCAAAAGTCCTGTCGGGGCAATTTCCTGCGAGGCTTGAGATCGTCCCCTTGACCGTAAAGTTCGCTGGCGCCGGTGCCCCCTTTATCTCCACCTCGGTGGCCAGATTGGTCCCCTTCTGCGTCACGCCCGTCACGTCCACCTTCACCCCGTCGTGCAGGTCGGCACAGCTGAGGTTCGTGCCGCCCGTGTACTGCGTGGTCGTATCGGTCGTCACCACGAACCCAGCATTATTATCGAGGTCAAAAGTGGTGTCGGGGCAGGTTCCCGCGAGGCCTGAGATGATCCCTGTGACCTCAAAGTTCCCCACCGGCTGCACCCCCGCCCCTTTAACCTTCACGTTGGTGGCCTGATTGGTCCCGTCGGGCATCGTCACGCCCCTGGCCTCCACCTCCACCCCGTTGGCCAGCGTGGCACAACTGCCGTCCTTATAGCGCGTGTTGCTACCCGTCGTCACCGGGAACCCGTTGAGGTCAAAGGTGGCGCTGGGGCAGGGTCCCGCGAAGTTCGAGATGATCCCTTTTGACTTGAACCTCTTCACCAGCTTATCTTCAATCTCTGTCG